>JAFGQZ010000061.1 GCA_016935435.1 Bacteroidales bacterium
ATTAAAATAATTGACATAAACAATTAAAAATATGTTATTAATGTGCGTTGTGTTTATTTTGCCGGGGGGCAAAATGAAAAAAAAGTATAAAAAATTAAGTTTTTATGCAAAATAAAATAATACATATTCTAAAAAAATAACTTTTAAAATATAAGCAATATGTAATGTTAGGTTTAAAGTTGTAAAAACTAATATTGTGGTTAAGTTTTAAGCAAAAATGAAACTGTTGGCTTAAAAAACGTTAAAAAAAAATAAAAGGGTAATTCGCCGGTTGTACTTACTTGTGATGGCCTTAATCGGTCGGTTTTTTCTAAAAAAAAAGAAATAAACTGAAGTTTTTTTAGTTTTTACTTTATGTTGGTTAATAATATTGCCCCTTATTATTTAGAAATTCATTTAAATTTACAATTTATACATTGGTGGCTTTTTAAATGAAATATCCCTGCACTAAAAGCCCATAAAATGATGATGGGTATAATATGGGTGTTTCAAAAGGCCAATTAATAACAAAAAATATATTCTTGTGAAATATTACAAAATACTAGTTATTGCCGGGTTGCTTTCATTTATTTGCAACGGATTATCGGCACAGGGCCGTTCGATAGATAAAGCCTATAAAACTTTCGAGTCTGGGGAGTATTATAAAGCAATTGATTATTTTAAGGAGAGTTACGATCGTGTAACTGACAAAAATGAAAAAAACCGTATCGTCTTTCACATAGGTGAGTGCTACAGAAAAACCAACCAGCCCGATAAGGCTGCCTTATGGTATAGTAAGGCCATAAAAAAGAATTATAACGATCCGGTTATATTTTTTCATTACGCCAATATGTTAAAAATGATTGGCGAGTACGAAGAGGCGAAATTGCAGTTTAAAGCTTATAAAGAACTTATGCCGGAAGATAAGCGTGCCGATGATGGCATTGCTTCATGCGATGAGGCCGTTGAGTGGATGAAGTTTCCCAGTGGCTATACAGTAGAGGAACATAAATTTATTAATTCAAAGCCCGACGACTACAGCCCTGCTTTTGCCCGTGAAGATTACCGTGTTTTGTATTTTACTTCTACCCGCGAAGAAACTACCGGAAAAGATGAAACAGGGGTATCGGGACAGGGGTTTTCAGATATTTTTGAAACCACACTCGACCGTAAAGGAAAATGGAGTACCCCGATACCGCTTTCTGATGCTATAAACACCGAATATGATGAAGGCACACCGGCTTTAAACCGTGATTTTACACGTCTGTATTACACTCAATGCCAGGTTAGGGACAAAAAAAGCACAGGATGTGCAATTCTGGTTTCGGAGCTTAAAAATAATGAGTGGCAAAAAGCAAAGTCGCTCGATATTGCCGACGATAGTATTGTTGTTGCCCATCCGGCAATTTCTGCCGATGAGCTTACCCTTTATTTTGTTTCTGATATGGCCGGCAGTATGACAGGCACCGATGGCAAAGCAAGCAAAGATATATGGATGGCCACCCGCAAATCGATAAACGACGATTTTGGCGACCCCGTTAACCTTGGCGAACCTGTTAATACACTTGGAGACGAAGTGTTTCCTTATGTACACCCCGATGGCTCTTTTTACTTTTCTTCCAATGGCCACAGGGGAATGGGGGGGTACGATATATTTAAAGCTATACCCGATGATGCCGGAAACTGGCAGATTGAAAACATGAGATACCCGATAAACAGTTCTGCCGACGATTTTGGAATTTGCTTCGAAGCCGAACGTGAGGCCGGGTTTTTCTCGTCCAGCCGCAAAGGCAAAGGCGACGATATTTACATGTTCCTGTTGCCCCCGCTCAAGTTTAGCATTACCGGTATTATTAAAAACGAAAAAACAAACCAGCCTTTACCAGGGGCCAGTGTCAAATCGATTGGCAGCGATGGCCTTACCCTTGAAACAACCAGCGGAAACGATGGTTCTTTTAAGTTTGTACTTAAACCTTCTACCGATTATATTTTCCTGGCAAAAAAAGATGGTTTTCTGCAGGGGAAAGAACGCGAAACCACAAAAGCTAAAGAGAAAAGCACCGATTTTACTACCGAAATTTACCTTTCCCCAATTGATAAACCCATTACTGTAGAAAATATTTTCTTCGATTTTGCCAGTGCAGAGCTCAGGCCTGAATCGATGGTGGCACTTGATAAACTGGTTGAGACATTAAACGATAACCCAACAATAACCATTGAGCTAAGTTCCCATACCGATTTCAGGGGCAACGACGATTTTAATATGGATCTTTCGCAACAAAGGGCACAGGCAGTAGTTAACTACTTGATTATGAAGGAGATTTCAGCAAACAGGCTTGTGGCAAAAGGTTATGGCGAATCGCAACCAAAACAGGTTGATTTGCGCGATCACGAAGCCTACCCGTTTCTGCCAGAAGGACAGGTGCTTACTGAGCAGTATATTAACACAATAAGCGATACCGATTTGCAGGAGGTTGCACATTTTCTGAACAGGCGCACCGAATTTAAAGTGCTTTCTACTAACTATAGCGGGAATTAAAACAACGGGAATATAGTTCTTTGTGTTTTAGCAAATGACATTTGCTTTTCCAGTATATGGGAAAATGGCTTTAAAAGATTTATATACAGGCAGGGCCTGGTCAGGTTTTTTTTTGCTGCTTTTTGTACAAAGAAGGGTATTATAAAAATGTTTTCAACTCCTGAAGCGATTCAATGGTATAGGTTGGCTCCAGCTTGCAAGTAACGTGGTTGGTTTTTAGCCATACCTGGTCGATGCCAAATTTCTTTGGCCCTTCGATATCGTTTACAAAGTCGTCACCAATAAATAAGCTTTCGCACTTTCGTGCATTAACCGATTTTATTGCATATTCAAATATTTTACTGTCGGGTTTTGAATACCCCAGCTTGTCAGAAGTGAAAACTTTTTTGAAAAACCTGTCGATGTCCGACGATTGCATTTTTTTTAGTTGGGTTTCGTAAAATCCGTTAGTAACTATATATAAATTATATTTTCTGAATAAATAATCAAGTACTTCAATACAGTTGTCGAAGAGATTTTTTTTTAAAGGGGCGTTTGCCAGGTAAAATGCCTGCATTTTGTCGATAAAGGCTTTGTCGGTAATGTTATAGGGTTCCAGGGCAAGCCTGAACCTTTCATATCTTACTGTATGCTTGTCCATTTTCTTTTGTCGGTACATTTCCCATACAAAATTGTTATGAATGTTGAAGTTTTGTATAAAAAGGCCTGTATTGCTGATTAGGCCTTCGAGCTTGAAATGCGAAACTGCTTCAATAAGGGTTTCTGCAGAGTTTAGGTCGAAATCCCAAAGAGTCCTGTCGAGGTCAAAAAATAGGTGCTTGTATTGTTTCAATTCTTTTTTTACAAAGGTAAGGAGTTTTTGCTTCGTTTAATATCAACCATTGCCGGGAAAAAATTATAAACAGAATTGTTTTTTTAGTAATTATTATTGTTTAAAGCAATGCCCACTTTTTCGATAGAATAAGGCAAATTAGGTATAGGGCATAGATGAGGTTTATGCTGGTGAAAATTAGGTTAAAGGCAACCCTGTTTTTCCTGAACTTGCGGCGCAGCATAATGCCAATGTTTGGAAGAACAATTGACGATAAAAACAATAAAAAGTGGATATTGAAAAGCGTGTCGTAAGGAGTGTCGCCTTCGGGTAATTTTTTTTTGCCAAAAAGCAGCAGGTAGGTAAAGGTTAGAAAAACAGCAAGGAAAGCCAGGTAGCTCAATTTAATGGCAATTGTCGATTTTGGCCGGTGGCGGTGTATCCTGAATGGTTTCAGGATAATAATAGACACGATAAATAAAACCAGGTAACCAATAATAAAAAACAAGTGGAAAATATTCTGAAAACTGTTCATTGGCATTGTGCTTTATTAAAAGCAAATTAACCAATAACAGGTTATAATGCCAAAGAAGAAATGAACAACAGCTAAGCAATTATTCAAAATCGACCAGGGTAATATCAAATATTAAAACTGAATTTTTTGGGATGTTTGGTTTTTCTGTTGACCCATATCCTAATGTTGAAGGAATGTAAAAGGTTGCTGAACCACCTCGTTGAAGCATTGGCAGGCCTATTTGCCAACCTGTAATAAGCGACGACAAAGTTCTTTTGAAAGTAAGCCCGGGCGAGGTCTGATCGAATATAGAGCCGTCGGTAAGATAGCCTTTGTACACTACCTCTATTGTTGAGTAATAATTGGGACTACCGCCATATCCTTGCTTTTTTATGTTGTAATATAGGCCCGAAGTATGTTTTGTTGCTGTTAAATTGTTTTCCTCGAGGTACTCTTTTATAATACCATCGTCAACAACAGCCCAGTCAGTATCGTCATCTTTTTTGCAGCCAGAGAACACGGTAACAGAAACAATTACCAACAACAAATATTTCATGCGAACAAAATTGGTTTTCAATGGTCTGATAGCTTGCCCCGATACTTTGTGAGAACCCGCAATTTGTTCATCCGTGTTTGTGTTCATATTATTACATGCTCGTTTCATATCATCTTAAATTTAACTGCAAATATAATTATTCGTAACGGGAAAATATTAAAAGAATGTATATTGTAAAAGAGTGTGCTGAGTATTAAAAAAAAGAGGAAAACTAAATGTTTTCCTCTTTTATGAATGAAAAAATGAATTTTATTTTTTGATGAATTTGAATGTGGCACCTGTTTCTGTTTCGCCATAATATAAGCCACTTTGCAGGGTTGACACATCAACATTGTTGTTGTTGTAAACCGAAAGAACTTTTACTCCGGCAACATTGTAAATTGTAACAGATTTTACTTCTGCCCCAATTTTTATCATGTTGTCAGCAATAGTCGGATAAACAGCTACTTTGTTAATGTTTTTGTCATTAGTGCCAGCAACACCTGCTAAGGTAACAGTACCGTACATTTCAGAACGTTGGTAATTAATATCTGCTGTTGAATTCCAAGAAACACTGGAATTACGACCGGCACTATTAGTTGCATCCTGATCATCGGCAATGTTCATGTCCATGCCAAAAGATTCGCCTAATTCAGCAAAAAATGTATTGCTTAAAATAGACCAAGGCAATTTCCATTCTACAGTATATTTAACCCCCTCTTCAACAACAATAGCTCTCTGGGCAGTAGCAAAATTAGTGGCAAAGTCAAAATTGCCGCCAAATATTTCTGTGGCACTAACATATCCTTGTCCGTAGAATGTATTAACAAGTTCGGTTGTAGGCAGCATTCTTAATTGCCAGATGCCTATGCCGGTAATTGTTGTGCTGTTGTGGGTTTCTGTTGTTGTAAAGTGTTTGTCCATGTCGAGGAAAAGCTCAATGTTGTCGGCATTCCAAGTGTCAGTAGTGTTAACCTGAATTTCTTCGTCTTCAATAACTGTAAGCACATAAAGGTTGTCTTCATTCCAGGCTAATTTGAAATACCCTAAATCGGTTGGGTTGCCACTAAGAATATTTTGTGGATAATGCCCTGGTTGATTTTCCCAAACAGACTCATCAGCAATACCATCAACAGTAATGCCTTCTTCGAATAAATAGGCGTTAGCTGTTCCGTCTTCTGCAGGCAATTGGAAAATTGTTGCTTTTAATGATACAGCATCTCCTGAGCCAAAAACATCCAGGTTAAGCGTATCAACAATATTGCCATCGGCAGTAACCTGTACATAATATGGCCCTGCGGCAACGTCTTCAAGGGTAGCGGTAAATTTGCCATCGGTTAATGTTAAATTGATCGCATCGCCAAGAGCTGCGCCTTTGAGGGCATATTTAATGCTCATAGCTGAGGCATTAGTTGGGGACAATGCAAGCTCAACTTCTACATCAGATGGTTCACTAAACAATGTCATTTCCCATGAAAGATCATCAATAAACCATTCTTCACCTTTGTCACCAACACCTTCATCGGGTTTAATAATTACTTTGTTTTGGTTATTATCTTCACCATCGGCAATTTTAAAGGTAACTTCTGTCCAGGTGCCGGCAGTGTAATCAAAACCAGCTGCATAACCATTATTGGTATAATCAGCGGCATTTTCAAAACCATAAATTAATTTTCCCGAATTGGTCGAATATACTTTTAATGTAACTGTTGAATCAGTGCCATTATAAACAATAAAACCAGGCAATACCCAGCCGGCACCAGAATATACTTGAGAGCCGGTAGTAATCTTCAAACATTTGTTACTGGTGTTTATGCCGGTTTTGGAAGGGTTGTCAACTATTGCAACAGTGGCATCGTCCCAAACTCCTAGACCAAACCCGGGCTCCGCACCTTCGAAGTTTTCCAGATATTCTTGTCCAAAACATAATGTGGACATGAGCACAAAACTCATGATACTAAGTAAAAATTTTTTCATAATACTGATAGTTTAAGGTTAGTATTAGTAAG
>JAFGQZ010000062.1 GCA_016935435.1 Bacteroidales bacterium
GTTTCCTTGTATCCCCATCTATTCCTAAACTCCCTCTCAAAGCGGCTGCAAATGTATATCCTTTTTTTTTACCCTCCAAATGTTTTTTTGCCTTTTTACGATTTTTTTTCTCTTTTTTTCTTTAAGGTTTAAAATCAACATTTTAACTTTTCATGGAGGCGATATACCCTTGTAAAGAACTTCGCTGTTTTTTTTAGCGGGTGCAAATGTATATGCTTAATTTGAAATTACAATACCTGACACACTATTTTTTTCTAATTATTTTTCTTCATGCTGAAAATCAATTTGTTTTGAATTGATTTTTTCGGTATTTCTTAAAAAGAAAACTGTAATTATTCGATTTATGGTATATTCGCAACTAATTAATTGATGTTCGAAACTTAGCCTGCTATCAAAGGCCGTTAAGGAACGGAAACTAGCCATTTGCCAGCAAACAAGGCACATTTCCGGGACAACCAGGCAAACGATATTCGGCTTTTTACTAAAAAGAACTTTAAAAACATATTATAAAGCTAAACACAATTGTAATAATGAACAAAGCCCTTGTAATAATACCCACTTACAACGAAATTGAGAATATCGAAAAGATGGTTCATGCCGTTCTATCGTTAAAACAGTTATTTGATTTATTAATAATCGATGACAACTCACCAGATGGAACGGCTGTTAAGATAAAAGAATTACAGGGCACCTACCCCTCGAGGTTGCACCTGTTGCAACGAAGTGGGAAACTAGGTTTAGGCACAGCCTACATTACGGGTTTTAAATGGGGCATCAAACATAACTATGATTATATTTTCGAGATGGATGCCGATTTCTCTCATAACCCAGCCGATTTGGAGAAACTTTATGAAAGCTGCCTGAATGGCGCCGATTTGGCAATCGGATCGAGGTATAAATCGGGTGTAAACGTAGTTAACTGGCCTATGGGCAGGGTTCTCATGTCGTATTTTGCCTCTAAATATGTACGCTTTATAACCGGCTTACCGGTACACGATACCACAGCCGGTTTTAAGTGCTACAAAAGCTGTGTGCTGAAATCGATTAACCTCGATAAAATAAAGTTTAAAGGTTATGCCTTTCAGATAGAAATGAAATTTACCACCTGGAAAATGGGATATAAAATAGAAGAAATCCCTATAGTGTTTACCGACAGAAGGGAAGGTAAGTCGAAAATGTCGGGGGGTATTTTTAATGAAGCTTTCTGGGGGGTTATTAAACTTAAATCTGCCAGTTTCTTTAAAAACTATAAAAAGGCTGAAAATGGGTTCGCTACTAATTAAAAATGCTTTAATTGTTAATGAAGGCCGGCAATACAAGGCCGATATCTTCATAAACGACGGATATATCCAAAAAATATATTCGGCCCCCGAAAACGAAAAAGCCGACAGGACTATACTTGCCAACAACAAGCTTCTCTTGCCGGGCATTATTGACGACCAGGTACACTTTCGCGAGCCGGGGCTAACCCATAAAGGCGATATTGCCTCGGAATCGGCAGCAGCTGCAGCTGGTGGTGTTACGTCGTATTTAGAAATGCCTAATACAAGCCCACAGGCTGTTACCCACGACGAGTTGGAAAAAAAATTCGACCTGGCTGAAAAAAAGTCGGTTGTGAACTACTCGTTTTACCTGGGCGCAACGAACGACAATATTGAGGAAATTAAGAAAACCGACCCCGAAAAAGTTTGCGGCATAAAGGTTTTTATGGGGTCATCTACGGGAAACATGCTGGTGGACAAACCAGCAAGCTTGCAAAAGATTTTCGCCGAGTCGCCCACCATTATTGCCACCCATTGCGAAGACGAATCGATAATCAGGGACAACACTGCCCGTTTTAAAGATAAATATGGGGAAAACATGCCTTTTTCTTTTCATCCGCAAATACGCAGCGAAGAAGCATGTTACAAATCGTCGGCATTAGCGGCAGAATTAGCCGACCGATACAACTCGCGGCTTCACATTCTGCACCTTTCTACTGGCCGCGAACTGGCGTTGCTTACAGCAAACCCTAATGTACGTGAAAAGAAAATAACCGGCGAGGTTTGTGTACACCACTTATGGTTTAGCGACACAGATTATGCGTCAATGGGGGCAGCTATAAAATGGAACCCGGCAATAAAAACCGAATCGGACAAGCAGGCATTGCTGGCCGGTTTGCTCAACGATAAAATTGATGTGGTTGCAACCGACCATGCACCGCACACGATTGATGAAAAAGCCCGCGATTATTTTAATGCACCCTCGGGGGGCCCTCTTGTGCAACATTCGTTGGTGGCCATGTTGGAGCTACATCACCGTGGACTAATCTCACTCGAAACAATAGTAAAAAAAATGTGCCATGCCCCGGCCGATTTGTTCCGTATTAAAGACAGGGGCTATATACGCCAAGGGTACAAGGCCGACCTGGTGCTGGTAGATATAAATTCGCCATGGAAGGTTGACAAATCGAATTTATTATATAAGTGCAAATGGTCGCCCTTTGAAGGAATGGTTTTTAATTCGAAAGTTTCTGCCACTATTGTAAACGGACAAATTGTTTATGAAAACGGAGAAGTAAAAATAAAAGCAGGTGAAAGGCTCAGTTTTGAACACCGGTAGGTTTTATAAGTATCATTTTATAAATTTATTGCCATGAGAAAGATAGGTTTTATTTTAATGGTATCAATAGTTGCGGCAGCTTGCAACAAAAAACCCCAAGCACCCCAGACTGTAAAGTACGTTGAAAGAGACAGCTTAAGTTTTGATGTTATTGCCGACACCATTACCTACGATGTTATTATTAAAAATACAGTTATAACCGACCCTGTAACAGATGAATTTTTAAGGTACCTTGACAAAACCAGTTTAATCGACTGGATTTTTTCATCGGTATATTCCGGCGAGATAATTGCATACGATTATTTTTCGGGCGCAGTAATTAGTACGGACGACCTAAAAGATATTGAGAAAAGCAAAAGCTTTTCGCGCGAATCGATAGGAAAGATCCAGTTTGCCGAAGCCTGGTATTACAACAAAGAACATAATATTTTCAAAAAAAAAGTTATAAGTATGGTACTGGGGCTTGAGCAATTTAACTCCGATGGCACTTTGCGCGGGTATAAGCCGGTATTCAAACTATACCTAAATTAAACATCAGGCACTACAAATCTAAAAAATAACTATTTTTGCCCCCCTATTAAAAATTAAAAGAACGATGCTTACAGTAGAAAAAATTGGTGGAACCTCGATGACCCGCTTTCAGGATGTGCTTAAGAACATAATTATAGGTCAACGTGGCGATTACGATTTGTATAACCGCATATTTGTGGTTTCGGCATACGCCGGGGTTACTAACTGGTTGCTCGAACATAAAAAAACCGGCGAACCCGGGGTTTACGAAAAGTTTGCCAATGGCAGCGACTACAACAGTGCGTTGCAGGAAGTGCTAAACAAGCTGCTTGAACTTAATAAATCTTTTACCGAAATAAAGCTCGATTTGGCAAAGGCCGAATATTTTATCTCCAGGCGCATGCTTCAGGCAAAGAACTACCTGAACAGCCTTGCCGATGTTTTGGCCACTGGTTACGTAGGCCGTAACAACATTTTGCTGGCCGCACGCGAAATACTTGCTTCAATCGGCGAAGCCCATTCGGCATTCAACTCAGCAAACATACTCGAAAACAACGGTATCGATGCCACCTTTGTTGACCTGAGCGGATTTAACGACCCAGAATACCTAACTATTGACGAGCGCATTCATAAGTCGTTGAAAAATATCGACTTTAGCAAAACAATTGTAATTGCCACTGGTTATACAAAAGGTACCGAAGGTATTATGCGCGAATTCGACCGCGGCTATTCCGAAGTTACCTTTAGTAAAATTGCTGTTGAACTGAAAGCCGATGAAGCAATTATCCATAAAGAATTTCATTTGTCGTCGGCCGACCCGAACATTGTGGGGGTTGAGAATTCAATTCCTGTTGGGCAAACAAATTATAACGTTGCCGATCAACTGGCCGATGTCGGAATGGAGGCTATCCACCCTAAAGCTTCGAAACCTTTGGAAATGGCCAATATTAACATTCGTATAAAAAACACTTTTGAGCCGGAACACCCGGGAACAGTAATTTCGAAAAATTATGTCGATACCAGGGCCAACGTAGAAATAATCTCAGGGTCGAACAAAGTAGTGGCTATTGAAATCCACGATCCAAATATGGTTGGTGAGGTTGGTTTCGACCTTCAGATAATGGACCTGTTAAAAAAACACAATATCAGTTACATACTAAAAGCAACCAATGCCAATAGCATTACCCAGGTTTTATGGGAGAAAGATGCAAAACCTACAATTATTCAGGAACTACAAGAACGCTTTTTTGAGGTAACCATTAAACCGGTAGCCATTGTGTGCGCGTTGGGCACCAATATAGCCCACCCGGGAATCCTGGCCAGGGCAGCCTCTGCCTTGTCGGAAAATAAAATTAATGTTGAAGCCATTTCGCAGTCGTTAAAGCAAGTGAACATGCAGTTTGTAATAAACCGGCACGATTATGAAAAGGCCATTAAGATATTGAATGATGCCCTTTGTGTGAAGCAGTAAAATACAACGATATTTATGAAGTTGCCTTTCAAAAACAGATTGGCAACTTTTTTTTGCCCACTAGGTATTGATGGAGATATCCTGTTCCTTCACAGCCCCAGGAGCTGTATAGGTTAAAGCACCTTCCTCACCACCATTTGTACCGTTCTCTGGTTATGTTGTTCCAACAACACTTCTTTTTTCTCCAGCACCCTGTCGATGGTTTGCTGATCGTAATATCTTATAGTAATTAATTCAAGGCCGCTTTCCATTGAAATACGGTAATATTCTTCGAGTTCTTCAATTACCAACGGAATACGGGTTGAATCGTTATTTACACAAATCCTGAAACTCACAGCCGTATTTTGCATGAGGTTTACTTTAAGGCTGTACCTGGCAAGCACACTGAAAATATATTGCAGGTTTTCTTCGGCAATAAACGATAAATCTATTGGGTGGATGTTTATTAAAACCTGATCGATTTTAAAAATAAAACAAGGTATAAGCTTATCGTACATAAAATTTCCGATTACCGTGCCTTCTTCAGCCGGATTAACAAATGATTTAACATATAAAGGGATATTGTTCTGCTTAACCGGTTGAATAGTTTTAGGGTGGAGCACACTTGCCCCGTAAAATGCAAGTTCAATAGCATCGGTATAGGTTAGTTTGTCGAGTTTAACAGTATTGTCGAACCATTTCGGGTCGGCATTTAAAACGCCGGGGACATCTTTCCAAACAGTAACAAATTCCGCATTCAGGAAGGCTGCAATCATTGCTGCAGTATAGTCCGATCCTTCTCTGCCCAGGGTGGTTGTCAGATTATTTTTTGTTGAGCCTATAAACCCCTGGGTTAAGTAAACCTTCCCTTCGCCATGCTTAATGGTTTCTTTAGCCAGCTTAGCCGATAGCTCGAAAAGCACATTTGCTTCGCGGTAATTATCGTCGGTTTTCAGTATTTTTCGAACATCAAGCCATTGCGATTTCACCCCGGCATAATTCAGGTATTCGTTCACAATAGTTGTTGAAATCAATTCGCCATAAGGCACAATTTGGTCGTATTCAAAATTATAGGTCATAGAAGGTTCGGTACTGATTTTTTCAAACAACTCGTCAAACCATTTTACAGTTTTTTCAAAGGCGGCATGCCCTGCCGGAAAAAGCTCTTCAACAATTTTCAAGTGGTAGTCTTTTACATTCAGAAAATATTGTGTTTTCTCTGGTTTATTTTCGAAATATGCCTTTAAGACCAATTCCAGTGAATTTGTGGTTTTTCCCATGGCCGACACCACTATTACCAACGAATTATTGTACATTTTAACTATCTCAGCCAGGTTTTTCACTGCTGCTGCATCTTTCACCGATGCACCTCCGAACTTGAATACTTTCATATAAAGGTAATTTATTGAATGCTAATTTATGTTTTGCTATATATAAAGGTATGATTTTAGTCAAGCTGCCCGGTTTTCAGTAAATTTTTCAAGTATAAAATGCATTTGGAGGCTTAGGCTATTAATAAACATTATGCTTATTATTTTTAAAAGTGCCTAAGTGATAATACTAAATTCTCAATTCAAAATTCAATTCGTTTAGTTAAGAAAAATAGAATTTCTAACTCCCCCGCGCACCCCTCAAATCCCCTAAAGGGGAAGGTCTGCGCGTTGATCCCTTTAGGGATGACAGGGTGTGTGATGGCAAAATATTGTTAACTAAACGACCTTTGATTCAAAATTCTCAATTCAAAATTCTCAATTCAAAATTCTTCAAACTATTATCTTGCTTATCCCAATTCAAAAACCGAATTTTGTGGGTCTTAAAAAAATATGAAATTGCAGCCCGGGGAAATTATTAAAAGTTATAGCAGCCATCCACATTTCAATCAGGTTAAAAATCTTATTGAACGCAACAAAACAGAACGGATATCACTCCGAGGGCTTTCGGGTTCGTCAGTTTCGTTTTTACTGTCGGCAGTTTTGGAAACCAATACAAACATACATTTCGTTGTTTTTGAAGATAAAGATACAGCAGCGTATGTTTACAACGACCTTCAGGTACTTTTGGCCGATAATGAAAACATTCTGTTCTTTCCATCGGCATTTAAGCGTTCTGTGCAATACCAACAAAAAGAAAACGGAAATATTATATTAAGGGCCAATACCTTAAACCGCATAAGTTCGTATGAAGCAGGCAAATCGGGGAGGTTAATAATAGTTAGCTATCCCGATGCCCTGGCCGAGAAAATCCCCACCCGGCAAAAACTGTCTGAAAACACCCTGCACATTCATACAGGGGAAAAACTCGACTTAGAGTTTGTTCATGAAGTATTGAACGAATATGGGTTCGAGCTTGTCGATTTTGTTTTTGAACCAGGCCAGTATGCGCTCCGTGGGAGCATTGTCGATATTTTTTCGTTCACTGCCGAATATCCGTACCGCATCGATTTTTTTGGCAACGAAGTAGAGTCGATACGTTCTTTCGATGCAGAAACCCAGCTATCGAAAGCCAAATTCGATAAAATTTCGGTATTGCCCGATATTGAAAACCAGGCAGAAAATTCGGAAACGATATCGATTATTGAATCAGTAACAGACGATAGCATTATATGGTGCAGCAATATTGACATAGTAGCCGGGAACTTAACAACTATCCATGCAAGTGTAAACGATGGCAACAGCAGCAACCAGGCAATATGGAGCGGCAGCGGCTTTTTAGAAGAAATATCGCGGCATAGCGTAGTTGAAATTGGCGGGCAACAATACTTTACCGATGCAGTCACATTTAATTTCAATACCAGCCCCCAGCCTGCTTTCAACAAAAATTTTATGTTGCTGGGCGACAACCTAAAAAATTATATCGAAAAAGGCTTTGTCCCGTATATTTTTTCGGAAAGCGAAAAACAGTTCGATCGGCTGCACGATATTTTCACCGACACCCACAAGGGAATTTCTTTTAAAGCCATAAACAGTGCCATTTTTGAAGGGTTTATCGACAACGATCTGAACATTTGCTGTTATACCGATCACCAGATTTTCGACCGGTACCATAAATATAAGGTACACAATTACCAGTCGGGAAAAGCAACACTTTCGTTAAAAGAGCTTAAAGATTTAAAGCCCGGCGACTATGTGGTTCACATCGATCATGGTATCGGAAGGTTTGGCGGCCTCGAAAAAGTAAACCAGAACGGAAAAATACAGGAAGCTATAAAACTGGTTTACCGCGACAACGATGTTCTTTTTGTATCAATACACAACCTGCACCGCATATCGAAATATAAGGGGAAAGACGATTCGCCCCCCAAAATATATAAGTTAGGCTCCGGCGCCTGGGAAAAACTCAAAACAACAACCAAGCGCAAAGTAAAAGATATTGCCAAAGACCTAATACAGCTCTACGCACAACGCAAAGCGCAGGAAGGTTTTAAGTTTTCGCCCGACACGTATTTACAGGAAGAGCTCGAAGCTTCGTTTATATACGAGGATACCCCCGACCAGGAAAAAGCTACCCTTGCCGTTAAAGGCGACATGGAACGCCTAATGCCAATGGACAGGCTTATATGCGGCGATGTGGGTTTCGGGAAAACAGAAATTGCTATTAGGGCCGCATTTAAGGCTGTTACCGACAACAAGCAGGTGGCTGTTCTTGTGCCAACAACAATTTTAGCCCTGCAACACTTTAAAACCTTTAAAGAAAGGTTAAAAAACTTTCCTTGTTCGATAGATTACATAAGCAGGCTAAAAAAAGCCGCCGACCAAAAAGCTACCCTTGCCGCTGTTGCAGAGGGTAAAACCGATATTATAATAGGTACCCATAAGCTTATTGGCAAAGAGGTTAAGTTTAAAGACTTAGGCCTGCTCATTGTCGATGAAGAACAACATTTTGGCGTAAGTGCCAAAGAAAAGCTCAAAGCCCTGAAAGTAAATGTCGATACCCTAACAATGACCGCCACGCCAATTCCCCGAACCTTGCAATTTTCGCTTATGGGCGCCCGCGACCTGTCGGTAATTAACACCCCGCCGCCAAACCGCCACCCAATAGTTACAGAAATTCATGCCTTTAACGAAGACATAATTTCCGAAGGCATTAATTTCGAAGTTTCGCGGGGCGGCCAGGTATTTTTCATCAACAACCGCATTCAAAATATTGCCGAAATTGAAGCCCTGGTTAAAAGGCTGTGCCCTAAAGTAAAAACCGTTATAGGGCACGGACAGATGGAAGGCGAAAAACTCGAACAAATAATGATCGATTTTATGAATGGCGATTACGATGTGTTAATTTCGACCACCATTATTGAGTCGGGACTGGATATACCAAATGCCAATACCATATTTGTTAACAATGCCCAAAACTTTGGCCTGAGCGATTTGCACCAGCTTCGCGGAAGAGTTGGCCGCTCAAACAAAAAAGCTTTCTGCTATCTCCTGGCACCCGATGCAATAACACTTACCCCTGAAGCAAGGCGCAGGCTGAGGGCAATTGAAGAATTTTCGGATTTAGGCAGCGGCTTTCACATAGCCTTACAGGATTTAGACATCCGTGGCGCCGGAAACATGCTCGGGGCCGAACAAAGCGGTTATATTGCCGATATTGGCTTTGAAACATACAACCGTATTCTCGATGAAGCAATGCTGGAACTAAAAGAAACAGAATTTAAAGATCTTTTTCAGGACGAAACCCCGGCACAGAACGAAAAAGTTTCGTTTATTGCCGATTGCATAATAGACACCGACCTCGAAATTCACATTCCCGAAAGTTATGTTGGGAACATTGCTGAGAGAATCCGCCTCTATCGCGAGCTCGATAATATTAAAACCGATAGCGGGCTTAACAGTTTTGCCGAAAGCCTCACCGACAGGTTTGGCCCGCTGCCACTGCCTACCCGCGAATTACTTAAAGTTGTAGGCCTGCGACGGATTGCCATTGAATTAGGTTTCGAAAAGCTTGTGCTTAAAAACCGGAAACTGGTACTGTACTTTATTGCCGATAAGCATTCGGCCTATTTTTCTACCCCTGTTTTTATAAATATCTTAACTTTCGTGCAAAAAAAACCTTCGATGTTTCAAATGAAAGAAAGTAAAGACAGGCTTACCCTTACAATCGATAACATCTCCGATATTTCATCGGCAATGGTTATGCTGGAAAAAATGAAAACAGGAACCGAAACCGAATGAACCTGGTTATTGACATAGGCAACACTTTTGTTAAGTACGGTGTTTTCAGCGGAAACGAGGAAATATACAGCGACATTGCCCCTATGCCGGCCATCGGAACTGTGCAAAATATTTGTACAAAACACCCCGAACTGGGGCAGGCGATAATTTCGGCAACAGGAAACCTGCAAGATATTTTTGTTGAAAAATGCAGGCAATTGCTCCCAAAAACTTTTGTTTTCAGTGCACAGGCATTGTTACCGTACAAATTGCACTACAACACCCCACAAACAATAGGGCTCGACAGATTGGCCGCAGTGGCCGGTGCACAAACCCTATTCCCGGCTAAAAACATTTTGGCAATCGATATGGGCACAGCCATTACTTTCGACCTGCTTACCAGTGGCGGCATATTCAAAGGCGGCAATATATCGCCCGGAATGAACATGCGATTTGCTGCCTTAAACCATTTTACCCACAGGCTGCCCCTGGTAAATGCAACAGACAATTTACCAATACTGGGAAAAAGCACCGAACAGGCCATGCAATGCGGGGTAATTAATGGTATTATTTACGAAATTGAAGGCACAATAACTGAAATATCAAAAAATTATGAAGATTTAACAGTTATACTTACGGGCGGCGACGCCAAGTTTTTTGATAATAAATTAAAAAAAACCATCTTTGTCGTGCAAAATTTAGTTCGAACTGGTTTAAACACTATATTAAATTACAATGCCCCGAATATATAAAGCAGTACTCTGTTTATTGATAATTGTTTCAACAGAAGCATTTACACAAAACTATATTAATTCGCCCTATACCCTTAACAACATTGGCGACATTCTCGACGAAGGGCTTGTGTATAACCGTTCGCTAGGGGGCAGCTCGGCTGCACTGCGGCCACACAATGTGGTAAATTACCTTAACCCGGCATCGTACACCAACCAGGATACCAACTCCTTTATTTTTCAGGCCGGTTTTACAGGCCGCAGTTCAGATATATATACAGCAAACGAAAAATTCAGGACCTACAACTCCAACATAGAATACCTTGCTATGGGATTTCCGGTAACCAAATGGTGGAACATGAGTGTTGGGGCAGTTCCTTTTTCAAGGGTGCATTTTAATGTAAGGGAAAAACTCGACAGTACTGTTGTGGGGGAACATTTCAGTTTCGATTATGCAGGTTCTGGTGGTTTCAACGAGTTTTACTTCGGCAACGCTATAAGACTTGGCAACCTCTTATCGGTTGGCGCAAATGTTTCGTACCTTTTTGGGGCACTTAACTATACAACGAATTCGTATTTGCCCGGTATAAATTATTATTCGGCCAGGGTTGAACAAAAAACCGATTATATAGCCTCTGATTTCTATTTAAAGCTGGGCGCACAGTTTCACCCTCTTATTAAAGAAAAACACCGTATTGTTTTAGGGGCTGCATACGACCTGGAAACAAACATTGGTTTGGAGAAAAAGATACAAACCAGGCATTTTAACGATGCTGGTTTGGACAACAGCTCAAACTGGTATATCGACACGCTCCTTCAATCGAACGATACCCTGGCCCCACTGGTTATGCCACAAAAAATAAGCCTGGGGCTTTCGTACAGTTACAACAAAATTTTAACCATTACCGGCGAGTATATCAGGCAAGACTGGACCGGAAAAACAATTAACAACAGTTCGTACCTCAGCCAGGGAGTTTACGAAAGCCTCAGGTTTGGTATAGAATATGTTCCGGTGCCAACCGAAAACAAAACACGCATACCTTATTATAAACGCATGCATTACAGGGCAGGTTTTTTCAACACCAACACCTACCTGGTTTATAACGACATGAATATTAAAAACTTTGGTGCAAGTTCAGGAATTTCATTTCCAATTAAATACTCCAGAAAAGCTTACACCGGCACAACATTTGACATTGGTTACCAATACAGCATAAGGGGCACAACAAACAACGGATTAGTAAAAGAAAACACACATATTGTTACATTTGGGTTAACATTGCACGATTTTTGGTTCCTAAAACCAAAATACGATTAAAAACAGAGGTTATGAAGGGAATTAGCACAATACTAGTAACAGCATTAACAGCAATATTGTTAATGCCATTCAATATTAAAGCCCAGACCGGCAGAAGCGATGGCTCCAGGTTTGGCCACGGCGAAGACAGCATTCGCTGCCTGAGAAACAATTCGCTGTACCGCGAAAACATCAGGAACAACGACATAATAACGGCTTACGGTTATTGGGTACCGGTTTTCGACGAGTGCCCGCAAGTTTCGAAAAACCTTTACCTCGACGGGGCAAAAATATACAGGTATTTTCTTGACAATGAAACTAACCCCAAACGTTATGCCGAATTGTCCGACACCCTAATGCTTATTTATGATCAGCGCATAGAATATTTCGGCGAAAAAGGCAAAGTAAGGGGCTTCCAGGGAGCCGACCTGCTAAAATACCGGCGTAACGATGGAATTGAATTTGTGCAGCAAGGCTACAATTACCTGAAAGAATCGCTGGAGCTTAAAGAAGACGACGCTTCAAGGGCCGTGCTGCCAACCCTGCTTTCGGCATCGATAACCTTGTATAAAGACGGAAAGCTGTCTGCAAAACAAACGATTGAAGACTACATACAGGTTTCGGAAATTATCGACAAAATGATTATGGAAAAACCCGGCGATGAAAAACTGGCAGAACTTAAAAGCAGCCTCGATAACAACTTTGTAAGCGAAGGCCCCGGCGATTGCGATGCCCTTATTGAATATTTTACAGGGGAGCACCAATCGAAAAAAAACGATGCAGCTTTTCTTACCATGCTCACCAATTTATTGTCGGCCCGAAAATGTACCGATGCCGATTTATACTTTGTTTCCATAAAAGATTTGTTCAAGCTTGCCCCATCGTCCGAATCGGCAGTTAATATTGCCCTTTACGCACGCGACAAATGGCACAATGAAGAAGCCATAGCCTACTTCAAACAAGCCCTCGAAATGGAAACCGACGAAAACAAAAAGGCCGATTACCATTTAGGAATGGCAATTTCGTACCAGCGCCTCGAAAACAAGCCGGCTGCGCGCGAAGCAGCCCTAAAAGCCGCTGCTGCACGGCCAGGTTTTGGCGAACCTTATATACTAATCGGCCAGCTTTATGCCGACAGCAAAAACGAGTGTGCCGGTGAAAAGCTCCCAAATGCAATTTTCTGGGTTGCTGTTGATATGTTTATAAAAGCTAAAACAATTGATGCCACCCTCGAAGAAAGGGCAAACAAGCTTATTGCAACTTACAGCCCGTATTACCCCGATAAGGAAAAAGCCTTCTTCGAAAATATCCTTGAAGGATCGACATACACTATTGGATGCTGGATAAATGAAACAACCAGGGTCAGGTTTTAACACATTTCAGGTGCTGAAATATTTCATGCTGTTTGTATTAGCATGCTTTAGTACGCTATGCTTTTTTTCGTGCAAAAACGACATCGAAAAAATTAACCTCTTTGCCGAAAACCTTGAAATACCCGATCAGTCGGGACTGAATGTGATGGTTGAATATACCGATAGCGGCAAGCTTCAGTTGCAGTTTAACACCCCGGAGTTAAAACGGTTTATGCACAAAAACAACCCTTATTACGAATTTCCAAAGGGAATTGAAGTATTTTTTTACGACGAAAATGAACAACTCGAATCGATAATTACCGCCAATTATTCGCTATATAAAGAAAATACCCAGATTTGGGAAGCACGCGACAGTGTTGTGGCACGGAACATCCAAACCGGCGAGCGTATCGACACGGAACAACTATTCTGGGATCAACCTAAGAAACTGATTTATTCAAACGTATTTACAAAAATAATCGATTCCGATGGTGTACATTATGGCGAAAGGGGCTTTGAAGCAGCACAGGACCTGTCGCACTATAAACTTATCGGCGGAAGCGGTACTGTTCGTGTAAAAGATGAAGGGCAATAAAATTAGCTTTATTATGGAAATCTTTTGGCTGGTAGTTTTCATACTATCTGTGGCCAAAGGCGCTTATGAATTTTATGCAAACGGGTTTGCAGCATCGAAATACTTTTTTGTCATTAGCATATTGTCGTTTCTTTTGTATATTGCGCGCAAAAGCTTAAGAAAAAAAGAATCGAAATCTGCCGATTAAACCATGCTTGGCTACACAGGATATATACTAATAACCCTTGTTTTAAGTGCATTCTTTTCCGGAATGGAAATTGCCTATGTTTCGGCCAATAAGCTCCGGCTTGAGCTCGACCGCAAGCAAGGCGGCTATGCTTCACGAATGCTGGCTGTTTTTATCGGAAACCCATCGAAATACCTTACCACAATGCTTGTAGGCAACAATATTGCGCTTGTTGTTTATGGCATGTTAATGGCAGCAATACTTGACCCAATAATCGGGCTGTATTTTAATAACGAAATTATATTACTAACTGCCCAAACCCTAATTTCAACCGTTATAATATTGGTAATAGCAGAATTTATACCCAAAATAATATTCAGGGACATTGCCAATAGTTCGATAAAATACCTGTCGGCCCCAATTTTTTTCTTCTACATATTATTCTACCCGGTAACCACTTTTATCAATTTTATTTCGCAGATATTGCTCATGCGAATAAAAAAATTTAATGCCGGCACACCAGAATCGAAAGATGTCTTCAACAAAATCGACCTTATGTTCCTTATTAACCAGGCAGGCACAAACCAGGAAGGAACAACAAAAAAAACCGATGAAATTAAATTGTTCAGGAACGCACTCGATTTCAGTTCGGTAAAAGTGCGCGACTGTATGGTTCCACGCACCGAAATTGTTGCCCGCGAAGATGGTGTAGCCAAAAGCGAACTTATTAACACCTTTGTTGAAACAGGTTTTTCGAAAATTATTATTTATCGCGAAAATATCGACAACATAATCGGTTATATAACATCAAAAACCCTTTTTACGGCAGGCATAGGCAGCAAGCTCCCGATTATTGAAGTATCGTTTGTGCCCGAAACCATGACAGCTAACAAATTGCTTAAGAAGCTTATACAGGACAAAAAAAGCATGGCCATTGTTGTAGATGAATTTGGAGGGGTTTCGGGTGTTATAACTATCGAAGATATAATTGAAGAGATTTTTGGGGAAATAGAAGACGAACACGATTACTCAGGCTTAATAGAAAAGGTTATTTCTGAAAAAGAATATATATTGTCGGGCCGACTGGAAATCGACCACCTGAACGAAACTTACCATCTGGGGATTCCCGAATCGGAAGAATATGAAACCCTTGCCGGGTTTATCATTAACCGGCACGAAAGCATTCCTAAAATAAACGAGCATTTCACCATCGACAATTTCGAAATAAAAACCCTAAAAGCTTCTAACACCAAGGTTGAACTTGTGCATTTGAAAATTATTGCCTGATACAATATTTTTGAAAGGTTTTGCCCGGGCTTTTTACCGATTCCGACATGACGGCAAACCATATATTTTTCAAAATCAAGAGCTATAATTTGCATTTTACTGTATATCTGTTGTTTAACAATCTGTTTTAACCATAAATCTATATTCATCTAAAATTTATTTTTTTTTCTTTTAGTTTCTTTTAATTACTATATTCGTAGCCGATTTTACAAACCGTATAAAAGAATTATTCAATGGCAATTATTCAGAGTATCAGGAATAGAGCTGGAATTTTAGTGTCAATCATAATTGGTATGGCACTGGTAGCATTCATCCTTGGCGATTTTCTAACCTCGGGGGGCACATACTTCAGGAAGAACCGCACACAAGTTGCAGTTATTAATGGCGAAGGCATTAGTTACGAAACCTACCAAAGAAAAATTGAAGAGCTCGAAGAAATAACAAAAATGCAAATGGGCACAAATGCCCTCGACGAAAGGGCATCGGAAGAAATTCGCCAACGTACCTGGCAGGAATTCACCCAGGAAAAAATAATGAACCGCGAATACAACAAACTCGGCCTAACCGTGCACAGCGATGAACTGTACGACCTTATTGGCGGAGAAAACCCCCACCCATACATTCAACAGTTTTTTGCCGACCCCAACACCGGTGTTATTAACCGGGAAAACCTGCACCAGTTTCTATCGCAAATGAACCAGGTGGAATCGGACAACGAAAACAAAAAAGTATGGCTTTATATCGAAGACCTGATTTATAGCGACCGGAAAATAACTAAATACCGCAACCTATTAAGAAAAGGCCTTTACGCCACATCGCTTGAAACCAACCGTAAGTTTGACGACTTTAACAAATCGGTCGATTTTTCGTACATTGTTAAACCCTACACCGGAGTTGCCGATACTACAGTTTCCTTCTCAGAAAAAGACATTAAAGAATACTATAAGAAACACAAAGAACAATACAAGCAAAAAGCATCGCGCGATATTCGTTATGTTGTTTGGGAAGTTATCCCTTCGGAAAACGACTATAACGAAACAAAAACCTGGATTACCGAAGTAGCTGAAGAACTTAAACAAATCGATGCCGAAAATGCAATGCAGTATATAAGGGCCAATTCCGATGTTGTGCCGGATGCCCGTAACTTTGCGAAAGGCGAATTGCCTTATCAAATCGACAGTTTTGCATTTGCTGCAAATACCGGCGATATTTACGGCCCCTATTTCGAAGACAATTCTTACAAACTTGCCCGTTTAGTTAAAGTGGTTTATCTGCCCGACTCGGTTAGGGCAAGCCATATTCTGCTTCAACCCAACCAAAACAATTATGCACAGGTACAGGCCTTGGCCGACAGTTTGCTAAACCTTGTTAAAAGCGGCGCCGACTTTGAAACACTTGCCCGCACACATTCGGCCGACGGTTCGCGCGAAAAGGGCGGCGACCTTGGCTGGTTTAAGGAAGGACAAATGGTTAAGCCCTTCAACGACACCTGCTTCGAAGGCAAAACAGGCGATATAAAACTGGTAAATTCCCAGTTTGGCATACACATTGTAAAAATTGTTAATCAATCGAAACCCTCGAAAAAAGTTCAGGTTGGCATATTATCGCGCGAGGTAAAACCAAGCGAAGAAACCGATCATTTATACTATACTAAGGCCAGCAGCTTTGGAGGGACAAACACCACCGCAGAAAAATTCAATGCTGCAACAGAGGCCGACAAGTCGCTTAAACTTCTTACAGCTTCGTCGTTAACCCAACAAGATCAGAACATACCGGGAGTTGAAAGGTCGAGGGAATTAGTGCGCTGGGCCTTTAATGCCGAAGTAGGCGATGTAACCAATAAAGTTTACCAATTCGACAATAAATATGTTGTGGCTGTTCTGGACAAAATTCGTGAAGAAGGCTATACACCGCTGGAAGAAGTTAAAAATATAGTTCAAATAGAGCTCCGCAAACAAAAACAAGCTGAGAAGCTAATTTCAGAGCTTGAGCAGTATAAATCTCAAGGAAGCAGCCTGAACGACATTGCAGCAAAAATTGGCGCAGAAGTAAAAACGGCCACCAACATCAGGTTTTCGTCATATTCAATACCAGGTTTAGGCGTTGAGCCTAAGTTAGTTGCAGCGGCCACCAACATAGAACAATCGGTTGTATCGGACGCAATTGACGGAAATAACGGAGTTTACCTTATACAGGTCGATAAAGTTAATTTGCCCGATGAAAGCATGAAGAACAACTTTAACAATAGCTTTGTTGAGCGCACATACATGTCGAAAGTTTTTTCGGGTTCGACAATAGTATTAAACGATTTGGCAAAAATTAAAGACAATAGGATTAATTTCTATTAATAATAGAAATAATAATACAAAAAAAAAGCCGGCCCATAAAAGCCGGCTTTTTTTAACCTAAAAATTTAGCGCCATATAGCGCCGACCCTTAACCTAGAAGTTGTTTAACCAGTGCCGATATTTCTTTTCCATCGGCTTTTCCGGCAAGTTCTTTAGTAGCAACACCCATAGCTTTGCCCATATCGGCAGGTGATTTTGCACCAATTTTTTCAATAATTTCTTTTATTACGCGCAACAATTCCGCCTCGCCCATTTTGGCCGGAAGGTATTTCTCCAGCACTGTGGCTTCGGAAAGTTCTTTTTCGGCAAGTTCTGCCCTGTTTTGACCACTATAAATCTGTGCCGACTCCTTACGCTGTTTAACAAGCTTTTGAACAATACTTATCTCTTCAGCTTCGCCCAAAACAGCCTCGGCGCCTTTATTGGTGCGGGCAATTGTAAATGCAGTTTTTGCAGCACGCAAAGCTTCGAGGGCAACTTTATCATGCGCCTTCATGGCTTCTTTAATATCGTTTGAAATTTTTTCGGTTAGCGACATTTTTATTGTTTTTAATGTTCAATTTTATTGGGTTATTTATTGATGTTGGGGCTGGGTGATAAAGGGTATATAAATTAAGAATTAGTATTGTTTTGTTATTACATTCAAATTAAACCATTTCAATTTTAACTGTTTACCAAACCTTTGAACTTTAACTTTGAACTTAAATATTAACCCACTATTCAGTCAACATTTTCATGCAAATACCTGTTGTTTTCACTTAGGCGCACCCCTCCGGTTTCATCGTCGCTTTCAAGTGTAAATTTCGATACCCTTTTTTCTACAGAAATCTTTGAGTTATCGAGTTGTATGTTTTTGCGGATATATGCAGGTTGGTTTTCCAAATCTTCGATATTTGATTGCCGCTGACGATTGCTCAGGTTTAACTCGCGCATTTGTTCATAGTTTCGTTTAATGCTTTTAACCCTTTCGGCAGCCTTGTGTGTTTCAACCGATTTACTGGTTCTTTCGGCATTATCGAGCTGAGAGAAAAGGTCGTTGCTAACATCGAACTCAATGGTACGTTGGGTAACAACATTATTATCGCGGCGCACAGCAGCAGGCTTTTTTTCTTTAATTTCGAAACCACCGGGCAAATCTGTTGCACATGGCAAATCAAGCATATTTGCTTTTTCCAGTGGCACTTTGTCGAGTTGTCGCTTACGAATATAGAGTTCAGGGATACTGTTGGTTTCGAAACCAGTGGCAATAACCGTAACACAAAGGGCATCTTCAAGTTTTTCATCGATGCCGTTCCCCCAGATGACATCGGCATCGTCGCCGGCACAATCCTGTATAAAATCGGTAATTTGGCCTATTTCATCCATGGTAGCTTCGTTAGCCCCCGAAGTAATATTAATTAATATGTTTCTTGCCCCTTCGATATTATTGTCGTTCAGTAGCGGGGAATTCAGTGCCATTTGCACGGCATCAAGTGCACGGTTTTCTCCTGAGGCGCTGCCAGAGCCAAGAATAGCAACGCCCGATTTCGACATAACTGTTTCAACATCGGCAAAATCGACATTGATATAGCCATGCACAGTAATAATTTCTGCAATTCCCTTGGCGGCAATTGCCAAAACATTATCGGCGCGGGAGAAAGCTTCGGAGACTTTCAGATCGCCGTATATTTCACGAATTTTCTCGTTATTTACGACCAAGAGCGAATCGACATACTTTTCGATTTCGGCAATGCCTTCCATAGCCTGGTTTATGCGCCTTTGCCCCTCGTTACGGAAAGGTATGGTAACAATGGCCACGGTTAAAATACCCAGTTCGCTGGCAGCTTTTGCTATAACAGGAGCTGCACCGGTACCGGTACCACCGCCCATACCGGCAGTAATGAATACCATTTTGGTATTGTTGGCAAGCACATCAATAACATCGTCGATATTTTCAATGGCTGCCTCGCGCCCAACTGCCGGTTTGTTGCCTGCACCACGCCCCTCTGTAAGCGAAGCGCCAAGTTGAATTTTAACAGGTACCGGACTGTTTGCCAAGGCTTGGGCATCGGTATTGCAAATAACAAAATCGACATCTTTTATCCCTTTACGGAACATGTGGTTTACTGCATTGCTGCCGCCCCCGCCAACCCCGACAACCTTAATTATCGAAGAGCGGTTAACCGGTATGTCAAAATTCATCAAATCTTCCATTTCATTAAGTTTAAAGTTCAAAGTTCAAGGTTCAAGGTTCAAGGTTCAAGGTTTAAAGTTTAAGGTTTTAGGGTTGAACTTATATTTAGTCTTCCATGCTTGCCCCTTTTTCCTCAAAAATGTTTGTAAAGCCACGCTTTATGGCATCGAACAACCTGCCGGAACCCGGTGCTTTTTCTTCAACAAGTTCATCTTCTTCAACTTCAACAGCTTTTTGTGTTACCTTCTCGGGCTGTGCCGGCTCTTTAGCCTCGACAAAGTTTATTTCGGAATCTTTTGAAAGTTCTAAGCCTTTAAGCAATAAACCCACACTGGTTGCGTACATTGGCTGGTTAATTTCGGCTAGGCTGTTTGATGCCAGGTACTCGTTCGGGAACCCCACACGCACATCCATACCCGTGCGGAACTTAACCAGCTGCGGGAGGTGCTTGAGCATTGCCCCGCCACCAGTAATAACTATACCGGCACTAAGTTTTTCAAGGCACCCCGAGCTTTCAAGTTCAAATAAAACTGCATCGATAATTTCTTCCATGCGCGACTGAATAATATAAGCCAGGCTCCTGAAGGAAATTTCTTTAGGTTCGCGCCCGCTGATACCCGGAATAGTAACCACCTTGTCTTCGGGGGCCAAATCGCCCAAAGCCGAGCCAAACTGTGTTTTTAAGGCTTCGGCCTGTCGTGTTAGTATTGAGCAGCCTTCTTTAATGTCGGAGGTAATAACATTCCCACCGAAAGGAATAACAGCGGTATGGCGTATGGCATCGTCGAAATAAACAGCAACATCGGTTGTACCGCCACCAATATCAACCAGGGCAACGCCAGCTTCCTGTTCATCGCGGGTTAAAACCGCCGCCGACGAAGCAAGAGGTTCCAATATTAACTGGTTGACTTTCAGCCCTACACGGTTTACACATTTCTCAATATTTTTTGCCGAGGCCACTTCGCCGACAACAATATGAAAGTTGGCTTCCAACCTTCTACCAGACATGCCAACAGGGTTTTTAATGCCTGTTTCATGATCGACAATGTAGTTTTGGGGCAGCACATGTATAATTTCTTCGCCCAAATCGATGGGTATTTTCTGCATATCGGCAATAAGGGCATCGATATCGGCTTTGGTTATTTCATCGCGGTTGGGCCCAAGGTTTAAATACCCCCTGTTTTTTACACTTTTTATATGTTGACCGGCAATGCCAACAAAAACATCGGAAAGTTTAATGCCCGACTGTTTCTGGACCTCATCAACAGTTAAACGTATAGCATTTACAGTTTCTTCGATATTTAACACAACACCACGTTTAACCCCGGTCGATGCTGTTTTGCTCATGCCAAGTATTTCGAGCTTCCCGTTTTCATTAAGCTTACCAACAAGGGACACAATTTTGGTAGTTCCTATGTCGATTGCTGCAATATGTTTAATTTCCTGCCTCATATCGTTATTCTGTTTTTGTACAAACTATTTGATCTCTATATTTCAGGTTTATTTTTAAATACTGGTTCCAACCTACATTTCTCAGCCCCTCGTTATAAAAGAGCCAAAGTTTTTCGAATTTGCCTTCATAATCGTCGATACTGCCAAGAATTATAATATGAGGCCCTATTCGGGGCACCAATTCAAATTCTCCCTGGTTGTTTACATAAATTTGTTCAATCTGGGCTTTCCAAAAACTATGTCCATTAATAAAATTTGCCAATATAAAAATATCGCGCAGTTTATCGGCCTTTCCGTCAAACCTTCGGTCGAAAATATTTTCAACCTTGTTTAATTTAAAGGGTGTACGGATATGTCCATTTACAACCAGTAAATGAGGTGTAAACCTTCGTGATTTCTGTATAATGCTTCCGCTTGCATCGAGATAATAACTTTGTCCCAACCCGTCGATAATACGAACTATTGGTTCGCGCTGGGCAATTTCAATATTTATTGTGCCATCGACAGTAGAGTACACTTTGCAATCTTTTATCAGGGTATTGTTTAAAACAATTTTCTCTATTTCGTCGGTATTTATTTTCTGAACCTGGTACCCAAGGCATACCTGTTTGTTTTTATTAAGCATATCAACAATATCGGTTGGTTTAACAAACCGACGGGCAAGGCTGTCGGCAACCACCACATTTACAGTATGGCAAAGGGTATTATGTTGCTGTATGGAAATAAATCCCGAAACAACAAAAAGGTATATTACAACCATACCCCAAAGCACTATATATTTAACCTTTTTCACGTTCAGTTAAAAATTGTTTTACCGGCCCAACTATTTGATCGATATCGCCTGCCCCGGCGGTAAGCAACACCTCAATATTTAAACCTTTTAGCGTATTTAACAAGTTTATTTTTGAACAAAGGTGCTTTTGCTGAACAGAAACCATATTGAAAAGCATATCGGAAGATACACCAGGAATTGGTTTCTCCCTTGCCGGGTAAATATCAAGAAGTACCAGCTCATCGAGCGCCGAGAGGCTTTTGGCAAATTCCTGTGCAAAATCGCGTGTTCGTGAATATAAATGGGGCTGAAAGATACCGGTTATTTTACGTCCTTTGTACAAATCGCGCAGCGAACCAATTATGGCATCGAGTTCGCGCGGATGATGGGCATAATCGTCGATATAAACACATTTATCATCCTGATATTGTATATCGAACCTTCGCACAACCCCTTTTAAACCTGGAAGGGCATCTTTTAACCTTTCGGGGGAAATGCCCAGGACATAGCATACCGACATGGCTGCAACAGCGTTTTCAATATTGGTTTTTCCGGGAATAGAAAGCAACATGTCGGGAACAACCCCTGAAGGTGTATTAAAGGAGAAAACATATTTCTCGTCGGCAATACGAATATCAGAAGCATAAAAATCGCTTTCGGCATTATCGAGCGAATAGCTAAATGTATTACAGTTTGGGGGCACTTTTAAATCGACCCCTTTTTTTAAAATAACAGTGCCTCCGGTTGCCGTTTGCGACAGAAAGCCCTGAAAAGCATCGTTAATTTCGGAAATATTGCGATAAATATCGAGGTGATCAGCATCGACCGTTGTAACGAGCGAAACAAAGGGGTGCAATTGCAAAAACGAACGATCGAACTCATCGGCTTCAGCAACAACAACATCCGATTTCCCAAGCAAAAGGTTAGTGCCATAATTTTTCGATATGCCCCCAAGAAACGCACTACAATCGATACCGCACTCCTTTAGAAGGTACGATGTAAAAGTAGTTGTTGAAGTTTTGCCATGTGTACCGGCAACAGCTACTCCTTTAAAAGCATTGAATATTAGCCCCAAAACCTGGGCACGCTTTAAAATATCGAACCCCTTGTTTTTAAAATACAGGTACTCCTTATGATCGTCGGGAACAGCGGGAGTAAGAACAATTAATGTACCCGTTTTCGATAAATATTGCGATGGGATGCTATCAACCGAATCGGTAAAATGCACATCAATTCCCTGTTCGGCCAGGCTATCGGTTAGCGCGGTTGAAGTTTTATCGTAGCCTGCAACAGCTTTTCCATTAGCCTTGAAGTAACGTGCCAGGGCGCTCATGCCTATGCCGCCAATACCCAGGAAATAAACTCTATGTATTTTTTCAAAGTCCATTCTCAGCTAATAAGTTTAAAAATTTCATCGACAATATGCTCAGTTGCATTGGGTTTTGCCAGTTTCTGCGCGTTTTCGCCCAGGGTTTTCAGTTTAATTTTATCGGCCAATAAAGTAAGCGCTTCATCAATTAAACGATTGCCAGCATCGGAATCGTTAATAGTAACAGCCGCACCTGCATTTGACAAGGCCAGGGCATTTTTTGCCTGGTGGTCTTCGGCAACGTTTGGTGAAGGCACCAAAACCGAAGGTTTGCCAACAACACAGATTTCAGAGAGGCTGAGGGCGCCTGCCCTGCTAATAATGAGGTCGGAAAGGTTATAGGCCAGGTCCATGCGCGAAACAAAATCGAGCACATGCACATTTTCAGGCACCTTTCCCTCAAGTTGTTCAAGAATATCGTTATAATAATATTTGCCTGTTTGCCATAGCAGCTCAATACCGGCATGGGCAACTTTTTCAATTTTTGACAGTACAGCCCTGTTAATGGTACGTGCCCCCAGGCTGCCCCCCATTACAAACAATACCGGGTTTTCACTTTTTATCCCGAAATGCCTTCTTGCTTCGGCATGTAATTCGGGCGATATTTCAATTTTGCGCACGGGGTTTCCAAGGTTGACAATTTTTCCGGCAGGGAAATAGCGTTCCATATTGTTGTATGCCACACAAATTTTCGACACTTTCTTTGCCAGCATTTTATTGGTAAGCCCTGCATACGAGTTTTGCTCCTGTAAAAGACAGGGCACTCCCATTCGCGAAGCTGCCCTTAGTACAGGCGCCGAAGCATAACCGCCAACGCCGACTGCCACATCGGGTTTAAAATCTCTTACTATTTTACGTGCCATTTTTTGGCTTTTCAGAAAATCTAACAATACCCTTATATTTTCAAGCGTGAATCTTCTGATAAGCCCCCTGACAGGCAGGCCGACAATTTTATAGCCAGCTGCAGGCACGCGCTCCATTTCCATCCGGTTATTTGCCCCGGCAAAAAGAATTTCGGCGTCGGGCAAGCGTCTTTTTATTTCATCGGCAATTGCCAATGCCGGGAAAATATGCCCCCCGGTGCCGCCGCCACTTATTATTGCCCTTATATTTTTATTGTTTTTCATCGGTAGTTTCGGTAACAGTTTGAGCTTTAAGTTTTTTATCCTCGTCGATACAGCGGCTAACACTTAGTATCATGCCAAAGGCTGCTGCAGTAAAGAGCATCGAAGTGCCCCCCATTGATATCAAGGGCAAAGGCTGACCGGTAACCGGTACGAGCCCCACTGCCACTGCCATGTTTACCAGGGCCTGCATTACCAGCATAAGGGCAAGCCCGAAAGCCAGAAATGCCTGAAAAGTTCGGGTACTCTGCCCTACAATTACCCCTGCCCTGTAAAGCAGGTATAGGTAAAGAAATATAACCAGCATGCCACCCCAGAAACCGTATTCTTCGAGAATAATAGCAAAAATAAAATCGGAATAAGGATGCGGCAGAAAGTCGCGTTGCATGCTGTTCCCCGGCCCCTTTCCAAAGAACCCCCCGGTTACAATGGCAATTTTCGACTGATCGGCCTGGTAATTTTCATCGCCGACATCGTCGGTTTCAATAAAATTTACTACCCTGTTCCTCCATGTGCCCCATCGGCCTTCCCAATCGGAGTTAAGGGCAAAAAGCACCAATACTACAACAATACCGGCCGACAAACCCGAAAGCCCCAGAATATAAACAAACCTTACCCTGCCGATGAACATCAATACCAGTGAAACAACAAACAAAATAACTGCTGTAGAGAGGTTTGCCGGCATAATAAGCGAACACACCACCAAAACAGGCACTACCAGTGGCAAAAAACCCTGCCGGTATGTTTTAATGGTTTCCTGCCTGAGCGAAAGCATACGGGCAAGGAACATTATTAGCACCACCTTGGCAAGGTCGGAAGTCTGAAACGTAACACCCAGCCCTGGAACTTCCAGCCACCTCGAGGCCTGGTTTATTGTTGCCCCAAAAAGCAGTGTAACAGCAAGCAGTGGTACCGACAAATACAATAAAAGCTGCGATAGCTTAGAAAAATACCGATAATGAATGCGGTGAACAAAATATATGGTAATAAAACCAAAAAATAAAAAGAAAGCATGCCGGAACCAATAATAAAGAGAATTCCCTCCCCTATATTGGTAAGCAAGTGTTTTAGTTGAACTAAAAACAGCCAGCATTGAAAATACCATAAGGGCAATAACCACTCCCCATAGTACCGGATCGCCTTTTAAATATTTCTTCAACCTTTCGGGCACGATAGTTAATATTTTTTTAATTTATGATGGAAGTAGGCATATTCATCCTTCACAATTCAAATTTTAAAGGCCGTTTAGTTAATAAAAAAAAGCAATAGATGAAACCCTATCAATCACCCCATAATCCCCTAAAGGGGAAAACCAAACCCGCTGTTCCCTTTAGGGAATTTAAAGGGTGTGCGTGGGAAAATCTTGTTAACTAAACGACATTGATTCACCATTCACAATTCACAATTCATAATTCAAATTAAAGCTCCCTCACACATTCTTTAAACTGGGTACCACGATCTTCGTAATTCTTAAACAAATCGAAGCTTGCACAACAGGGAGAAAGAAGCACAACATCGTCTTTTACGCCATGTTTATAAGCTTTCATTACAGCTTCCTTCATAGATGAAGCATCATCGATAATATCGACAATACCCTTAAAAGCAGAATGAATTTTAGAATTATCGACACCCAGGCAAACAATGGCCTTAACCTTTTCTTTTACCAGGGGCTCCAGGCTGGCATAGTCGTTTCCCTTATCAACACCGCCAACAATCCATATCGTGGGTGCGGTCATACATTCCAGGGCGTACCAGGTAGAATTTACATTAGTGGCCTTTGAGTCGTTAATAAATTCAATTCCATGTACTTTAATAAAACGTTCAAGGCGGTGTTCAACACCGGCAAAATCCTGTAAGCACTCCCGTATAATTTCCTTCTTAATATCGAGTACCCGCGATGCAATGCTGGCCGCCATGGAGTTATAAGTATTGTGCTTGCCTTTAAGCGAAAGCTCCGACAATGGCACCGACATTTCGTCGTTATTGACTTTAATAACCATATTGCCATTTTCGACATGTGCCCCCTGTTTAACTTTTTTCTCCTGCGAGAATTCGAGTTGTTTGGCACGCAGCACAATTTTTTCGAGTTCAGCTATTGTTATTTCATCGTCGGAACAGTAGATAAAGTAGTCGTCTTCAGAAAGGTTTTGTGTTATGCGGAATTTTGAATCGACATAATTCTGCATATTATATCCATACCTGTCGAGATGATCGGGGGTAATGTTGAGCAAAATTGAAATGTCGGGTTTAAACTCGAACATTCCATCGAGTTGGAAACTGCTAAGCTCAATTACATAGTAGTCGTATGTTTTTGTTGCCACCTGCATGGCGAAGCTTTTCCCCACGTTACCGGCAAGGCCGCAGTTGAGGCCAGCCCGGCGCAACATGTGGTGCAACAACGAGGTTGTAGTTGTTTTACCGTTACTGCCAGTTATACATATTTTTTTTGCTGTGGTGTACCTGCCGGCAAACTCTATCTCAGATATTACAGGTATTTTTTTCTTTTGTATAAGTTGAATTATTTCGGCCTTATCGGAGATGCCCGGGCTTTTAATTACTTCATCGGCACTAAGTATAAGGCGCTCGGTATGTTGCTCCTCTTCCCAGTCGATTTCGTAATTGAACAAAATTTCTTTATAGGCAGGTTTTATTTTACCCAGATCCGTTACAAAAACCTCGAATCCTTTGGTTTTAGCCAGCACAGCAGCACCTGTTCCGCTTTCGCCGGCCCCGAGAATGACAATACGTTTATCCATAGACTACCTTATTTTGAGTGTTACAAATGTTATTACTGCAAGTAAAATCCCGACAATCCAGAAACGGGTGACAATTTTCGGCTCGGGATATCCTTTTTTCTGAAAATGGTGGTGCAGGGGCGACATAAGGAACACCCTTCGGCCCTCGCCATATTTGCGTTTGGTTATTTTAAACCAGCTCACCTGAATTACAACCGAAAGGGTTTCCACAACAAAAACCCCACATAGAATAGGAATTAATAGTTCTTTTCGAATAAGAATGGCAAAAACAGCAATAATGCCGCCAATTGACAGGCTGCCTGTATCGCCCATAAAAACCTGCGCCGGGTAAGAGTTATACCACATAAAACCCACCATGGCACCAATAAAGGCACTTATAAAAACAACCAGCTCGCCTGAATTTGGGATATACATAATATTTAAATAATCGGCAATAATAGTATTGCCCGATACATAAGCCAAAATGCCCAGGGTAGTCCCGATTATGGCAGAACTCCCGGCAGCAAGGCCATCCAAACCATCGGTAAGGTTTGCCCCGTTCGACACGAATGTTATAATAAGAATAACAGCTATTACAAAAGCAAGCCAGGTAAATTTTACAGCATTGTTGCCCAAAAAGCCGATAATGCTTTTATAATCGAACTCGTTATTTTTAAAGAATGGCACATTTACTTTGGTCGATTTTACATCGCGGGTAAGGTTTACCCTGGTATCAAGTCCTTCGTCATTCTCAACAATTTGTGTGGCATACTGCCCGCTCTCCAGCACAATTTTTTCCCTTACAACAATATCGCTATGGAAAAACATAGTAAGCCCAACAATAGATCCCAGGGCAATCTGCCCCAAAATTTTAAACTTACCGCGCAAGCCTTGTTTGTTCTTCTTAAAAACCTTAATGTAATCGTCGATAAAACCAACTATGCCAAGCCACACTGTAGTAAGCAACATTAGCAGCACATAAATATTGGTCAAATCGCAAAAAAGCAAAACAGGTATGAGCAATGATGAAAGAATAATTATGCCCCCCATGGTAGGAGTGCCTTTTTTTTGCATTTGCCCCTCGAGCCCCAGGTCGCGAACAGTTTCGCCAATTTGTTTACGCTGAAGGAGATAAATAATTTTTTTTCCGAAAACCAGGGAAATTGTTAACGAAGCAATAACTGCCATTGAGGCCCTGAAGGATATATACTGGAATACCCCTGCCCCTGGAAAATCGAATTGGTTTAAATAGTCGAACAGATGATATAACATATTATTGAGGGTTAACCTGGTTTAACATAAATATTTCTGCTACCACCTCTTTGTCGCTGAAATGGCTTTTCTGCCCTTTCACATCCTGATAGGTTTCGTGGCCTTTTCCGGCAATAAGTATAGTATCGCCTGGCGAAGCCATCATAACAGCTGTACGGATTGCTTCGCGCCTATCGACAATTGAAAGCACCTTTTTCATCAGGTGGGGGCCAACGCCGGCCAGCATATCGTTAAGTATATCCTGCGGTTCTTCGAACCTGGGGTTATCGGATGTCAGAATTAGTTTATCGCTGCCGTTTGCAGAAATTCGGGCCATTTCGGGCCTTTTGGTCTTGTCGCGGTTGCCGCCAGCCCCAACCACAGTAATTAGTTGTGCTCCTCCCTGGCGTATCTGGTTAATGGTGTCGATAACATTTTTTAGTGCATCGGGGGTATGTGCATAATCGACAACAGCCGTTATCCCATTTTGTGAGCGTACATATTCGAAGCGGCCATCGACTGTTTCGAGCATACTCAGTTGTTTCAGGACTTCATCAGGTTCTTGTTTCAGCAAACATGCTGTACTGAAAACAGCCAGCAGGTTACTGGCATTGAACTGCCCGATAAGCTTTATCCATACTTCTTTGGAATTAATTTGCATAAGGGTGCCATCGAAATGGCTTTCAATAACTTTTCCTTTAAAATCGGCAATAGAATGCAAGGCATAAGAATTTTTTGATGCTGTTGTATTCTGCACCATAACAGATGCGCGTTTATCGTCGAGGTTCACAAGGGCAAAAGCCGACGATGGCAAACCATCGAAAAAACTTTTTTTTGCTTTTATATAAGCGTCGAAAGTTTTATGGTAATCGAGGTGATCATGTGTTATGTTGGTAAATATGCCTCCATCGAATTCCAGTCCGGCAATACGTTTTTGATCGACAGCATGCGAACTAACTTCCATAAAAACATAACTGCAACCGGCACCGGCCATTTCAGCCAATAATGCATTAAGGCTAACAGCATCGGGGGTTGTGTGGGTCGATTCAACTTTTTTTGCCCCCACATAGTTGCACACGGTCGAAAGCAAGCCGGCCTTATGCCCCAGGTTTGTGAACATGCGGTACAAAAGGGTTGCAATTGAGGTTTTACCGTTTGTGCCGGTTACGCCTATCAATTTAAAATTCGACGAAGGCCTGCCGTAAAAATTCGACGCTGCCAAACCCAAATCGCGATGTGTATCGTTGGATTGTATATAGGTAACTCCCGCCTGCAGGTCGGCTGGAAGGTTTTCGCAAAGGATGCAGTTTACACCCGCTGCAATAACTTGTGGGATATACTGGTGCCCATCGCCGCTCCAGCCCTTCTGTGCAACAAACAAGTCGCCGCTGCGGGCTATGCGCGAATCGAATACCAACCGTTTAATATCGACATTTTCGTTGCCGGTTACCTTAACATCAAGGCCTTCAATTATTTTATTCAAATGTGCCATTATCCTTCGGTAAAACTCATTTCAAGTACTACTGTTTGTCCATTTGTAATGCGGGTGCCGGGTGGAACCGACTGGTGCCGTACACTTCCCCTGCCTTTAACCTGAACATTAAGCCCAAGGTTTTCAATTAAGTACAAAGCATCTTTTAGCCCCATGCTCACTACATCGGGCATAAGGTGCCCAATTATTTTTTTATTGCCTAAAACAACCTTATCGCCATCGCGTTGTGTAGTTACCCAGTCGCCAATATTGTCGCCAACAACAGTTTTAATGCCCAATTCGCGAAGGGCTTTCCGGGTTTCTGCTGACAATCCGTTTTTTGAATAGGGTATTTCAACATGATGGTTTTTGCCATTGTTTACAGCCGGCTGCAACTCAAGGCTGGTAGCGTAAACCTTATTGGCGATTTCGAGAAAAACCGGGCCTGCGACCTGGTTGCCATAGTAAACATTCTTTGAAGGGGCATTAATAACCACAATACATGAATACTTAGGCCTGGCCGAGGGGAAATACCCTACAAACGAAGCCTGGTAACTAATAATCCCGGCGCCTTTATACCCATATCTTTCGTTAAAAATCTGGGTTGTGCCGGTTTTTCCGGCAATCTGGAAATGCGATGCCTTAAGATTAACAGCAGTACCTCTTTCAACAACCCCTTCAAGCATTTTATGAACCTTTTTGAGTGTTGACCTGGAACATATCGACGGGTTTATAATTTCGACAGGGAACGATTGTTCAATTTTTCCTTTGTTCCTTATTTCCTTTACAAAACGTGGTTTTACCATTTTGCCCCCATTGGCAATAGCATTATAAAAAGCAAGGATATGCAAAGGCGTAAGCGTAACCTCGTAACCGTAGGCCATTTGCGGAAGCGAAACCCCAGACCAAAGCGGGTCGCCCGGATAGTTTAACCTGGGCAGGCCTTCCCCGGGTATGGCAATATTTAAAGGCTCTTTTAGCGACATTTTATGTAAATGGTCAACAAATTTTTTCGGGTCGCGTTTATAAGCATTGTTAATTAGTTTTGCCATGCCCACATTCGACGATTTTTCGATAACCTGCTGCACTGAAATTTTTCCATAACCGCCGTGCTCTGAACTTTCGTCCCTGATAGTAAAATCGTGGCTTGGGGCATATTTTCCGTTTTCGGTATCCACAGTATCGTTTAAATCGTAAGCCCCATCTTCGAGGGCTATCATAATAGCTGGCACCTTAAAAGTTGAACCCGGCTCGGTACTAGCACCTACGGCGTAATTATAAATCTCGCGATAATCGTTTCCTGTCCTGCTCAGGTTAACCATTGCCTTAATATCGCCCGAGGCAACCTCCATTAAAACCGCAGTGCCATACTGTGCCCCATGCAGCCTTAATTGTTCAAGCAGTGCTTTATGGGCAACATCCTGAAGGTCGATATCGATAGTGGTAACAATACTGCTGCCATCTTTTGGATCTACCTGGTTGTCGTCGCTTACGGGCATCCATGCACCACCCGACAATTTCTGCATTTTTTGGTACCCCTCTGTGCCCCCCAGGTATTTATTAAAGCCTCCTTCGAGCCCTACATCGTTATCGGTTTTGCTGTCGGTAACAAAGCCAATGGTACGGCGGGCTAAGTCTTCATGCGGCCTCACCCGCATGGTGCGCGGAACAAATATTATCCCACCTTTGTTACGGCCCAGCCTGAAAATCGGGAATGTTTTAAGCTTTTTAAGCTGCAGGTAATTTACATTGTCTTTCAGTAAGAAATAGCGGTCGCCGGCGCGCCGGGCATTTATGAGCTCGCGCTTGTACATGGCTTGCGGTTTATCGCGAAAAAGAACCGATAGGCAATGCGAAAGTGAGTCGATATTATCGCGGAAAATTTTTTCGGTAACAAATTCTGTTCGCATATCGAGCCTGACTTCGTAGTAAGGCACCGAGCTGGCCAGTAGCCGTAAATCGGAAGCATAAATATCGCCCCTGGCAGGTGAAACCTTAAAATTTCTTATCCTGACTTCCTGGGCAATTTCTTTCCATTTCTTATCGTCAACGAACTTAAGGAAAACTACTTTCGAAGCAATTAACACGGCAAAAAGGAACACAACCAGGTAAACCAGGCCAACCCTCCATACTATGTCTTTTTTTATCGACATGCTATTTTCCGGTTACTATTTTATAGGGCGGTTCTACAGGCTGTTTCAACCCCAGTCCGCGCTGTTCAACCATATTTTCGAGTGTCGAAGGCTTGCTCAGGTTCATTAACTCCGAAGCGGTTGTAATTTGTTCCGAGCGCATATTCGCCACCTCTTCCTGTACCGATATCAGCCTGCGTACCACCTTTTCGGCCTGAAGCCTGTTGCCGATGTACAGCACCGCAAGAAAAACCAGGAAAAAAATATAGTTCAATTGCCGGGCAAAAATTGCCCCCGACAACAAACTCCCGTCGAGTAGTGTTTTAAGCGAGAAATTTTTTATCTCGTCGCGTTCAACCCTGGAGTCAACAAACTCAATTTTTTCTTTTTTTCTCCCCAGCATTCTTTAAATTTTTTCAGCTATTCTGAGCTTTGCGCTTCGCGCACGGTTATTGGTCCTTATTTCTTCGTTGCAAGGCACAATTACTTTTTTGTTTACCTGCCTGAAAACCTTGTTTTTTGTTCCGTACAAATCGGGTTCGGTTTCTTCGTTAAAAGTTCCGTTTCTGATAAAGTTTTTCACCAACCTGTCCTCAAGCGAATGGTAGCTTATTACTACAAGCCTGCCACCGGGATTCAAAAACTCAAGGGCTTGTTCGAGCAATTCTTTCAGGTAATCGATTTCGTGGTTCACCTCGATACGTATTGCCTGGTATAACTTAGCAAGAAACTGGTTTTCGGCCTGCCGTGGCAATTTGGCCGATACCGCTTCAATAAGGTTTCGGGTATTGGCAATAGTTTCGTGTTCGCGGTATTTAACAATTTGCCGGGCTATTTGCCTGGAATTGCGGAGTTCGCCATATTCAAAGAAAACCCTTGCAAGTTCTTCTTCTGAATATGTGTTCAGAAGTTCACGTGCCGAAAAACCAGATTGCTGGTTCATGCGCATATCCACAGGGGCATCGAAACGGAACGAAAACCCTCTGTGGACAGTATCGAAATGATGCGACGAAACCCCCAGATCGGCAAGTAGTCCGTCAATTTTTTCGATGCCATAGTACCGCAAAAAATTTCTTAAGAACCTGAAATTGTGTTGGGCAAAAAGTATCCGTTCATCGTCGGGCAGGTTTTCCAAAACGTCCTTATCCTGATCAAAGGCAAGAAGCCTGCCGTTTCCGAGGCGCTTAAGTATTTCGCCAGAATGGCCGCCGCCACCGAAAGTTGCATCGACATAAACCCCTCCCGGCTTTACATTAAGCCCGTCAACACTTTCGTGCAACATTACCGGTTGGTGATAATCTGTCATTCTATAGCTTCGTCTGTTAATCCATCTAAAAGTTTTTCGGCCAGTGCAGCAAATTCGTCATCGGCAAGCTCAACTTTATCGTACCTGGCTTTTGCCCATATTTCAATTTTGCCAGACTGGCCGGCAAGTACAATATCCTTATCGGCCTCAATTTCGTCGAGCAGCCTTTTGGGCAACAAAATGCGGTTATTGGCATCGGGCTCAACTTCGGCCACTCCCTTATAAAATACCCGTAAAAATGTGTTGTGTTCTTTTTTGTAGGGATTAAGCTTTTTCTTCAGAAGGGCAACCTGCCTGTCCCACTCATCGGAAGGATACAGTACAAGGCAGCTTTCAAACACATCTTTTTTTACAATGAATTTTGCCGGCACACCCCCGCTCATTTGCTTTAAAAAGCCCGATGGAAGCATCACACGGCCTTTCGCATCAAGTTTACAGGTATGGTCACCAACAAAGTTTATCATTTGGTCAGGGTATAATTGGGGTAAAAATATGAAATTTCTTCCCACATTGATCCACTTTGACCCATATTTTACCACTTTTGTTGAAAACTTTATTTTTTTGTTGAAAGAGGCGTTAGCCAAAAACCTTTAAAAACCAACTGAAACCAGCTGGCAGGGTGGATTTTAAGAAATTATAACAGCGCCCCCAATGGCGTGCTTTATTTGTTCAGCATAGCATTGGCGAAGTTTGGATATTTCGGTGATGTTGATTTAAGCGTGCTGAATTGTTTTTAAACATTTGGACAGGAATTGAAATCCGCTGTTTTTAGTAAAATGCCGCTTATTGTATGTTTTAAAAAATGCCGGATAAATTTTAAGTGATGGATTCGGAAATTTTTTTTCCATCGTGATTTTAAAATCATTAAACAAATCAATAATCTCCTTTTATACCGAACCCTGGTTAATAAAACCTTTCATCAATACAATAGACAATAACTGGATGGTGGCTGATAGTATCTTTATCGGGATTTTAAATCTTGTATAGATTAACTTGACCTGTCTGTTCTATAACTCATTGGACTGGTTGAGAATTTATTTTTAAAACAACGGCTAAAATACCTTGCTGAACTAAAGCCTAAAGTTTCTGATATTTCGGTAACATTTAATTCCGGATTGTTTTTTAGCATAATTGCTGCTCTTTTAAGGCGGATTGTATTAATAAAATCAATAGGCGTTTGACCCGTTACGGCTTTAATTTTTGTGAATAAATTGGTTCGCGACATACCCATTTCATTAGAAAAGTTCTCAATTTTAAACCCGGGATCGCCTAAATGCAAATCAACAATCTTCATTATTTTATCTAACAGAACCTTATCAAATTCGTTTGTAGCCAACATTTGATGGTTAACCTGTGGCTGTTTACTAAACTTCTCCTGAAGCATTTTTCTACTGTTAACCAAGTTGTTGCACCGCGAAACAAGAATACTTGTATTAAAAGGCTTAGTTATATAATCATCTGCACCGATACGCAAACCCTCTAAATTATGCTCAATAGCTGCCCTTGCTGTTAATAATACTACCGGTATATGACAAGTAACCGGATCTCTTTTAATGTGCTTACACAATTCTGTCCCGGACATTTTGGGCATTAACACATCGCTAAGAACTATTTCCGGAAATTCTTTAACAACTAAATCATGTGCCTCTTCGCCGTTACATGCTGTAATAACTGAATAATATGGTTTAAATAAAGAAACTAACATTTCCCGAACCGAATCGTTATCTTCAACAATTAATATTTTAGCGGCACTTTTTGTTTGGGGATATTCAGCTTGAGTATTTAAAACAGAATCATTCATCGCCTCAGCTTCAATTGGATATTCAGCTTTTTCAGATAATTCTTCTGTATTGCTAAAATCATTCTTGCTGAAATGAGAATTGCCCAGCGGCAATATTATGGTAAAAGTTGTACCTTTTTCAGGGTTGCTTTCCACGGCAATATTTCCATGATGAAGTTCTATAATACCTTTAGTTAGAGCCAAACCAATACCTGTTCCAAAGGCTGCACGCTTTGGGTCTTTATTAACCTGATAAAAACGATCAAAAATACGATCTAAATCTTCCGGTGGAATACCTACCCCGTTATCATTCACCTGAACTTTAACATACTTATCATCGTGCGCTATTGATAATATAATCGTCCCTCCTTCCTTACTGTAATTGAATGCATTAGACAGTAAATTATTTATAACCTTTTGCATTTGGTTATGATCATACCAAACTCTTATTTGTTCTGCTTCTTTATTAAATGTAAAGTTTAATTTCTTTTTCGATGCATATTCTAAAAACAACAGGTAATTCTCACTTAAAAACTCTACCATATCGTGCTCCGATACTTGGATTTTCATGTGTCCCTTAATTTGTTTGCGAAAATCAAGCAGCTCAGAAATGAGATCTTTCATTTGCAAACTACTTTTATATACAATCAGAATCTTTTTATAAATAAAAGGGGCAATGTTTTGCTGTTGTAAAACCGTTTCAATCTGTCCTATAATAAGCGAAAGCGGAGTTCGAAACTCATGAGAAATATCGGTGAAAAAGCGCAATTTAGTTTCATTAAGTTCTTCTAAATCGCGAATATGCTTTTCTTCGTATTTTAAAGATTCTTGCAGTTTAATTCTTTTGTTATTTAAATAGAGCAGGTAATATATGATAGAAGCAAGAATCAGTATATAAATTAAATAGGCAAGTTTGGTTTTATAAAAGGGTGGCAAAACCTTTATATCAATAGTTCGCTCTGGTAAATAATCTCCAATTCTTTCTTTTGCTTTAATATGCAATTTATATGTTCCCGGATTTAAATTCGTATAGGTTATACTCTGGTTTTCCCTTGCTTCAGTCCAATTGTCAGAAAATCCTTCAAGTTTGTAAATTATTTCGGGGGTCTTAGAAGGCATATAATTTGAAAGAGCGTATTCAATGCTAAATACATGTTGTTTGCTGTTTAAAACGATTTTTGAAGTATAGTTTAACGCTTTTGAGAGAATGCTGTTTTTATCACCAACAGTTACTTCTGAGCCGTTAACATACAATTTGTGCAGAAGAATTTCATAAGGCTTTCTGGGGAATTCCAGATCTTTTAAATTGAAAGATACCATTCCTTCGACACCACCAATAAATATTTCTCCATTACTTTTTAAATAAAATGCATTTTCATTTATTCCTCTCAACGGTGAGTTAATATCAAGTTTATAGTTTTTCGAACTTTGTGTTTTAATATTAAAGCTTGCCAACCCGTTATCAGTCAATAGTATTAACTCACCATTATTAAATTCACTAATGCAATAGATTGAATTACCCGGCAGGTTATTTGATTTCATGTCAAAATTCTCAAAGTCATCCGTTTCATATCTGTATCGGTCCAGTCCACCGCCCAAGGTGCCAAACCAAAGGTTATGTTTACTATCTTCAAATATGGTGTTAACGCTATTGCTACTTAAGCAATTTGTACAACCATCAACTTGCTTGTAAAATTTCAATTCACGATTGTCAAAATTATAGGAGGCAATACCTTTATCAACCGACATCCAGAGAATTCCTTTTTGATCAAGGAATATATCTACAACCACATTTATTTTATGGTTGTCATTATTACTTTTAAACAAACGCTCACTTTTTCCATTTTCGCGGTTAAATAAGAATACTCCATTTTGGGTGGCAACAATCAACTCATCGTTAAATGGTAAAATGTCATAAATAATATTTGAGGATAAGGTAGCCGAATCCTCAGCGATAAAGAAATAATGGGTAAAAACTTCAGATTTTATATCGAATTTATTTAATCCTCCCAGGTGAGTACCAATCCACATGATCTCTTGAACAGAATCGTAATACAGAGTTGTAACATTATTGTGTGAAATGCTATTTTTTGGGGAATTGCTTTTTTTGTACCATCTGTATGTATTCAATTTTGGGTTATAGATATTTAACCCGCCTCCGTCGGTACATATCCACAAGTTTCCAAATTTATCTTCTGTCATTTTACCCACAATAGAAATACTTAAGCCAGCACCTTCTGTTTCGGAGGGCCCGTATTGAGTATAAATCTGATATTCGGGATTAAAATAATTTACGCCACCATAATAGGTGCCACACCAAATGTTGCCTTGTTTATCTTTAATGATACCCCAAATGGAAGAACTTGAGAGGCCTCCGGATGACTTATCCTCAAAAAAAGAGGTAAATGTATTGGTAGATTGATTAAAACGGCATAATCCATTGAATGTCCCTATCCAGATATTTCCGTTATTGTCTTCGGTACAGCTTCGAACAAAGTTGGAGCAAATAGAATTGGTATTTGTTGAATTATTTTTAAAGTTGGAGATTTCATTTTGGTTTATTCTGAATAAACCTAAATCTGCACTTGCTACCCAAAACTGACCTTTCGAATCCTGAAAAATACTATTGATATCGCCTTTAGGTAATTTATGAAAAAATCTGTTCGCTTCCAGTAAATACAATCCCTGGTTATGAGTTCCAATCCAAAGGGTGTTGCCGCTTTTAAATAAACATGAAATTTTAGCATTTTTATCGGGCAACTCATAGAATTTATTAAACGATTTTGTGTCCTCGGAATAAACTGATATTATGTTATTGAATGTCAAAAAAAGATTTTTATCAAAATAGATGGATGAAACATCGCCGTAATAAAGGGTTGTAAATTTATTCAGCTTATAATTATACTCCGATATGCCTTCGGTACACCTAATAAATATTTTACCATCGTTATTGCCGATAATATCTTTTACATAATTATTTATCAAGCTATTTTTATTGCCTTTTTCAGCTTTGAATACTTCAACATAATTTCCGTTATATAAGTTTAATCCATCACGTGTACCAATCCAAATTAAACCTCGTTCGTCCTCGTAAACGGTTAGTGCTGAAAAATTTGACAAGCCATTATTTGTAGAAATCGTATTAAATATAACATCTATTGCCGATAACCTGGTGGAGATAATTATCAGCAATACTGTTAAGGCCAATATTTCTTTAATATAACCTTGTCTCATCTGCCTCTTTTATTTCATGGACGTTTCATTTAATAAGCAATAAAAAACCTAAACCCTAATTTAATTAAAGAAATCGAATAATTCATTTGTATCAAAATATCAAATAGTAACCTAAAGTCCTAAAAGTTAATATAAAACCTTACAAATTGATTTTTTTATTTGCTTTTACAATAATTAAATCACTGCTATATGATAAAAATTTCGACAGTTGGGCTGAAGCCTTTAATCAGTGAGGCATCTATTACCCCGGGCTTAAGCCCGGGGTTATTGAATAAAACAAAATATCTGTTTAAAATAAATTCTCAGAATTTAAAACAATATGACCGCAGAAAATTTTCTACGGTCATTCACTATTACCAACTCACAACTAACTAAAAGAAACTCAACATGAATACTACTTTTATAAATGATATATTCTGGTTATAATGTTCTTTTATCCACTGTCACATAATCGACCCACATCATTGTTTTGCTAAAAACATTAATACGGCTGTTGTCAAAAGCATTCCACGAAGTACAACCAACACATAAATTCAATATAATATTATGTGGCCCGAAGCTTTCCAGCCTGAGGTTACCGTTTACGTTATTGGTATAAGTGGCTACAGTATAACCATCGAGTTGGATAGTTACAGTAACCCAACCATTTTCGTTTTTCCAGTATTCATCATACATGTGCCAGCCATCGCTCACACCATAGGTTCTTTCGCAGCTGTTCCCCAGGGTATTTTGTCCAGAAGTATTTCCAAAGAAAAGATTACTGGCAAACTTTGTGCTGCCTCCATAAGAGTAGCCTTCCATAATATCGATTTCACCGTTTACAGGCCACCAGCTTTCCTGAACAGTCCAGAATGCAGGCCAAACACCATAAGTGCTTGAAAAGCTTGTCCATGTATTTCCATTCATGGCTATTAGTTTAATTTGTGCAGATACCCGATATTCTTCGTTTCTAGCAGGTTTAAAGCTGAAGTAAGATTTTACATGACCGGAGTTCCAGATATTTCCGTTTTTAGTGGCGGTGAGAACCAAAACGTTGCGCCAATCATAATTGGCAATCTGAGGATTGGAGGAAACATACTGGCATAACGATGAATTATAGTCCATACGTTGGGTTCTGGCCCAATTGTTCCAACTTCCGGTATTGTCGAAATTATCGGTAAAAACGCGCGTCCAGGCTGATGCTTTTAAATGATTTGAATTTTGGGATATCTCATCGACGATATCGTCTTCCTTTGAACAATTGCTGAAAATGGTTACAGTACTTAAAATTAATACAGTAATTTTCGCAAGATTTTGAATCTTTGTTTTCATAACTACGTTAGTTTTTAGATTGTTATTATTAGTGTTAGGGAATTCTATAATATACCTTCTAAAAAGACAATTCAGATAAACAATATTTTAAAATGTAAGCTATTCAAGGCTGTACACCCTTACATAATCTACAAATAGCTTTGCCGGGAAAACGGTTGTTGAATCGGGGCTTCCGGGCCAATCTCCACCGACAGCCAGGTTAAATAATATATAATGTGGTTTATGAATTTCCTCTGTACCGTTGATCCCATCAGAAATAATTACCTTGTGAAATTGCCTGTCATCGATATACCATGCAATGCTGTCTGCATTCCAGAGAATTGCATAATTATGAAATTCAGTAACATCAATAGCACTAAATCCTTGATTTTGAACATGGCTGTGATTTTCTTCATTCGCCCAATGCAGTGTACCGTATGTAATCTCCTCATTGTTAATATGCTCCATGATGTCGATTTCTCCGCATTTCGGCCAACCGACTTCATTAATATTTTTACCAAGTGTCCAAAACGCCGGCCAGATACCCTGGCCCTTTGAAAACTTCATCCGGGCTTCAATCCGGCCATATTTCCAACTGGCTTTTCCCAATGTATTTATACTTGCAGATGTATATGAATAACCTTTATAAGCTTCTTTAAGAGCAATTATTTCCAGACAACCGTTCCTTACAATCTGATTTTCTTTTCTATCGGTATAGTATTGTAATTCATTGTTTCTAATATAGCCTATTTCATTTCCCCATTTATTGGTATCAGGCAAACCGTTATAATTAAATTCGTCAGACCAAATAAGAGTTTGAGCATTAAGAACATTATGGCAAAAGGCATTATATAACAGAATTAGTAATAGTATATTAAATCTTATGTGTTTCATAAAAATTCTTTTTGATTTTATAGGTTTTTTATTCTAATGAATTATCGCTTTTGTGATACCCTAACCCAGTCTATTTCCATTATTGCTGGTAATTCTCCATTCGTTATGGGACCAGGCCATGTTCCAGGGCCTCCGACAGAAACATTTAGAATAATAAAGAATGGAGCATCGAATGGCCATTGCATTTTGTCGGTTTCATCGTCAAGATGAAGGTTTCTATAACGATGAGTTACCTCTCCATTTACTAAAAATTCAATTTGTTCATTGTCCCATTCAATGCCATAAATATTATATTCCCCAAAGTTATAACCAGTTGTAGCATTGGGTTTTGGCTCGATGATACCTAAATTATCATAATAATGACTATGAATACTTTGATGGATAACTGTTTCGTGGTTTAGCTGTTCCATAATATCAATTTCGCCGCCTTTTGGCCAGCCTCCAGTGTATTTTGGTGTTTCTGGCATCATCCATATAGCAGGCCATGCCCCCTGGGCCATTTTTGTAAATCTGGCTTTTACTTCAATTCTGCCATATTGAAAAAAGAATCTTCCTTTACTTTGTATTCCACCGGTTAAATAACTGCCTGACCTGACCTCAGCTTTTAAAACCAGATTACCGTTCTCAACATAGGCATGATCGTAACTATTGGAAAGATATCGGCTCCAATCAGCAGCCTGACGAGGGCATAGTTCCCAATTAGAATGATCCGGGATTTTATCTGCCTGGTTGAAATTTTCTTCAAAAATCAAATGATCGATCCGGAATGAATAAATAATTACAGACTTATCCGGATTTACCTTTAATCCTTCTGCAGAGCTTAAAGAAATCGGCAATATATATTCCTCCTTATTAACCGATGTCAGCTCTGCTATTTTAAAGGGATTGTACCTAAAAAAACCCGATCCGGCTTGTTGGCCAATGGGTAATGAAATATCCAAATCATTTAATGAATAGCATGATTCCGGTAATAATTTGTAATTCTTATTTTCTGATTCATTGATTCTTGCCACATAGGAATCATCGACATTTAAACTCACCAGGGATAATGCATCATCAAGACCACCTTTTGAAAACGATATCTTAACTTCAACATCTTCATTAATATCAGGATTTACCAGTGATTTAAACCCATAGTCATCTAAAGATATCCAGCCGTTTGAATACTTGGGAGGATCAGTATCGTTATTGCATCCCAATAAAAGTACCAACAGACTAATAAAATTCAGCTTTATTATATGTTTCATAACAATTTAAATTATGTGAGAGAAGAGGTGTTAACCTCTTCTCTGATTGCGGTTTTATGGCCTTTTATCTTGCAGGTTTAAATAAAAATCGTCGAAATAATATGTGCCATTTTCATAAGGATGAACCATTAAAAACTGGTCGGTTCTTCCCGGACCGGCAGTATATTCATGTTTTACGGTTACCCATTTGCCCTTTTCAATATCGGGTATCCATAATAGTAACTGAGGATTCCAGGTCGGCAACATCCAAACATTTAATGCACTTCCAGTAGAAGATGGATCAATCCATGTTTTGTATTGGATGTCATACGTTTTGCCTTCCTCCAAATCAAACAATCCTTTATCGCATTGAACTTTTACATTATCGTTGTTTGAAACTACTATTTTCAAACTGTAATCTCCACTATATGCTTTTTCGGTTGTAAACTCATATTCAGCAGTTCCCTCCAGGTAACTCCAACTGGCCCCTCCATCTTCAAAACCATAGACTGCCTCCGATAACATATTAATATCGTGCATTACAACCTTTACATTTTCAAACGACTCGGCAGGCCTTCCGTCGGTTGAAATCAATTCACCCCCGGAATAGGATATTAAAATTGAATCGGATCGGTAAATCCTATCCTTTAGAATGATACTCAATGTTGAAAAATCGTTTTGGTCGGGTTGTACCGATAATATCGGAAATTCAACTCCATTAACCATTACGGTAAAAAACTCCTCTTTATTGGTAAAAGGCTCAAACTCACCCGTAAATGGAACTTTTATGCTTTGATCCTCTTCTTCATAAATATTGCCATACAGTATAAAAGGCTGGGTAGATTTAATTACTTTAATTGGATTAGGAATTTGTAAATCATCCCAATCGCCCGGCATGTTTTGTCCAACACGGCTGGATTGAAAAGAAACAGTGTAATTTCCCAACTTCCGAAACATAATTTTTGCCACTGAATCGGTACTGGTAATTGTGTTTGATTCGCCAATAATCTGCCATGTTCTGCTATTGGGCCTTCCAACAGTCGATAAATCAACAAACTCTAAAAAACTACCTGCTTCAAGGTAAATAGTATCGTTTCCAAAGGGTATTTCTACTCCATCTTTGCGAATCATAGCCTGGGCAACAATAGTATCGTAAACATCTACCATAAAAGTTGTATCCAGTACATATATATCCCCTACTTTTTCTGCGAATGGTACCGAATCGTTAAATGTATTATACAAGCGAACCGGATAGATTCCCCCTTTTTTAAATAATACATGTACTGTTTTTTCACTCGACTCTGTTTGATCACCTATTATATATTTGTCTAAATCAGTATCGCTATTTGATATGTCTCCTTTAATGAAAAAACTTCCTTCAGGAATTTTCCAGGTATGTGATGTTGCATTTTGTGACAGATCGCTAAAAGAAATAAAATCATTAATACCTATTCTGTACTGTTCATTTTGAAACTGACTGGTATAAACAACAGCATCTGAAAAAACGTTTGGTTGTATATATTCATCCATCTTTTCACAGCTGTAAAAAAAAGCCGTTATTGTAAGTATGAAAATTATTAAACTATTTGATTTCATTGTTTTGCTATTTTTTATGAATTATTTTAAAACCGGATTTGCAATAATTTCTCTTGAAGGCAAAGGCCAATAAGCATGCGCCTCTTCGTTATAATTACTTGCTGCCTGTATATAGTCCTGAACATTTGTTGTTGTATTGGAGGATCCCCCTTCAACAAGTATGGATTGCCAGCGCACATCCGATTCGCCATTAATTTTGGTATAAGGAAAATCCACCAAATGATAAATTTGCTGTGAAAGATCCATAAAACGCTGCCTGGTAATTCCCCATCTCCTCAAATCAATGGTACGTATAGCGTGGCCCTCAACCGATAATTCCAGCGGTCTTTCAACATACATTAAATGATCCATAACCATTTTTGCGTTGTAGGTTTTATTATCGTGGTCACTCGAAGGGTATTCACCTGAATTTTGCAGGCCCAACAATTGTAAAGCAGAACGCTTGCGTACCCTGTTAATATATTTTAATGCTTCCTGAACACCAGATTCATCAGAACCTCCCTTTATTAAACATTCTGCATACATTAAATAAATATCAGCCAAACGAATAACCCTTACATTAACCCCGGAACGTAAATTCGGAACAATGTCATTCTCATTTGATACAATGTCCCAGTTGGTATATTTTCTGTAATATGCGCTTTTCTTTTCGTTAAACTCAGCCATCTGGGCCGGAGCTGCTCCATAATAATCTAAATCGGGATCATCAACAAGTGCAATAGAATAAGATGTTCTTAAAGAATATTTCCTTAACCGGGTATTTCCATTTTCATCGGTCACATAATTTCTGGGATCGTTTATGTCTATGGAGTCGTTCTTGTATGCCATAATTAACCAGGCACTTGGATATACCAGGCTCCAGCCTCCAACTCTGCTAAAGCTAAAATTTAAATTATTCGCAGTTTGTAAATCAGACCAGACATTTACCTCCGATTTATAATTCAGAGAATATACTATCTCTAAAATAGACTCGGAATTTAACTCATTGCGGGTTGTGAAATTATCGCCAACATGAGGTGCCAGGGCATATCCATAATCTGCATTTTCAATTACATCTTTAAAGTACAAGGCTGCTATTTCATAATTTTTATCATACAAATAACTTGTTCCTAATACTGAAGCTGCAGCACCTGCTGTAACCCTTCCTTTGTCTTTTTGCCACTGGGCAGGCAGGTTTTCGTAAGCAAAGTTCAAATCTTCACGAAAAAATTCCTGTACTTCTTCCTCCGGGCTAAGCGGTTTATAAAAATCAGACTCTTCTTTAGGAACATTTTTATAAATAACCACACTACCTTTATTGAAAGAACTATGTAAATAAAAATAGAACAGGCCACGAAAGAACCTGGCTTGTGCCATTATAATATCCGCTCGTTGAATATCTTCGTTTGTTGTTAACTGGCTACTCAAATTTGAAAGTCCCTCAATTACCTGATTTGTCCTGAAAATCCCGGTATAAAGAGCATTCCACTTATCATTCGGCCCATCAGAAGCATCGGTAAACGTTTGATTATAGTAAGGATTTGTAGCATCTTCAACCGCAGTGTGGGTTAAATCGCTTCTATGTGATTCCTGCTCAATAGATAAGAGTTTGATATCATTAAATGTACCATATACCGAAATTAAACCTGTTTCGCAATCATCAAGTGTTTTCCAGAAATTATCGGTCGATAATTCATTTGGATTTACCTCTTCCAAAAAGTCATTGCACGAATAATTCAGTATTAAAATAAAAACCAATAATATATATTTAAAGAATCTAGCTTTCATTATTATAATGTAATTAGGTTATTAAAAATTAATTTGAACCCCTATTCTATATTGAGAACCAATAGGGTAATTTCCTTTGTCAATACCACGGCTTTGCAAACCGTCATTTCCAACTTCTGGGTCAAAACCGGTATATTTTGTAATGGTAATTGGGTTTTGTGCCGTTAAATAAACACGCAGCTTGCCAGCTTTAATTTTGGATGCAAAAGCTTTAGGTAATGTATATCCGAGCGATATGTTTCTCAATCGGATAAAACTTCCATCTTCAATCCAATAATCGGAATAACCCCTGTAATTTTCATGGGTAAAACCCCTGAACGCCGGTATCTCTGAATCCGGATTATTTGGAGACCATTGATAAACCAGATCTTTATGGGTCTCGTACATATAAGAATATGTTTTACTACTGTTTACAACTTTATTGCCATACGATCCATACCATTGCATACTTAGATCAAATCCCCGGTAATCGCAACCAAAATTTAAACCTATAACAAACTCGGGAGCCCCGCTTCCATAGTAAATCCTATCGTTATCATCTATTATTTCGTCTCCATTAGTATTTACATACTTTAAATCGCCAATTCTTGCGGTTGGGACCAACTTTCTGTATTCTTCAAGTTCTTCTTCTGTATTTAAAACTCCGTCTGTAGGTACCAGGAAAAAGGCCCCTGCTTCGTAACCTTCACGAATAACAGTAATCCTATCGGGATTTGCTATACCATCAACCGCAGTGCCTCCTGCCAGATAGGCTATTTTATTGGAGCCACTCATTTTTGTTATTTCATTTTTGTTTTTTGAAAAGGTTAATCCGGCATTCCATGAAAACCTTCCGGAATGGCGATAATTAGTTGCCAACTCAATACCTTTATTATTCATATCCCCTACATTCAAAATTACAGTACCATCTCTACCTGCACCTGTTGAAGGAGGCAATATTAACGGAAACAGCATATCAACCTTATTAGAATTATAAAGGTCGCCGGTAAAGGTTAGTTTATTTTCAAAGAAGCTTAAGTCAAAACCAACATTGGATTGTACCGTTGTTTCCCATTTTACGTTTTTGTTTGCATAGCCAGTTTGAATAGCTCCTAAAGCCATATTATCACCCGTTTCAGGCCCAAAAACATAATCGTTACCCAAACTGATTGTTGCAGCATTGCTGTAGTCAAGAAAGTTTTGGTTACCTGTTGTTCCATAACTTGCCCTTATTTTTAATGTATGAAAAGCTGTTGGAAGAACATCCCAAAACCCTTCATCGGATATATTCCAACCTACAGAAACGGAAGGGAAAATTCCCCAACGGTATTTTTCAGAAAACCGGGAAGACCCATCGCGGCGAATGCTGGCACTTAATAAGTATTTCTCCTGATAATCGTATTGTACACGACCTAACATTCCTATTAAAGAATTTGTCCTATCCTGGTTCCAGTCGATGCCTGAGCCGGCATTAGCGTCTAATGTGGCACCATTTATAACTGTAACATCATTATTTACAAGATCAAATTTTTCGCCAAAGAATGAACTATACGAATAGCTCTCCATTGAATATACACCGAGTAGTTTAATCGAATGGTCGCCAATTTGTTTACCATAATTTAAGTTACTTTCCCAAATAAAATTTGAAGATTCGCTGCTTGAATTGTATATTCCGGAACGTTGTATCATAGGTATTAATTCCCCTTCATCGTCATAAGCCTTAAATAGCGGGTTAATCCGGACCCTCTTATCGTTGCCATAACTACCTCCAATCCGGGTTGCTATTGTAAGATCTTTCACAATATTATAATCAACCTGAAAAAACATATCGGTTTTATGTCCATTGCGCACATCTGTCTGTTTCAGCATTGCAGTCATTGCACTTAGATTTGTTGTTTCGCTGCTGCCGGGTATCCCGCCATTTTGAATTGTTTCCATATCCGGATCAATTTCTTGTTGGTATGGTTTATACTTATAGGTTTGCAATAAAATTTGCCAGGGTTCGTAAGCCTGTCCATCCATTAATATACCTAATCCGGTTTTGAAAGACCACTTTCCTCTTTCTAATGACATATTTGTTCTAATATTAAAACGGTCGTACCCCGAATTAATAAGTAGTCCCTCCTGATCGGTGTAATTTGCAATTATGCTGTAGAGCAAATCTTCCTTACCGCCAGACATGGTTAAACTGTAATTCTGAACTGGAGCGTAGTCATTCTCAACAACATCAATCATACGACTGTCATTAAAAAACATATACCTGTCGGTTTCCAGAGGAGTCCAGGCATGGCCCATTGCTGTCCCTTCGTTATTTAACCGTATCAATTGCATGGTATATAACGATTCCTCAAAATTCATTAGTGGTACGCCGGATGTTATCTTTTGAATTCCATAATTAAAATCCATATCAACTTTCATTGCCCCGGCTTTACCTTTTTTTGTCGTAATCAGAATTACCCCACCAGAACCACGGGTTCCGTATATTGCCGCAGAAGCCGCATCTTTTAAAACGTCAATGGTTTCTATTTCATTTATACTTAACCTGGGATCTCTCTCGTATGGTATTCCATCAACAACATAAAGAGGCGCATTAGCCCCGATTACAGAGCTAAGGCCACGTATTTGAATATTTGAAGATGAGCCAGGCTGGCCTGAACTGGCCATAACTGTAACGCCTGCAATCTGTCCCTGCAAGGCAATACCTAAATCGGGTGTAGTTGATTGTGAAAGTATTTCATTGCTTACCTGCGCCACTGCCCCCGTTACTTCCTTCTTCTTCTGTGTTCCGTATCCTACTACTATTACTTCACCAATTTCTGTAATATCTTCAATTAGAGTAATCTGAAAATCAGTTTGATCAACAACAACTATCTCCTCCGAAAGGTATCCGATAGAACTGATTACAATAATTGAATCGTTTCCGCTAATAGCCAAAGTGAATTTGCCATTATTATCGGAAATTGCACCAATAGTTGTGCCCTTGATAACAATACTAACTCCCGGAAGAGTGAGCCCTTCAATGCTTTTTATAACGCCTGTTATTTCTCTTTTTCCAGTTTTAGTTAAAGTCTCCTGGCTAAATAAATTAGTTTTTAAGCCAATTAAAATAAGGACTAAAAAAACCAGCCTTATTGAAACAATAGATTTATCTCTTGCTCCGGATAGTTTATAATAAAATTTACTTCGCATATATTTTATAGTGTTGTTTGTTATTAATGTTAATTCTCTTGGCAAATCTGATCTGAACGATGATGGTGTTAGATTTCTATTCTTTAATAATTTTTATTACCTGGTTATTTTCTATCAGGATAAAATATAAGCCGGGTGAAAAATCCTCAATATTTAGTATAGAATCATAATTGAGTGTTTGTTTGAATACTATCTGACCCTGGGAATTGAATATTTCAATATTGGAATTACCGCTAATATTGGATAAACCAAGGTAAGTCTTAGCAGGATTAGGGTAAGCAATAACGGCTGGCGGGTTAATTTGATTAATTGTTGATGTGGCAATATGGGTACCCAATTCAAACGCTTCGATTGAAATCGTTCCTGCACCCGGATCAACTTCTGTTGCAATTTCAACTTTATTAATTTTGGTAAAATCGAACGTATTATCAGTTCCATCCGGAAATGCCTGACTTAGATCAAATTCTTCGGTATAACTGGTTCCACCGGCCTTTTCAAACGAAGCAATATATTTACCTGGAGAGTCCTTTTGATACACTCTGAATATTAATTTGGTTGTTCCTTCCAAATCCAATCCTTCTGTTAGCAGTTTAACTTTTAGGTATTTATTGTCAGAAATATTTATCAGGTTTCCGTTAAAATCTACAGTGGCTAAAACATGCCAGGCAGAAGCTGATTCTTTAACATTAATAAACCAGTGATTATCTTGAATTTCAACTGTGGAATGCTCGCTGGCAATGAGATTCTGTTTGTCATTTGTTAAAACACTGCAGTCTGCTATAAATTGAGTATAGGTGTTAACATTATTAAAATATGTCCCCAGTTCTAACTCTTCAATTGTTATAGTGCCTGCTCCCGGGTTGACCTCTGTTGCAATTTCAACTTTCTCAATTTTTGTGAAGTCAAAGGTGTTATCAACGCCATCGGGCCATCCTTGAGCAATGTCATAGATTTCTGAATAACTTTGTCCTTCGGCTTTTGAATAGAAAGTGATATACTTTCCGGGCGAATCCTTTTGATACACTCTGAATATTAGTTTTGCTACTCCATCTATGGCTAAACCATTGGTTGAGATTTTAACTTTCAAAAACTTATTCCCTGAAATATCAATGGTTTTACCATTAAAATCGATGGTGGCAAAAATTGACCATGCCTCTGCCGCTTCTCCAACATTTATCGACCATTTGTTATCGACGATTTCAACATTAGAGAATTCTCCAGCAACTAAATTCTGACTGTCATCAGATAATAAACTGCAATCGGCTATGAATGATGTATCAGAAATAACCGATGAAGCATAGATTTTTAAAGAGAAAAAAATCAGTGCAATGAATATTAACCTTTTCATACTTTTTAGGGTTTAAAAATTACTGCACCAATATTAAATAGCAGATTGATTTTAAACCTGCCTAAATAGTACAGGAAAGATGCTTTTTAGTACATATTTTAAGTTCGCATTTTGTGATTCTTGCTCGATGCTGTTGACCCTAGATTGTGAGTTTTTCATGGTTTGAAGAAATTGTAAAATGAACGAAATTGTAAGTATTATGTACTTTTTGTACACCTCCAATCCTGCCAAAGAAACTATACTCGCATCATAAAAAAAGTATAAAAATTAGCTTGCGAAATATTATTTCAACTGATTCTCAAACTTTAAGAAAATGAAAAACAGTTTTGGCTATTTTCAGAGCAATGGTTCTGAGTTTGTAGTAACAGAGTGCAATACACCAAGAGCACTGGTAAACTATTCCTGGAATAAAAAAATCATTTCAGGTGTAAGTCAGCATGGCGGAGGCGATGGTGTATATAAAGAAAGGTGTTTGCAGTATATAGATCAAAGAGGTAGAAACCTGATGATAAAAAACGGACACCGATATTTTTATTTGCGAGATGAAAAAGATGGTATGTTTTGGTCTCCCGGTTGGCATCCGGTACAAGAAAATGTTGACAATTTTAAGTGCACACATGGTTTAGGTTATTCAATCATTGAATCAGAGAAAAGAGAGGTAGAAACCAGCATGCGAATGTTTGTGCCGGAAAATGACCCATGTGAAATCTGGACAATCAGGGTTAAGAATAATTCTAAAGATTCTAAAAAGTTAAAACTATACACCTTTGTTGATTGGCAATTATTAGGATATACAGGATATTCTGACTATTTCAGTTATTTATCGGGTGAATACTACGATCATTTGAATGCTGTACATGCCAAAAACAGAGCAATTGAACGCCCCCATAATTTCTTTGATGGATTTGTAGCTTCTGATAAAAAACCAAGCGGTTTTGATACCAGCCGAAGAGAATTTTTAGGAAATTTTGGTCATACGAAAGCACCACAAGCAGTAGTAAACGGGAGTTGTACCAATAGTTTAGCTTCCTGTGAATATATGGTTGGTGCCATGGAGCATACCTTTGAACTCCCTCAGGGAGCGTCAATTACTGTAAACATACTTATTGGTGCTACGGATGGAATTGAAAACATGAATCAAACCATAAAGAACCTGTTTTCTGATCCCAAAACAATTGAAACTGAATTCTTGAAATTAAACCAACGTAATCAGTCTCTGTGTGAAAAAACAATTGTAAACACTCCCAATGAACATGTAAATTATTTAATGAACCACTGGCTCAAAAAACAAATTCAAATATATGCAGAGGTTGGTAGTGATAATGGAAGAGGTTTTAGGGATGCTTTGCAATTACTATGGGCGGCTGCAAGTTTTGACCTTGTATTTACTAAATCGATGATGGAAGAATGTCTTCGTCATCAGTTTGCCGATGGACATACATTAAGGGGTTGGCTGCCCACTGATGATCATCATTATTCCGATGGTCCGGTATGGATTGCCCCTGCCCTCGAAGCTTATCTAATTGAAAGTGGCGATTATGAATTCCTTAATAAGGTAATACCCTATTTCGATGAAGGCGAGGCAACGGTTCTAGAACACATGTTACAAGGTTTAAGGCATGCTTCTGATGATACAGGAGAACAAGATCTTATACGTTGTCATTTTGGAGATTGGAACGATTCTTTAACAGGTGTTGGAATTAAAGGCAAAGGTGAATCGGTATGGACAAGTATTGCAATTGTTTTTAGTTTGAAAACTGCCGCAAATATAGTTTCAGCAGTATTAAATGACGATACCCTCCGGTATGAATTATTGGCTCGGGCTGATATTTTAATTGATGCAATAAAAACGAATGCCTGGGATGGTGAATGGTTTTTAAGAGCTATTAATGACGCTGGTGAAAAGGTGGGAACACATACAGAACAAGAAGGTAAAATTTATTTATTACCCCAGGTTTGGGCTATATTGGCTGATATCGTTGATAAAAAGACAATGCAACAGCTCTATAAAGCAATAGATGAGCATTTAGATAGCCCTTATGGTAGTTTAACTCTAGCACCTCCATACACTAAACATAATGAAGGTATTGGACGCTTAACAAGTTTTGAACCTGGTATCTGGGAAAACGGATCACCGTATTGTCATTCAAATGGTTTTAAAATTATCGCTGATTGCAAAGGTGGTCGCGGAAATCAGGCCTGGAGTTCATATCAAAAGGCTATGCCCGATAATCCTATTACACCCTCTACCCATTCAAGATGCGAACCCTATGCATTTACAAATCAATATTTGGGGCCTGATAACCGAAGAGCTGGTCAAACTCAGTTTGCATGGATGACGGGTACTGCAGGATGGTATTACAGGGCTATGAATGAATATATAATAGGGGTAAGAGGTCAGTTTAATGGATTACTCATCGATCCATGCTTGCCAGACTCATGGAAATCGTGTTCGATAGAACGAGACTTTAGGGGAGCCAGATACCGCGTTTTAATTGAAAATCCATTGGGCCTGCAAAAAGGGAAAGTTAGTCTTGAAATTGATGGTAAAGCAATTGAAGGGAACTTAGCTCCTATATTTTCAGATGGAAAACTTCACACTATAAAAGCAACAATTCAAAATTTTTAAGTTGGTTTCATTACTAAATAGCCGATTCAGGTTAATTTAAAACCATATTTTTTGTCTCATGTGGGTTATCAATTAAAAGGGCTGGCCAGAAATATTGGCCAGCCCTTTTTAATTACAAAGATTAAATTACCTTATCTCTATTCTTTTACAATCTTTATAGTTTCGATTTTAGTACCAGCAATAACCTTGACGAAATATACGCCATTGGTTAAGCCTGAGATATCAACTTCAGTATTGTTTCCAAAAGCTTTTTCATACTTCACAATAGCTCCGACAAGGTTGTAAACATAAATGTTTGTTTCATTTACATTGTTGCTCAAACGAACTATGAACGTGCCTTTTGTTGGGTTAGGATAAACAATTGTTTTTTCAGCAAAATTTGAAGAAATGCCTACTGTAGCAGTTTTTTCTTGTTTAATCCTTACCATAACCGTGTCAGCACCTGTGCCGGTAATAAGCACAGTGTCATACAAGAAGTCAGAAGTAGTATTAGGCTGAAGGGTAAATGTTACATCGGCTGTATCTGCACCCTCGGTAATATCAACGCTTACTCTTGGATTTAAAGCTGTCACTTTCCAATTTATGTTAGAGAAAACTTTAAATGTACCAGTAAGTTGGGTTGAATCAACATTTACTATGGTTTTGTCAGTCACTAATACAACGTTTGCGGCTGCTTGCTTAACAATTACTGTTTTGTTGTCAACACCCTGGGCAGCAACTGTTATTGTTGCTATTCTCTCGGTTGGGCGTATATTTTTAACAACATTAACGGTAACAGGTTTTAGGTCAAGCGAACCGGTTTCTTCGCTAACTGTTAACCATGACTGGTCGAAAGCTATTGTCCAATCGGCATTCGATGTAATATCAAATGTACCCGAACCGGCAGCAGCGCCAACTATTATAGAATCTGTTGAAAGAGTTAATGCAGGAGCCTTTTGTGTAACCACAATCGTATCATTTTCGATACCTGTACCCGAGATTATGACATTAGCAATCCTGTCAGCACTTGTTGTGTTAGCCTCAGCGGTAAAATTTATAACAGCATCGGCATTACCGTTCATTTCACTTGCTGTTAACCAGCTTTCTAATCCAGATAAGCTCCAGCTTGTATAAGATGCAGTAAGGTTTACACTTTCGGCACTTCCGGCAGCAGCATTTAAGCTTATTTCATCAGCAGAAAGAAGCAACATAGGGATTTGGCCATACTGCTCAACAGGTAAGTTAAGCTTTTGGTTATCGCCATAAGTAATCCTTATAGTATCGCGACGGCTGGTAGTTGCAGTATTTTCAGTAATTGCTTTTATTACTACTGTATCAGAGCCAAAACCACTTGTCTTGTCCAATGCTATCCATGCTGAATCGTTCGCTAACGACCAGCTTGTGTTGGAAGTAATTTTGAAACCGGCAACACTGTTTGCAGTATCTTTAAGAGTAAAAGCAATCGGAGAACTTGATAAATAAGGTGTGTAGCAAAGCAATTCGTTGTATGAGTTGCCCAAAGAGAAATTATCAACTGCGATAAGACCGGTATTTGAATTGCAAGCGAAACGTACACGGTTAAAGCCATTTACACCATTTGGCCAGGTAACTTTAACTTCTGCATTGGCAGTATCGGGCACTTCGTTGTTGCTTGGGTTTGACCAACCGTATAAGTACGGGTCTTGTCCATCTTTGTAAACAATACAACATACTAATAATGCGTTGTCTTCGTAATTGGCTGAGAAATTAGCCTTTCCTGTACCTACGCTGCTAGCGCCTAATGTAGTCCAAGCACTGGTAGGGTGCCCGAGGAAGAGTATTTCATCGTTATTATTGTATAACGAAACACCGCCCCAATCTGAGCCGCCATTGGCATTTACCCTTGTATATTTAAAGTCGAAACTTAACCAGTAAGTTCTTGTCTGGCCGGCAAAAGCAGTATAACTTTCTTCGAAACTTCTGAAACAATTAGCAAAACCAAAACCCTGAACCGATTCAACATAGTTGCCTTCTTCGTCATTGTTTAAGTTTCCTGTTTTTACAACCCAGGTATTGGCATCGCCCGACCATGCATCTTTCCAGCCTGTTCCGCCTTTATTTCCAGCAACCTGGCCATCAGCGGTATAAGTATTAAAATTATCGGTTACAACAAGTGATGGCAGATACCCATTAACACTGGCTTGTTTTACCACTACTTTTTTGGTAATGCCACCGCCTGTAACTGTAATAGTATCAACCCTGAAATCGCCTGTATTGGCTTGGGCTGTAATGTCAATATCAACATTTCCTTCGCCAGCTTCAGCACTTAAAGAAATCCAGCTGGCCGGGGTCGAGGCTGTCCATTCGATAGTTGAAGTGATAGCACAGGCTAATGTTAAATTAGCAGCTTGTTCAAACCTAACAAGCGATGGAGAAGTTGAAAGTGCCGGCGTGGCTGCTTTTTGTGTAACAAATATGGTGTCGTTATCAACGCCTGTACCTGATACAACAACAGTATCAAACCTTTCGGCAAGTGTATAATTGGCACTTGCAGTAAAGGTAACAGTAGCATTGTCAGAACCACTTTCAGCACTGGCTGTGAGCCATGGTTTTAGGCCACTTATAGTCCAGTCTGTGTAGGAAACGCTAATATTTACTGCTCCATTACTACCAGCAGTTGCGTTTAATTCTAAGGTTTTGGGCAGCAGCGACAAAATTGGAGTTTTCCCAAATTGCTCAACAGGTAAATTAAGATTGTTGGAGCCACCATAAGAAACCCTTATTGTATCCAGCCTGCTATCTATTGATGTGTTTTCGGTAGTTGCTGTTAGCGTTATAGTATCGTTTCCAAAACCGCTTGTTTTATCAAAGCTAACCCATGCCGAATCGCTTGTTAATGACCAGAATGTATTAGATGATAAATAAAACTTAGTGGTACTGTTAGCAGTATCTTTTAAGGTTACTTTAACCGGCTCGAGGTTACAATAAACAACTTCGCTATATGAATTGCCTATTGCAAAATTATCTACCGATGTTATACCATCGTCAGAATTACCTGCAATGCGCACACGGTTGAAGCCAAACTTTCCATTGGGCCATCTTACTTTTACCGGGGCAGTAGCTGTATCAGGCACTGCTGTATTGTCAGGGTTAAACCATGCATAAATATAAGGGTCGCGGCCATCGCTATACATAAAAATGGTTATAAGCATGGTACCTTTTGCATCGAAAGGTTCAGAGAACAATTGACGGCCAACACCACCGCCAAGTCCATCGATACCAACGTTAGGGACATCACCTCCAGGGTGGCCGATAAATAGTTTCTCGTCTCCATCTTTATATAATGAAACACCTGACCAGGCGCCTTGTGTCGCGTCTCTATTCTGATAGTCGAAAGCTAACCAATATTGCCTTGTCTCGCCATATAGGCCAGCACTGAATTTATTGGCAAAATTTCTGAAAACAGGAGTATAACCACCCTGTCCGGCTGTATTTTCAACGTGGTTGCCACTGGCATAATTGAGCATGTTGCCTGCAACAACTTTAAAATATTCGCCCCCGTCATTTGCCCAGGGTGCGGCCCAGCCACCATCGATATTAGTGTTACCTGGTGCAAGGAATTCGCCCGGAACATAAGCATCAAAATTATCTGCTGCTTTTTTTGGTGTAGGTATGTTTAGAGCTTCAAGTTCACCTTCGACTCCCGGTGTTTGATAATCAACAGCGGCAAAACTGCGGCCAACGCGAATATTGTCGTAACGCAAATTAACATCGCCCGCACTGGCAATACGTATGCGGTTAAAGCCGTCTTTTAGGTTGCCACTGTATTCGGTTATGTTGGCTTTGGTTTCATCTGGTTCACTGCCATCCATTAAATTGTCAGCAATAGGGTTGAGCCAAAGTTTCACTTCCGGGTCGTCAAAGTTCTTGGTTTCGTCATTCCAGCGGTTTTTTATCCTAACGACTACCCAATAGGTTGAGTCCTTCCCGGCCTGGTTACTGCCAGTTCCAAAACCATCGTCTTTTTTACCCATGTAAAAAAGCTCATTGCCATCGCGGAAAAGGCTCAAACCACCCCATCCGCCAGTCCAGGCAGCGGTTGAATTGGTAATATTAAAACCAATCCAATAAACTCCATTTGTAGCTGTGCCAGGATATAGCTGTTGAAGGTTGCGAAAAATGGTAGGCCCACCATTAGCATCAATTTGTTTGCCGGTAGGGGTGCCTGAAATAACGGTTCCGGTACCCCCTTGTACATCCCAACTACCGCCCCACCCGTCGGTGGCAGAACCTAAGCCATGGATGCTCCCTTCGGCATACGATTCAAAATCTTCAGATGCTTTGTATTGAGCATTCAGCCCAATATTCAAAGCCAGTAGTAAAAGAAAAGTGTAATAGATTTTTTTCATTTCTGATTAATTTAGTTAAAAAATATGCGTGGATTGGAAAAAACATTAATAGATATCGCTTTGGTACTATAAGCCTGTAATGCTTATTTAGGCAGAAATAGCCGATGGCGGATAACTGAATGACTGGTTGATAAAAGATTGTGCTGAAATATGACCAATGTTTAAAAATGGAAATAGAACCCCCATGGATGACTGGAAATTGGCACATGCAAATACTTTTAAAAAATTTAATAACTTGTTTTATCAATATAACTTATTATATAAAGACAGGAAAAAACAGGGTACAGGGTGAAACAAGTTTCGTTTTTTTTTCTAAAATTCTTATCAACCATGCTCGAAATATCAGCCATTGCCTGATAATTAACCATTTACTGGCAAGGAAAAGCGGTTTATTTTCGAGTTTTTATTTTTGAGGGCAATAGGTTCATTGATATCTGAAAAACTCGCCAGGTTGACAACTCAAGTTTTGTATGGCAAATATATCCTGGGGGGCCCTATAATCGGATTGTACAATTGCTTATAATGTCGATAAGCCACAGATGGTTTTTAAAATTGAATCTGTAATAGTCATTTTTTAACTTGTGTCCTATAATTTTTAGAAATAATAATTTAACTTTAATAGAACTGAAAATACGGAGGGCAAGTTATGGAAAAGGAACACAAAAAAATATCGCTTGGCTTTACCAGCCAGCAATTTGATGCCGGCGTGCACATTTGCCAGATATTTAACGATAACGACGAGCGCCACAATGCAATTATAAACTTTATTGTAAGCGGTATGCAGGCTGGCGAGAAAACTGCCTGTTTTTCGGAACAGGAATCGAAAACAACACTTGCATCATTTTTTGCCGAAAACGGCATTGAATATAATGAGGCTGAGCAATCGGGCGACTTTAAATTGTCGAAAACGGCCGAGGTATATTTCGAGGGAGGTGAATTTGAACCCGACAGAATGATTGACCTGCTGAAAGGGTTTTATAAAAAAAGCATTGAACAAAACCACACAGGAGCCAGGGTAATTGGCGAAATGACCCCTGAAGTAGAACAAATTAAAGGGGGCTCAAGACTGCTGGAATACGAATCGAAAGTAAACCTCCTGATAAAAACCTGCCCGGTTAATGCTGTATGCCAGTATGATGCCCGCTTGTTCAATGGTTCAACAATAATGGATATTCTAAAAGTACACCCCTACATGATTATCAGGGGTGCCGTAGTTCGCAACCCGTTTTTTGTTCAGCCCGAGGAATTTCTGGCAAAGAATAATGCACATTAATTCCATATATGGCGAATGACAAACTAGATCCAAAAGTTATCGGGCAATTATCGTTAATGCAAAGTGTGGTCAATAACCTGCCCGACACAACGTCTATTTTTAGTTTTGTCTGTAAAGGGCTTGTTGATATTCCGGGCATCGACCGTATTCTGGTTATAGGCCCTGGCGAATCTGTACCAGTAGATCATGTGGCACAAATGTCAATTCCCATTTGTACGGCCGACTCAGATTATGGCCAGCTTTCACTAAGCTTTTCAGACAAAACCCTGTTTATGCCCTATGAGCCATATCTTAGCAACTTTGCCTTTATGATTGGGGTAATATTGGAACAGCGGTGCCAACGACAGCAAATTGAAGAACATAAACAATTGTTGGAGCAGCGCATACAGGAACGTACCATAGAACTTCAGGAAAAAAACGCCGAAATTAAGGCTCAGAACGAGGAATACCAACAACTTAACGAAGAACTTAGCCAAATAAACCAGGAACTATACAGGGCAAAACAACAGACAGAAGAGAGCGAAGAAAAATTCCGCCTGATGATTAAAAACTCAAACGACACTATTGTTTTAATAAACGAAAAGGGCGAACAGTTTTACATTAGCGATGCAGCTATGCGCGATACCGGCTTTACTATTGAAGAACTAAAAGGCCCCATAAGAAATGTTATATACCCCGACGATTTGAAAATTGTTTTAGAAGCCTGGAGCCTGGTATTAGCAAGAAAAGGGGAAGCAATAAGAGTTCAATACCGGCACAAGCACAAATACAAAGAATATATCTGGTTCGAAGCTGTGGGCCAGAACTTTCTGGACAACCCTGCAATTAAAGCTGTAGTTTTAAATGTAAGGGACATAACCAAAATAAAAGAAACCGAAAACGAACTTATTAAGGCAAAAGAAAAAGCCGAAGAAAGCGACAGGCTCAAAACTTCATTTTTACAAAACATGAGCCATGAAATACGCACCCCCATGAATGCAATTATGGGCTTTGCTGATTTATTGGCCGACAATTTTAACGACAAAGAAAAACTAAAAAAATTCTCGGGCATAATTTCGAAGCGGAGCAAAGATTTGCTTGAAATTATTAATGACATACTCGATATTGCAAAAATCGAATCGGGACAATTAACCGTAAAAAACAACGAATTTAAACCTATTGAACTCATCGAAGAACTATCGGCATTTTTCAGCGAATATCAGGAACGTATTAACAAAGGGCACATTCTGTTTGAAATAAAAACAAGCAGCGAATTGCCGTATATTACTATTATTTCCGACAAAATTAAGCTCAAACAGATTTTAATAAACCTCATTACCAATGCTTTTAAATATACCGACAATGGAAGCATTACCATTGGTTGCAAAGCAGGCCCCGGCAACTATCTTCATTTTTATGTTTCCGACACAGGAATAGGCATACCCAAAGAGAAACACAAACTGGTATTTGAACGCTTTACCCAAATCCACAACAATACGGAAAGAAACGTAAGCGGCACCGGCCTGGGCCTTCCTATTGTAAAAGGCCTTATAGATATTCTGGGGGGCAAAATCAGCCTCGAATCGGAAGCCGGTACCGGAAGCACCTTTGCATTTTCAATACCCGTTATCATTAGTTGAACAATATTTTGACATGCAGCAAGGCTGTCCCTTTACAATTCAAAATGTTATTTTGAAAGAACATCAGTTTTTTATAAATTGTAAACATGAACAAGCCCGAATTATCAAAGGCAGGCAACAACCAGCAAAATGTGTATGAGCTTGGTATTATTGTTAAAATAATACAGAGCATTATAAGCACGTTAGACTATGAGAAAATACTGCAAATTATAAGCGATGGGATGTCGGAACTACTGGGCATAGAATCGGCAGCTATATACCTTCTTGATAACCCCGAAGAATTGCTTCTAAGCGCCACTACCCCGCCCTTAGGCACCGACATGCCCCTTTATTTGCGCAAAGCATTTTTAAAAGATCACCCTCATATCGAAGAAGCCGTTTCTGAAAGGAAACCGGTATTTTTGCCAAACACACAAACGGCCAAACTTTCCGATGCAGAAAGAAAAATAACTGAAATGCGCAACCTGCGTAGCTTGCTATATTTGCCCTTTGTACAGGAAAACACTGTATTGGGCATACTAATACTGGGCACATGCAAAGAATCGCGAAAATTTTCGCCGAAAGAAATTGAATTCGGCCAAACCCTTGCCAACCAGCTTTCAATAGCTATTCAAAACAGCCGTTTCCACACCGATTTAACTAATTACAAGAACAACCTCGAGAAAATTGTAGCCGAACGCACAAGCGAATTAGAAGCTGCCAACGAAGAACTAAAAACCATAAACGACGAGCTAAACGAAAGAAACAACCTGGTAATAAAACAAAAAAAAGAAATAGAAATATCGCTGGAAGCCCTAAAAGCCATGCAGGTAAAACTGATACAATCGGAAAAAATGGCCTCACTGGGGGTGCTAACAGCCGGTATTGCCCATGAAATAAACAATCCGCTAAATTTTATGATGGGGGCTTACCAGGGGCTCAACGAGTTTTTTAAAACCAACGCCCCGGAACACCAGCAATATGTATCGGTTTTGCTCGACGGGCTGAAATCGGGCATCGAGCGGGCATCGGCAATTGTTATAGGCCTTAACCAGTTCAGCCGCGACAATAAAACATACAACGAAAACTGCCATATCAATGCAATTATCGACAATTGCCTCGTAATGTTGCACCACCAATTTAAAAACAAAATACACATCGACAAAAATTACGATAAAAATAATTTTACCATAAAAGGAAATGTTGGCAAACTCCACCAGCTTTTTACCAATATCCTGTTAAATTCGGTTCAGGCAATTGAAAACCACGGCAACATTCAAATATCAACCCTAAGAAATGCCGACATGGTTAACATAACAATAAGCGACAATGGCTGCGGCATTGAAGCTGCCAACCTGCCAAAAGTTATGGATCCTTTTTTTACCACCAAAGAACCAACAAAAGGCACCGGCCTGGGCCTGGCAATTGCCTATAATATTATAAAGGACCACAAAGGCCAAATCGACATTAATTCGATTATTAACAAAGGCACTACCGTTAGTATTAACTTACCCATATTCAACAAGATATGAACAAAAAGAAAATACTTTATATCGACGACGAAGAATTAAATGTTAAGTTGTTTGCCCACAATTTTTCGCGCAATTTCGATGTAGTTACCGGGTTAAGCGGCATCGACGGCCTTGCCCTTCTGGAGAAAAACCCCGACATTAAGGTGGTTATCAGCGACATGAAGATGCCCTATATGCATGGTTTAGAATTTATTGCCATTGCCAGCGAAAAATACCGAGAAAAGAAATACTTTATACTTACCGGCTTCGACATAACAGAAGAAATTCAACATGCCCTCGACAGTAAACTTATTGTTAAGTATTTCAGTAAACCACTAAATGTAAAAGAAATTGAAACAGCCATAAATGAAGTACTTTTGTATATACAAACATTTTAATATAGTATTAACATAACTCCTGCAAACATGGAACCAAAGATTGCACAAAAAGCCCCTTTTGCTGTTGACCTCGAAGCCGGAAAAAAATATTTCTGGTGTGCCTGCGGGCAAAGCAACAACCAGCCCTTTTGCGATGGCTCGCACAAAGGAACAGGGCTTAGCCCTGTAGCTTATGCCCCTGAGAATTCGGGCAAAGCCTATTTATGCGGGTGCAAACACACAAAAAACCAACCCCTTTGCGACGGCTCACACAAAAACCTTTAACCCGATAAATATTTGTGCAGGAAAAATTGTACAGGAAGAGTATCTTTTGATTTAACAAACAGTAACTCTTCCTGTGTGTTTACATTGTGTAAATGCAAAACAACCAGAAAAGGCCTGCAATAAGAATCGAAATACAGAAATCTGTCATGCCCATACTATATGGTTTTAATTCCACATGGTAGGCACATATAAATAAACTTCTATACCACATTTCTCTGCCGCCTTTATCAGGGCATCGATATGCTTGGCCTTCTCCACAATCATCAACTTTTCTTCTGACATAGCACTCATATTTTTCTATATTAAAGCATACAGTTTTTTTAATGACAGGGTTTGCTTAATTTGCGCAATATATACCTGTATTATATTAAACCCTCTTTTTTTTACATGAGTGGCTACCAGACAAAAATTAAAAACCGTGAATTTGTAAGGACAGAAGAACTATCGGTATTTGTTTCAAGTAATAATTCTGCCTTTTGTGTTTTTCAGCCTGTGTCAACCATTAAACTTTTATTTTTGGTTTTTCTGGTTATTCAATCGGGCTTAATCTTCTGCCAGTACGAAAACTTTTTCTTTGAACCAATAAACAAAAAAAACGGATTGCCCGATAATTCAATCTATTCCATATACCAGGACAAAACTGGCTATATATGGTTATGCTCAGCCAATGGGATTATTCAATTTAACGGCAACAATTTCAAGCATTTCCTGAAGGGCGACACTACAATGGGCAGAAATATAAACAGCAACAGGGTGGCGCATGTAATGCAGGACAGTAAAGGCCAATTCTGGATTTCGACCTCAAACAGCGGTATAAACATTTACAATCCCGAAACTGAATTGTTCGAATATCTTTATTTCAACAATACTTCTAATTGTATTTCGGGCAATAATGTTAACAAATGTTTCGAAGACTCGAAAGGACAAATATGGATTGGCACCCTGGGAAACGGCTTGAACATGTACAACCCAAAAACAAAAAAAATCAGTCGTTTTTTGCACTCTGTAGCCGACACTAACTCTTTGCCGGCAAACAATGTAACCGATATTACCGAAGACCTGCACGGAAATCTATGGGTTGCCACCGATGGCCCTTACATTAGCAGGTATAATAGAGAAACCGGCAAATTCAAAAGGTTTAAAACCTCGTTTCCTGACATAAACCTGGGGGGCTACTTTAAAAAGTTGTACTTTACCAACGACAGCACACTTTGGATTGCTACAGACGGAACCGGGCTTTACCAACTCAACACACATACCCACAAGTTTAAACAATATTACCACAACTTTAAGCCGGGCAGCCTTAACAGCAATAACCTTAAAGGCCTGATTGCCGATAATGAAGGTAATTTAATTATTATTACCGATGGTGGCGGCATAAATATAATGAATATAAAAACCAGCCTGTTTAAACACATAACCTACACCTTTAACAACCCAAACGGAATAACTACTAATGCCCTGCTGTCGATTTATAAAGACAGGGGCAACAATATCTGGATTGGCACCTATAAAGCCGGACTGCTATTATATAAAGAAAACACCAGGGATATAAACATTGTTTCACAAACAGGCACAAACAGCGGACTGTGCCATAAATCGGTACTTAGCATACATGCAGGTACCGATGGGAAAGTATGGTATGGTACTGATGGTGGCGGGCTGAGCTGTTATGACATTAAAACCCGAAAATTTACCTGCTACATGAACAACCCGACAGATCCAAAAACAATTTCCAACAATGTTATTAAAGATATTCACGAAGACAAAGACGGAAATTTATGGATTGCAACATTTTTTGGAGGGTTAAACAAATTCGACCGTAAAAGCAGGGAATTTAAACGCTACATGGCAAGCTATACGGCGCAAAACAGCATCAGCAGCAACAACACCTGGTGTATTATGGAAGATAGCGAAGGAAAGCTTTGGATTGGCAATTTCTCTACCGGGCTTGACATTTTTAACCCCAAAACAGAAACCTTTGCCCATGTACACCAAAACTATACCGATTCATCTACCCTTTCGCATACACAGGTTTCGTCGATGGTGCAAGACTCTTTGGGAAATATTTGGGTGGGAACACTGAATGGGCTGAACTATATGGATTATAAAACAAAAAATTGCCGCAGGTTTTACCATAACCCCAACAATAAAAACAGTTTGAGCGACGATTTTATCACGAGCTTGTACTATGACTCAAAAAACCGCTTGTGGATAGGCACCGATGGCGGAGGCCTTAACCTGCTTGAGGGTACCGGAATTTTTAAGTCGTTTGGCACAACAGAAGGGCTTCCGGGCATGTCGGTACAAAGCATGCAGGAAGATTGCGATGGAAATATATGGATTAGCACCAAAAACGGGCTTGCAAAGCTAAACCCCGAAAAAGGCAGCTTTTTTAATATGGATGAAATGGAAGGCTTGTTGGACAAGGAATTTAATTGGAACAGCAGTGCAAAAGGACCTGGAGGCAAACTGTTTTTCGGAAGCATTAACGGTGCCTGCGTTTTTGACCCACTAAAAGTAAAGTTCGACAAACCATTCCCACCTTTGGTATTTACAGGTATAAATGTTTTTAACCGCGCCCTTGTGGCAGGTGAAACATATCATGGCCAGATTCTGATGGAAAAGTCAATTAGCTACGGGGGGTCTGTTAAGCTTACTTCAAAAGAAAATGCCTTCTCAATTGAATTTGCAGCCATTGAATTTAACAAGCCGGCAAATATAAAATACAAATATATGCTCGAAGGTTTCGACAACGACTATACAATTATCGGTGCAAACCAACGAAGCGCCACATACACAAACCTCAGGGGGGGCACATATATTTTTCGGCTGTTCTCGACAAATTCGGCTGGCTTATGGAACGACAAGCCTATAGAGGCAAAAATTATAATCGTACCTCCTTTTTATAAGAAATGGTGGTTTAATGCCATAAGCCTGGTTGTTGTTTTAATAATTCTAGCCGGCATTTACAGGCAGAATATTTTGAAGCACAAGCAACTCATACGTGCGGAAGCATTAAACAGGGAAAAAGAACTTATAAAAAAACGAAACGAAGAACTTAAATCGGAGATTGCTTCAAATACACTACTACTCTTAAATAAAAACGAATCGCTTGAACAGATAAAAACGAAACTGGAAGGGCTGATCTGCGAAGCCGGAAGCGCTGCGCCGCAAATAGCTGAACTTATGAAAATGGTTGACAGCCAAATGGGTGCCGATGTTTACTGGGAACAGTTTGAATATAATTTCGACCAGGTTTACAAGAACCTGCTTAGCCGGTTAAAAGCCCGGCACCCAAACCTGACCCCTACCAACCTGAAACTATGTGCGTATTTGCGTTTAAATATGACATCGAAAGAAATTGCCTCGCTGATGAACATTACACCATCAGCTATTGACAAAGCAAGAAACCGGCTGCGAAAAAAACTAAACCTTCAACCGGGCGACGACCTGGTTGATTTTCTAAACAATTATTAAAAAAGTTAAGCTGCCGCAACAACAATGTTAACGGCAGCTTTTCCTTGTTTTCAACTTATGGTTCTACTTAACTATTAACTTTGTATTTGCCAAAAGTGTATTACCTGTAAGGTTCACAAAATAAATACCTGGCGATAAATTCAGGTTTTCAATAGTTATAAAGTTTCGGCTATTATCAAACCGGCCGGAATAAACCGCCCTGCCTTCGATATTTAAAATTGAAATGTTAACAATATCCGAAACAAAAGGCATTTCTATCGATAAGACATTTCCCGTAAAAGGGTTCGGGAACAAACAGGCTCCGGCAACTTCATTGGCATTTACCCCTGCCGGCGCATATTTTAACGAATCGCCGGTAATATCGAACCAGTTAATATTGAACCCCGAAGTTGCTGCCTTAAGGCGTATGCGCTGCACACCTGCACCCAGTTCGAACCCATTAGAAACAACAGTTCTCCAGCTTTGCCATCCTCCGGTAACAGGCGTTTCAACTGCTGACAACACATTTTCATCTTTATCGAGCAGCTGAACTGAACCTCTTGCCGATTGTCCGGCCACCCTTGCCGCCAGATAGAATTTTCCGGATGTATTAACATCAATGCTGTATTCCATCCAGTCATTGGCATCGATATAGGCAACATTCAGCCCGCCGCCGGCATCGGAACAGTTTTCGGTTTGAATACCTGACATATATAAATAATTCTCCGCTTCAATTTTGCCCGGCACGATAAAACTGGCAACATCGGTAGTAGTTGTTTCAATATTGGTTTTCGCAGAAACATTGCCGGCAAAATCTTTTGCCTGAACACTAAACAAATATTGCGTAAAAGGCTCTAGATTAGCTGCTTTGTACAAACAAGACGAAGTAGAATCAATTAGCACATCACCCCTGAAAATATAGTATAATTGCACAAAATCGTTATCGGCTGAAGGCTCCCACGAAAGGTCAACTGCCACACCCGATGGCTTAGCCTTCAAATTCGCCGGGGCCGATGGTTCAAGGGTATCGCCTTCGCCAAAAGTAAACCGGTAAAATCTCACATAGTCAACAACCATTTGCTGCGGCCACACGCCGCTGGCATCGATAGTACCTCCCAACCCGCCGCCAATGGCAATATTCAGGAGCAAATGCTGACGTTTGTCGAAAGGCCACTCTGCCGATGTTTTGTATTCGTTATAAAAAGTAAAGTAGTACACATCATTTACATACCAATCGATACGGTCGGGGTACCACTCAATAACATAAGTATGAAAAGTATCCGTAACATTTCCGACAGTAATTGAACCGCCCTTTGCCGTACCGATAGAATGGTTATAAGCTTCTGTATGGATTGTGCCAAGAACAGTTCCATAGTTATTGCCTGTATGCTCCATAATATCAATTTCACCCGAATTCGGCCAACTACCATAAGCCCAGTCGGTTGGCAGCGTCCATATTGCCGGCCAGGTTCCTCCTGTTCTGGGCAATTTGGCCCTAACCTCAACACGGCCATACAAGAAATCGCCTTTGCCCGAAGTATTCATGCGACTGGAAGTATAAGAATTTCCGCCAAAATTTTCTTTACGTGCTTCGATAGTAAGAAAACCATCGGCAACGGAGGAATTGGCACCGTCGGTATAGTATTGGGCTTCGCCATTTCCCCAGCCGCCACCGCCAACCTGGAAGTTCCATTTTGAGCGATCGACCTCTGTGCCGTCGAACTCGTCAGACCAGGCAAGTTCCCAATTGGGCAATATGGTTGAAATGTTAAGCAAAGCAGGAGATGAAAGGTTACCAGCCAAATCGCAGGCAAAAACCCGAAGTTCAAACTCTTTGCCAGGTGCAAGTCTCGACAGGCTAAAGCAGGTATCGCTGGCAAATACAAGAAATTCTGCACCATTAAATATTTTATAACCGGTTACCACGCTGCCTGTATCGACAGATGGCGACCAGCAAATTGAAATATCGTGAACCCCCGCAGAACTTTCAAAAATAACAGGTTCAGCAGGCATTTTTTCGTCTGACGGGTTAATAAGCTTAATCTCGAACCAGTTTAGGTTAAACCCACCTGGATATGCTTTTAAGCGCAAAGACTGCAAACCTTCCGTCAATGTTACAGTATCGCTTTTAAATGTGCCCCATGCCTGCCAGCCCCCAGTTGATGGTACTGAAACAGAACCCAAAGAATTTGTCCCGCTCAGGATACTTATTGTTCCGCCACCATTAAGGCTTGCAGCCCTTACCGAAAAAACATACTCCCCAGCCATAGGAATGTTAAGCTCATATTCCATCCAGTCGTTATTGTCGATCCACCCGACATTTAAGCCCCCGCCCTGGTCTGTTGTCGATTGGGTTTGCACCCCGAGCATATTGGTGTAATTTTCGGCTTCGATAAAAATCTGTGAATTCACCCGCGCATTCATTACAAACAGGAAACACCCCAATGCCAAAAATTTTCCGGCACCCTGTTTTTTATTTTTCTGTAAAATAATCTCCATAGTTTCTATTTTAAACTGGTTAATCCAACTTATATTTTAACGGTTTTAAAAATAGAAAGTACTGTTTAAAAGCCCAAAAAAACAGGTATGACAAAACTATGACAAACAGCAAAGCTAAAGTTAGAATACTAACCCCTCTTTCATGAAAAGACAAATCAATAATACAAAGGGCATTTTGACTGAACTATAAAAAGAACTAATATTGCATACATTATTTTTCGGTAAAAATTTTTTGTACAAGACAGCTAAAATCTTTTCAAACCCTAAATTACTATGCAATGAAGAAAAATTCATTAATCATTATTGCCTTATGTTTCATATTCTCACCGATAATTGCACAATACAGTGCAGGAACAATTACAGGCCCGGTAACCGCATATTCTGGCAGGCCGTTTTCGGTAACATGGTCAACACCTCCCGACAATATTTCGGGCATAAGCCAATATTATAGCGGGCAATATGGCGGCTGCATGTGGATGCGCTATATAGGTTCGGGCAATTACAGCGAAATTTACCGGCAGAATTACTCTAATCCGTTTACAGTTATTCCCTCTACACCAATTACCACTAACTTTAATATGCGTTGCAGGGTAAACTGGACAAATGGTTCGTATGACTTTACCAACGAGATACTTGTTATTGAACTGGCAGCATTCAACCCGGGCACTATTAGTGCTTCCAGTAATCCGGTATGTTATAATTATCCTGTAACATTAAGTTTCTCCACAAACCCATCGGGAGGCAACTATTCCTACACATACCAATGGCAGTATTCAACCAACAACAGCACATGGAACACCATAACTGGGGCAACATCAAGCACATATACCACCGGGAACCTCACCGGGAACAGGTATTATCGCTGCCTTGTAAATGCAGGGGCAGGGGCAATAGAAACAAATTATGTATATGTTACAGTTAGAAACCCTGTTACAGCCGGGACTATTGGTTCAACCGAAACAATATGTTACAACAGTAAGCCTTCTGCCATGTCGTTTACTGCAGCACCCGAAGGGGGAACCGGTTCAAACTACACCTATCAATGGCAGGTTTCTACCAATAACAGCACATGGAGCGGCATAACCGGGGCCGACTCAACAATATACGCCCCGGGCACATTGACCTCGAACCGGTATTACCGTTGTGCTGTAACAAATGGCAGTTGCGGAACTTTCTATACCAATACTGTAACAAAAAATGTACAAACATTGCTCGCTCCCGGCACTGTTGGCGCCAATGGTCCATCCACAATCTGTTATAATGCCAATGCACCTCAAATTTCATTTACAACAAATGCAAGTGGAAGTACCGGTTCGTTTTCCTACATGTGGCAGGTATCGGAAAACAATACCGACTGGAACAATATTGCCAATGCAACAACTACTGCGTATTCGCCGGGCAATTTAACGAATATGCGCTATTATCGATGCACTGTAAGCGATGCATGCACTACCAGGGCGAGCAATTCTGTTGCCATTACAGTGCGCCCTCAGGTAACAGGGGGCCAGATTGGCGATGCCCAATCGATTTGTCACAATTCTTCCCCAACAACTTTAATAAATGTTACTAACCCCGCAGGAGGCGATGGAACAAATTACTCTTACCAATGGCAGGTTTCAACCGATAATTCGGAATGGGACAATATTAACAGCGCCCAATCGCAGGCATTAAGCCCGGGAACCCTAACAAGCGACACATATTACAGGCGTTCGGTAACCAGTGCAGGCTGTGGCCCGGCTTTTTCCAACACAGTGTATATCGATGTGCGCAACCCATATAGCCCGGGCTCAATAATGTCGAACCAGACTATTTGCACCAATTCAGTACCTGAAAAAATTGGCTTTTTTGAAGCCCCAAGTGCCGAAGGTGCAATTAGCTACCAATGGTACGAATCGGAGAACAACGCCTCGTATAGCCCGATTGCCGGCGCCATTGGTGCCGGGTACCAGCCGGCAGCGCTTGCTTCTTCGAAATATTATCGTTGCTCAATTGGCACAAATTGCGGCAACTTAAACACCAACAGCATTTTTATCAGTGTGCCGGAAAGTGTTAGCCCGGGCACTATTGGCAGCGATCAAACTATCTGCTACAACTCAAGTCACGACTCTCTTAAAAGCATAACTCCAGCCACTAAAGGGGTTTTGCCTTATAACTATAAATGGCAATGTTCAACAGACAACGAAAACTGGGTCGATTTGGCCGACGGTGGCAATGCCGATTACGGTTCTTATAAACTTACATCAAAAACCTATTTCAGAAGGCTGGTTACAGACAATTGCGCCACAACCGAAACCAGCAACGTGGCAACTGTTAACGTAAGGGATCGTTTACGCACCCCGGTTACCGATCTGAAAAATATGTACTGTTTAAACAGTAAAGTTGAAGTAAATGTCCTGAACCCTTACCCCCAAAACAATTGGTACAACAAGGAGATGGAGCTTATTAAAAACGACACTGTGTTTTCGATTGGCGAATTAAATGAAACCATACTATTATACCTTCAGTTTGTAAACGATTACGGGTGCAAATCAGAAGCCTTGCCTATAAATATAACTGTTGATCCTGTTAAAGCCAATTTTCTGGTGCTCGACCAGGTTATTGCCGAAGGGGGAATAGCCCGCTTTCAATCTACATCAACCGGGGCTTCGGAATATTTATGGATTTTTGGCAACGGGTTGTCCGGAACCGGGCCAACACCTTCGACCGTTTACAACATACCGGGGGTTTATGATGTTTCGTTAATTGTAACATCGGCCGAAGGATGCCAGGACAGCTATACATTGCCGTCTGCCATAAATGTATCAAACCTCACAAACATAAATACACCCGGCGAAGAAACCATACTAATTTATCCACAACCAGTTAGTGGCTTTTTGAATATCAACATTATGCATGCCCCCGGGGCAAAGGCACTTATTTACAACAGCGCCGGCATTATCATGCAGGAAGTATTGCTCAACAGCCTAAATAACCACATAAACCTTTCAGGCTTTAATGCTGGTGTTTACATATTAAAAATTATTGTTGAAAACGGAAATATTTATACCCATACAATTTTAAAGAAATAGCGATTTACAGTTGATAGTAATTCGCAGAAACAAACAAGGTTGAGGGGTAGTTAAAACTACCCCCGCTTTTTTACAACAACTTTTTTGCTTAAGGTACAGAGCCTCGCTATTGCTTTTGTCCCACCCCCAAATCAAAGCGGAATTTCAACAACCCCGTTGAGCTGGTAAACTTTTTCTTTTACCCATTTGGCCCATTCAGCAGGCTTCCTGCTTTTATCGAAAGTTTGCCAGGGTATTGGCTCACCGAACTTAACAACAAGGTGTTTGTTGCGGTGCTTATAGGTTTCGTCAACAAGGTAAAGCATCTCAATATTTGCCTTTATGCCCAGAAATTTCCGCAGGTTTGCCAGCCGGTAAAAAAAACCGGTGTTCCTTCCACTCATAAAAACAGGCAAAACATTTCGCTGATATTGCAGCGCCTTAGCAACAAAGTTTTTATGCCATACCAAATCGACAACCTGTCCCTTTATGCGCCGCGATACCAAACCGGCAGGAAAAGTAAGCACCTGGGCTTCGGACTGAAAAGTTTCTTCGATTTGCCGGGCTGGGCCCACTCCCTGCTTGCCATGCTTGTTTATAGGTATAAATAATCCATTCAGGTTTTTAATATTCATTAAAATATCGTTTACCAAAAACTTAAACAACCTGTAGTGGCGGCTTAAAACTTTCATCAGCACCAATCCGTCGAACCCGCCCAGCGGATGGTTTGAAACAAAAATATATTGCCCGTCGTGCGGCAGATTTTTCTCGCCCTGTACTTCGATGGTTACATTAAACTCGTCAATTACGGCTTCAACAAACTCCATATCCTGCTTTTCGCCATGACGCGAAAGAAAATCGTTGATAAAATCCTGGTGGATAATCTTTTTCAGGTAACTGAACACAAACCCCGGAATAAACCTGGCCATCCCGGGGTTTTTTGAATAGAACACCTTTTCAATGTCGATTTTTTGCACCCCGGTCATTTGTTGCTTTTCCATTTTCTGAAATTTATTTTTATGCAAATTTAGCTGAATAAATTCATAAACTTTAAACGAAACATTTAACAGGCTTTTCCGGTCAGCAATTATGTTTTCGGTTTATCCGGTTAATTCACCCAAAATAAATAATATTGTCATTATTTTTATGATCAAATAACACCTATGCAATTCGACAACAACCCCATAGCAGAGCTGGCCGCCAGATATATCAACAATACATCGCGCAATGTTTTTTTAACCGGTAAAGCAGGTACGGGCAAAACCACCTTCCTGCGCAATATTAACCAATACACCCATAAAAATACCATAGTGGCAGCGCCCACAGGCATTGCAGCCATTAATGCCGGGGGAATTACGCTCCACTCACTGTTTCAGCTGCCATTTGGGGCTTTTGTCCCAGGTGCGGCACAGTTCAACAAAAACATAACGTTTCAGGTAAACACCCCGAAATCGCTGATTGAATCGTTCCAGATGAACAACAACAAGCGCAACCTTTTACGCGAACTCGAATTGCTCATTATTGACGAGGTTAGCATGCTCAGGGCCGATTTGCTCGATGCCATTGATACCATTTTACGGTTTGTGCGCCGTAAAAAAGAGCTTCCCTTTGGCGGTGTGCAATTGTTGTTTATCGGCGACTTACAGCAACTCCCCCCGGTGGTTAACGACGAGGAATGGAGCCTGCTCTCGGGCTATTATGCCGGAATATACTTTTACAATGCCTGGTCGCTGCGCCAGGCCCCACCCTTGTATATAGAACTTGAAACTATTTACAGGCAGCACGACCATGTATTTATTAACCTCTTGAACAACCTGAGGGAAAATAAAATAACAACCGAAAACATTAACCTGCTGAACAGCCACTTCAAGCCGGGTTTTAAGGCCGAAGGAAACGAAGGGCACATACACCTTACAACGCACAACAGGCTGGCAGATGAAACCAATCACCAGTCGCTCAGAAAATTAAAGGGCAGGTCGTTTTTCTACGATGCCATTATCGAAGACGATTTCAGCGAATACCTATACCCTGTTGAATACACCCTGGAACTAAAAGAAGGGGCACAGGTAATGTTTATTAAAAACGACTATTCGGGGGCAGGGCGGTATTTTAACGGAAAGATTGGCACCGTAAGTTCGCTGGGCGATGGCGAAATTGTTGTGAGTTTTAGCGATGGAACACAACCAGCCACAGTTGACAGGTATGTTTGGGAAAACAAAAAATACACCTTAAACCCTGCCACCAATGAAATTGAAGAAAAAATTGCCGGCAGGTTTTCGCATTTTCCGCTCAGGCTTGCCTGGGCCATTACAGTGCATAAAAGCCAGGGACTTACTTTCGACAAAGCAATAATTGATGTATCGAGGGCCTTTGCCCCGGGGCAGATTTACGTGGCACTATCGCGCTTAACTTCGCTCGACGGACTTGTGCTACTTACACCTTTGCCTTCCCAACTTCCCCCGCAGGATGAAGGCCTCAGCTTATTTTCGAGGCAAAAGAAAGAACTAAACGAGCTTCAAACAAGCCTGCAAACCGACGCCAACAGGTATATCTCCGAAGCTGTACTGAACGCTTTCGATTTCAACAACCTAACCAGCGGGTTAAAGTACCATATATCTACTTACGATAAAGACGAAAGCAAATCGATAAAACAACATTATAAACGCTGGGCCGAAAACCTGCTCAAAGAAACCCTTGCCATTAAAGAAGTTGCCGACAAGTTTATCCTGCAATTAAGAAACATAGCCCAACAACAACAGCAAGGCTACCTGTCGCTAATGCACCAAAGGTTGGTTGCAGCAAAAGAGTATTTCGAACCTCTCCTGAACGGAATTTCCACAAAAATAAACGAGAAAATAAGCGACCTGTCGCAACAAAAAAAGATTAAAAAATTTGTGAACGAACTTACCGATACCGAAAGGTTGTACTACAGGCAGCTCAGGCTGGTATATAAAGCCGAAGCACTTGTATTGTCGGTGCTCAACAACACCCCGGTAACCAAAGAAACCCTAAGAAACAGCGGACTTTACAACAACCGTGTAAAACCGGCAACACAGGCTCCGGCAAAACGCGAAAAGAAACCAAAAACCGGCAAAAAAGAGAATAAAACCGATAAGACGGACACCAAACTGGTAAGCCTTGATTTGTTTAACCAGGGAAAAACCATAGAGGAAATTGCCAAAGAACGCGGGTTTGTTGTTACTACCATCGAAGGCCACCTGGCCCATTATGTGCGCGAGGGCTCACTAGCTATCGATAAGCTCATAAATACCAAAGATCTGGCAGAAATACTTTCGGCCATCGACGAGTTCGAAACAACCAGTTTAAGCAGCCTCATGGAAGCCCTGGGACAAAAATACAGCTATGGAAAACTACGTATGGCCGTAGCATATTTTCTAAAAAATTCCGAAAGTGGGCTAAAAGAATAATACCCGGAAACAAGGAGCAGATTATCGATATTGCAATTACAGTTTCTGTCGGTTTCGTGTTCCATTAATTCCCAATAATTTAAATGTATCTACAACAACTAAAGGAATAAGCGACAGGAGTATAACTATAACCCAATGTTTAGTGTCCATTTCGGCGAGGCTGAACACCTCACGTATAGGGCCAACAAGCAACACCATAAGGGCAAGCCCTGCCGATACAGAAACAGCCCCAATAAGCGGGATGTTTTTTAAAGGGCTTATTGCCAGCGACGATCGGCTATTTGAATGCAGGTTACGAACATGAACCAACTGGGCAAACATAAGCGTAGCAAAAGCCATAGTCTGCCCGAGTGCAAGGCCTTCGTGTTTTAAGCCCATAATAAAAGCAACCAGGGGAATAGCGCCCACCATTATGCCCTGGTAAAATATACGCCAAAGCATGCCGCGATCCATAATACCTTTGTTGTTGTTACGTGGCTTACGTGACATAATTCCATCTTCAGCCGGATCAACACTCAGGGCAAGGGCCGGGAGACTGTCTGTAACAAGGTTCACCCACAGAATGTGAATTGGCAGCAAGGGGGTGCCCAAATTAAATATTGAGGTTACCAGGAGCAAAAATATTTCGCCAATATTGGTTGAAAGCAAAAATTGTATGGCTTTGAGGATATTGTCGAAAATTCTGCGCCCTTCTTCAACAGCAGCTACAATAGTGGCAAAATTATCGTCGGTAAGTACCATATCGGCAGCCCCTTTGGCAACATCGGTGCCCACAATGCCCATAGCTGCGCCAATGTCGGCCTGTTTAAGCGCCGGGGCATCGTTAACACCATCGCCGGTCATTGCCACAACCTGGTTTTGTTTCTGCCAGGCTTTAACAATTCGCACTTTGTGCTCAGGGGCAACACGGGCATAAACCGAATATTTCGAAACGTTTTTTAAGAATTCTTCATCGGAGAGTTGTTCAAGTTCAGCTCCGGTTATAGCCAAATCGCCATCGCGCAAAATGCCGGTTTCGCGGGCAATGGCCATAGCCGTATTTTTATGGTCGCCGGTTATCATTACCGGACGTATCCCAGCCGAGGCACATTTAGCAACAGCATCGACAACCTCGGGCCTTGCCGGGTCAATCATGCCGAGTAAGCCCACAAATACTAAATTGTTTTCAACAACCAAGGGTTCAAGCGACCCAGGCAATTTGTCCATATCGGCATAAGCTATGGCAAGTACCCTCAAGGCAGAACCTGCCATTTCGCTGTTTGCAATATTTATTTGGTCAATATCAGAATTTCTTAAAGGCCTTATTTCTCCGTTCAGGCTAATCCTGTCGCACACCGAAAGCACCTCATCGAGGCCCCCTTTAACACTCACCCTTAAAACACCGCTGTCCAACCGGTTAACAACCGACATTCTTTTTCGTTCCGAATCGAAAGGCACCTCAGCCACGCGAGGATATTTGCCTTCCTCTTCATTTTTGAATACACCATGCAAAATTCCAAAATCGAGCAAGGCCGTTTCCGTGGGGTCACCGGTATATTCCACACTTCCACCATCGCACAACTTGTATTGGGCATCGACACACAATACCGAAACCAAAAGCATTAACCTTTCTTCATTATCGAGGCTTACATCGGGCGCAGAACGGTCAATCGGAACATTTTTGTGGTTAATGTATGTTTCAACCACTGTCATTTTGTTTTGTGTAAGAGTGCCCGTTTTGTCGGAACAAATAACCGAAGCGCTTCCAAGCGTTTCAACCGCTGGCAATGTGCGAATAATTGCATTACGTTTAACCATGCGCTGAACGCCAATAGCCAGCACAACGGTTGACACAGCCGGCAGCCCTTCGGGGATAGCGGCAACTGCCAGACTCACGGCTGTCATAAACATATCCATAACAGAATTTCCGTACAATAAGCCCACAACAAATATTAAGGCGCAAACAGCCAGGGCGGCAACCCCCAGAATTTTGCCCAGTTGCGCAAGCCTGCGCCCCATTGGTGTTTCGGTATCGATGGTTTGTTGAAGCAAATGGGCAATTTTGCCCACTTCGGTATTCATTCCGGTAGCAACAACCACGCCCCGTCCGCGCCCATAAGTAACCATTCCTCCAGAGAAGGCCATATTTCCCTGGTCGCCAGTGGCAACATTATTACCGGTTATGGTTTCTGTGTTTTTTTCAGATGGCAACGACTCGCCCGTTAGGGCCGATTCCTGTATTTTCAGGTTTACAGCCTCAATAAGCCTTAAATCGGCAGGAACAATTGCACCCGTTTCGAGAACAACAATATCGCCAGGCACCAGGTTTCTAGAAGGCAACTCTTCGACCTGTGCCCCTCGTATGACTTTTGTAAGAGGTGCAGCCAGGTTTTTTAAAGCTTCAAGCGACGATTCGGCTTTGCGCTCCTGAAAAGCCCCTACCCATGCATTTACAATAAGTATGCCCAGTATTACAAATGTATCGAGCATGCCTTCGCCTTCCATAATACCCACAATGCCCGAAATAACAGCAGCAATAAGCAATATTATAATCATAAAGCTCTTAAACTGGCCAATAAAAACTGTAAAAAACGATTTTCTGCCTTTTTGTTCCAATTGGTTAAGCCCGTATTTGCTTTGCCGTTCTATAACCTCTTCAGGACTTAGGCCCACGGAGGGGTTAACATTAAAAAAGTTAGTGGTTTCGTTTATGTCTTTTTTATAAAACAATTCCATATTAGTATAGATGTGTTTAATATACCTGCTTCAATTTCTGA
>JAFGQZ010000063.1 GCA_016935435.1 Bacteroidales bacterium
ATATATTAACCTTTAGCTTAGCAAATCTAATTAAACAGGTTAAATAATAATCGTTTGGCCAAACAAACAGCAATTTATTTTGTTAATAATCAGCCATATTAGTTGCGAAAAACAGTTTTGCCCGTGTTTTTAATTGGCAAACCCAAAATAATTGCAGGTTTGTTCTGGGGCTTATCGGTATTTTTCACTTTTATTATAAGCCGGTTGCTGTTTTTTTACTATTTTAACCAATTAGGCATGTAAATATTTTGTATTTAAGTTATTAATAATGCCCGAAAGAAAACATTCAAATGATTTCCAAAACCTATTGAACAGGTTTGTAATAATCAGGAACAAAATTTCATCTGATTTGACCGATTCGGAAGTGAACCAACAGGTTGTTAAAGAACTGGTTGGTTTTGAAAACGAGCTGCACAGGCTGGCAGACAAACAAAGGACTATTGACCAAAATGCCGGATTGTCGGCCTTAACAGCAATTAATAGTGCGGGCACCTCTCTTACCAACCGCGAAATTGCCCCACCGAAAGACGATAATAGGCTGAGGGAAAGTGAAGAGCGTTACAGGTTGCTTTCTGATATAACTTTTGAAGGCATTGGCCTGCACAATATGGGGGTAGTGGTTGATGTTAACAATGCTTTTGTTGACATGTTTGGCTACTCGCGCGACGAATTGTTAAATGTAAATGCTCTGGGGCTGATAATACCTGAAAGGCACCAACAAATGGTTTTAAAACATATTAAAGACGAATACAATAAACCATACCTTGTAGAAGGCAGGAAAAAAGACGGCTCGGAATTTCCGATGGAAATAGAGTCGCGCAATTACAATTACAATGGACAAAGGTTGCGGGTTACTGCTTTCCGCGATCTCACCTATAAGAGCAAAGTTGAGCTGGCACTTAAATCGGCACTTAAGCTGAACCAGCTTCAAAATAAAGTTTCAACCACCGAACTGATTGAGCTTGCCTTGGAGGAAGCTATGTCTGCCACACAAAGTGGCATTGGTTTCTTTTGCCTTTTGGAAGCTGGTGAAAAACAATTATCGGTAACCCGGTTTTCAATGTTAAAGGGAGAAAAAAAACTGGCAAATGTTTCTTTTAATTGGAACCCGATTGAAACAGAATGGTATGAGAAAGTTTCGGGTGGTATGCCATTTGTCGGCAACTCGTTTAATGCTCCCTGCCCTTATGCTGCCGGCGAAAAAGCTGTTTTTAGCAACCTTGTGCTAATTCCAATTTCCGAAAACAACCAGACAAAGGCAATTTTCGGTGTGGCAAATGCTTCCAGGAAATACAATAAAGGCGATATTGATCAGCTGTTTCTTCTGGGGGAAAACCTGTGGCTGGTTAACAAAAACAAAAATACCGAAGAGGCCCTTACAGAAAGCGAAAACAAATTTTCTTATATAGCCCGAAATATTAACGATATAATTTGGACAAGCGATATCTATGGCAATTTCACCTATTTCAGCCCATCGGCCTTGAAATGGCTAGGGTACTCGCAGGACGAGGTGAAAAGCTTGAACATCATATCAATACTACACCCCGAGGTCAGGCAAGGCTATGCTCAACAGCTCGATGAGAGGCTTAAAATGGAACTTGCCGGCACCCGGTCGGATGATGTAAATGTAATTGTGCCCTTGATTACCAAAAATGGCACAGTAGTGCCTTCTGAAATCAAAGCTTCGCCTTTATACGATAAAGATGGCCGTTACATTGGTATGGCAGGTATAACCCGCGATGTAACCATGCGTGTGCAATCGGAAAACAAACTCAAAGAATCGGAAAAACAACTGAAAGATGCAGTTGCAGCCAAAGACCGTTTTTTATCGATTATTGCCCACGATTTGAAGAGCCCCTTTAGTGCCATCATTGGCTTGTCGGATGTGTTGCTCGAAATGCACGACAAAATTAACAACGAGAGCAGGGCCGAAATTATACGGTCGATTCATAACAGTACATCGCGCACATTTAAACTGCTCGAAAACCTACTGTCGTGGTCGAGCGTGCATACGGGCAGAAAAGTGGTGGAGCCTGTTAAGTTTACCCTGGAAAATAAAATTAAAGAGGGCATAGAATTGTTTGGCGATTTGTCTAAACGTAAAGAAATTAACGTGGTTTTCCGGCACAAACAAAAAACCGAGGTCTGGGCCGACATAGATATGTTTGATACGGTTTTGCGCAACCTTTTATCGAATGCTTTTAAATATACCTTCAGCCGCGGAGTCATAGAAGTAACGGCCCTGCCGCTTGATGCGACTTTTATTGAAGTAAGCGTAAGAGACACTGGCATAGGCATTTCAGATGAAAATCTCGGGAAACTTTTCCGTATCGATTCCGATTTTTCAACACCAGGGCTCGAAAACGAGAAAGGTACCGGACTTGGCTTAATACTTTGTAAGGAGTTTGTTGAGAAAAATGGAGGTAAAATAATGGCAGAAAGCATATTTGGCAAAGGCTCTGTGTTTTCTTTCACCTTGCCGTTGGCGCTTTAAAGTTCAAAGTTTTAAGTTCAAAGTTTAAAGTTTAAAGTTCAAAGGGTTAACAGTAAACTGTGAACAGTAAAATTTTCAACTTAATGATTCAATGTCGTTTAGTTAACAATATTTCCTCACGCGCATCCTTAAATTATTCGCTTCGCTCATGAGATCGCTCCGCTAAGTTCCTTAAAGGGAACAGCGCGTTTGGGGTTCCCCTTCAGGGGATTAAGGGGTGAGTGTAAGGGTTTCATCTATTACTTTTTTTCTTAACTAA
>JAFGQZ010000064.1 GCA_016935435.1 Bacteroidales bacterium
CGTTTTACACTTATAGAATCCATTTGATACTAAGTTATCTATACCTTAAAACAATTACTACTTGTAATTAAGTAAAGATATGAGCGTACACCTATGGTTCAGATTTTGAAAACCTTGCAGATGCGGTTAGTTTAAGTAGCAACAACCTTGTGGCAGGCAAGGGTTATTTCGATTTTCAAATGGTTTTCGACGGAGACATGGTTAACAGCGGTATAATTACCGATAACAGGGTTACGGGAAGCCGTTGCATGGTTAAATTTCGCGAATCGGGGAATTATCATCGCCTGCTAATGGACGATAACAGCGCAATTACTTTCGATTTTATCGATAACCGGCTTGATACCTTGTTATCGGTTACTTCCAGCCGGAATTCTGCTTTCGTTGGCATAGCCGGTGATACTGTTTACAAAATGTTGTATATCGAAAAATACAATTGTTACGAATTGTTTTGTAACGACAGTATTATTGCCCTTGTGAACGAACTTAACGACAGGAAAGTAATTCTGCTTAGCAGCAGTGTTAGCAAAGGGCAGCTGGGCGATATGCTCAACCTGTTTTTTGCAGTTGAGTACAGCTATGCTGTTTGGGAAAAGCTAAACAGCATGTTCTATATTGGCACCGATTAATTCTATTGAGCCATTGGCCTGCATAAAACTGAATTTTGTATATTTTTATTTTGCAGGTGAACTTTCTTTCCCTGTTAATGTTTAAAATATGATTAGTGCAAAATAATAACTAATAAACCACAAAGTTATGGCATTTTTAAAAGAAGGGGTCAAAGCCCCAGGTTTCACTGCAAAAAACCAAGATGGGACGGAAATAAGTTTAGATTCGTTTAGGGGCAAAAGGCTCATTTTATATTTCTACCCCAAAGACGATACCCCTGGGTGTACTGCCGAAGCATGCAATTTACGCGACAATTACGATGAACTTATCCGAAGGGGCTTTGAAGTTGTTGGTGTTAGTCCCGATGCGGAACAATCGCATACAAAATTCAAAAACAAGTACCAGTTGCCTTTCCACCTGATAGCCGATACCGACAAATCGATATTAAAAGCTTATGGCGCTTGGGGAATGAAAAAGAACTATGGAAAGGAATATGAAGGGGTTTTACGTTCAACATTCGTAATAGACGAGGAAGGCACCATAATAAAGGTTATTACAAAAGTCGATACTGGTTCGCATGCTGGCCAGATACTCGGCGAACTTGGATTAGCCTAAAGAATGAAAAAATCTTATAACGCAGGGGCAGTAAGGGCTTCTTATTGTTAAATAGTCTGGCTGTTAAAATACCCTTATATTCCCCTGCGTTATGTAAAATTTTATAATGTCATCAGCACAAGGGCTTGTGCAAGCAAAATACGCAAAAACATAGTTAGCGGGTAAACTGTTGCATAAGCAGTTGCCTGGGCATGTACAGGGGCAAGGCTGTTTGCAAATTCGAGGGCAGGCGGGTCGGTCATTGCACCAGAAACAATGCCACAAATTTTAAGGTAGTTGTATTTAAGCAAGCGGGCAATAATAGCAGCCAGCATTATAGGCACAAATGTGATAACAGCGCCATATATCATCCACATATACCCGCCATTGGCAATAGTACTGACAAAATTGGCTCCCGACGATAAGCCTACACACGATAGGAACAAAATAATGCCAAGTTCTTTAATCATCATGTTTGCCCCGGGGGTCATATAGAAGTCGAAATTTTTTATGCGGCCCTTATGCCCCAGCAGAATGGCAATTAACAATGGCCCCCCGGCCATACCCAGTTTGGCAGGTGCTGGCAGTCCGGGAATAAAAATAGGGACACTGCCAAGTATAATGCCTAAAAAAATTCCAACGAATATTGGTATTGTATTTGGGTGTGCCAGTTCCTTTACCGAGTTGCCAAGTTCATTGCGAATTTCAGGTAATAGCTCACGTTTACCAACAACCCTGACGGTGTCGCCAAATTCAACTGTTGTTCCCCTGGTAGGCAAAATTTCCATACCCGAACGAAAGATGCGGGTAATATTTGCGTCGTATCTACGAAAGATCCCAATTTGTTCAATAGTTTTTCCAGCCAGCTTCCGGTTGGTAACCAATACATTGAACATAGCGAGGTCGCCCGAAATTTCGCGCTTTTGGCCAATATTCACCTCGCCCATCTTAAGTTTAAGGTTTTCGATATGCGTTAAGGCCGAAACCCCGTATATTACATCGCCTTCCTGAAGTATTTCCTCATCGCGGGCAACTAAAACCGAACCACCCCTGCCAATTCGCGATATAACCAGTTCTTTGTCAATCACCTTGTTAACATAACTGAGTTTTTGTCCAAAGAGGTTTGCATTGGTAACAATAATTTCAACAGGTTCAAGTTTTTGTTGTCCTATGCGAAGTTGTTCGTTATAATTTTCAGTTTCTTTTTTGATATTTATTCTAAAAATAACCCTTAACAGGATCATGGTTAAGATTATGCCAATAATACCAAACGGATATGCCACAGCATAGCCCATTCCGGCCACAGCAGCATCATCGGGGGTGCCAAACTCGGCAAGGGCCTGTTGAGCTGCTCCCAGTCCGGGCGTATTGGTAACCGAACCGCTCATAATACCAGTAATAACAGCGGGTTTTACACCACCAAAATAATGAAAGAGCAGGGCTATTACAAAACCCATTATCACTATTCCCGAAGCAAAAATATTAAGCTTTAGGCCCTCGCTCCGAAAATTGCTTACAAACCTTGGCCCCACATCTATACCAATAGCATAAACAAACAATATTAGCCCAAATTCACGCACAAAGTGTAAAACATGGGTGTCTGCCTTTGCCCCAAAATGGGCAATAATTAACCCGGAGAACAAAACCCCGGCTATACCGATTTTAATTTTTTTAATTTCAACCTTACCCAGAAGAATGCCTAAAAATGCGGTAAGGCAAATAAACAAAATGGTTGATGGTATGCCAGAGCCGGTAAAAAGGTTTCTTATGAAATCCATAGTCGTAACGGGTAATTATGGTTTATATGTAGGAAAGCTCCTGCAAATTTAAGCTATTGGACTGAAATGCCCGTGAAGAAATACATTTTTTTTGAAGGCAAAATGGCACTGTTTTCTGTGCACATTATAAAGAAGTTTTAAATGGCTTTTGAATATATTTTACTCTTGAAAAACGACATGGCTGAGCGTGCAATGCCTTCGGCATCAATGCCACAATCGCGCCAAAGTTCTTTTTGTGTACCATGGCCGATAAAGGTATCGGGCACTCCCAAAACTTTAATATGCGAAATATAATTGTTTGCAGCCATAAATTCAAGAACAGCACTTCCAAAACCACCGGCAATGGTGCCATCTTCAACGGTTAAAACATATTGGTATTTCTCAAATATTTTATGCAAACGGGTTTCGTCGAGCGGTTTAACAAAACGCATATCGAAATGGGCGGCCTCAATACCTTCGCCTTTAATAATGTCAAGGGCATCAGCTACAAAATTACCGATATGGCCGATAGTAAGAATGGCCATATCGATTCCTTCGGCAAGCTGCCGGGAAGTACCGGGCAAAATTTCGGCAAACGGGGTTTCCCAATTTTGCATCACCCCTCTGCCCCTGGGGTACCGTATCGAAAAAGGCCCATATTTGCCAAGCTGGGCAGTAAACATCAGGTTGCGCAGTTCCTGTTCGTTCATGGGGGCCGAAACCACCATTTCAGGTATATGGCGCATAAAAGCTAAATCGAATACACCATGGTGTGTGGCGCCATCGGCACCAACGAGGCCTCCTCTGTCTAAACAGAAAACCACATTCAGTTTTTGTATTGCAACATCGTGTATAATCTGGTCGTAGGCACGTTGGGCAAAGCTCGAATAGATATTACAGAAGGGTATCAGACCCTGGGTTGCCAGTCCGGCAGAAAAAGTAACAGCATGTTGCTCGGCAATACCAACATCGAAGGTACGGTCGGGCATTTCATCCATCATTATTTTTAACGAGCAGCCCGAAGGCATGGCTGGTGTAATGCCAACAATCTGCGGGTTGGAACGGGCAAGTTCAAGAAGTGTTTTTCCAAACACATCCTGATAAAGCGGGGGCTGCTGGGCTTCGTTTTCAACTACAAGTATTTCACCGGTATCTTTATCGAATTTCCCGGGGGCGTGGAACCGGGTCTGGTTCAGCTCGGCCTGTTTAAACCCTTTGCCTTTTTTGGTAAGTATGTGCAACAGTTTAGGCCCGGGAATACTTTTTAAGTCTTCCAGCAACCTTGCCATGTGAACCACATCGTGCCCATCGACAGGGCCGAAATACCTGAAATTCATGGCCTCAAACAAATTGCTTTGCCTGAGAAGTACCGATTTCAGCCCGTTTTCGAGCTTTTGGGCATATTCGCGGGCATTCGGGGCAATTTTATTAATTTTCCCAAAAAGGTTCCAAATATCGTTTTTTACTTTATTATAGGTGCGCGAGGTGGTAATGTCAACAAGGTATTCTTTCATGGCACCCACATTCGGGTCAATGGCCATGTTGTTGTCGTTAAGTATAACAAGCACATCGGTTTTTCCGGATCCGGCATTGTTTAGTCCTTCAAAGGCCAGTCCTCCGGTAAGCGAACCGTCGCCGATAACGGCTACAACATTTCGTTTAATGCCCATAAGTTTATCGGCAGTTGCAATGCCCAGGGCTGCCGATATGGAGGTTGAAGAGTGGCCTACGCCAAACGAATCGTATTCGCTTTCTTTCATACTAGGGAAACCGCTAATGCCGCCATATTTACGGTTTGTATGAAAGACATCGCGCCGGCCGGTAAGAATTTTATGCCCGTATGCCTGGTGGCCAACATCCCAGATAATTTTATCGAAAGGGGTATCAAGGGCATAATGCAAAGCTACGGTAAGTTCAACAACGCCTAGGCTTGCGCCAAAATGGCCCGGGTTGCACGAAACGACATCGATAATAAACTGCCGCAACTCTTTGCTAACTTCCACTAAATCTTCAATGGGCAGTTGCTTTAGATCGGCTGGCGAGTCGATTTTGTTTAATAATTTATATTCGAACGACATGCTTAATAAATTATGCCTGGCATGGGGCAAAGTTAATAATTAATCTTCAGATAGTTTGAAGTCGATTTACGAATGATGTAATTTCGCCCGTACAATAAAAACAGTTTAGTTACGGTTTATTGTTGAAGTGTGGCTAATTTATAATGATTTAAACGATGAAACGAGCAGTAATTTTTATTATTAATATGGTGCTGGTACTGGCATCGTCGTGTGTTGCCCCGAAAGTATTCAGCGAAACTAAAAGCGAAAAAGAACTCTGCGCAGCCGAGCGCGACAATGTTATGAAAGAAAACGAGCAGCTTACCGTTGAGAATACCGAATTGAAAGCAAAATTTGAAGGTTCGGGGAAAGAAATTGAACGGATAAAACAATCGCACATCGAAGAGCAGGAAGAGCTAAAAAGGCTTAAGGCCGAGTACAGTTCGCTCAGCAAGCGTTTTTCTGATTTACAGGAAGCCAACAGGGCCCTTGTTAGTGGCAGCGACGCTGAGGCAAAAAAAATGATGGCCCAGCTGGAACAAACCCGTAAAGAGTTGTATGCAAAGGAAGACCAGTTGAATATGCTTTCCAATAAGCTCGATACCGAAAGAAAGGAACTTCAGCGGCTTTCGGCTGAACTCGATACACGCAACAAAAGGCTTTCGGAGCTTGAGAAAATGCTTGCCCAGAAAGATGAGGCCGTAAATGCCCTTAGGAAAAAGGTAAGCGATGCCCTGCTCGGTTTTGAGGGCCAGGGCCTTACCATAACAAAAAAGAATGGCAAAGTGTATGTGTCGCTCGATGAGAAGCTTTTATTTAAAAGCGGCAGCATTGAAGTCGATCCAAAGGGTGCGGCCGCGCTCAAAAAACTGGCCGTTGTGCTTGAACAAAACCCCGATATTAACATTACCATTGAGGGCCATACCGACGATGTGCCGGTAGCTGCCGGTTCGCAATTAAAAGACAATTGGGACCTGAGCGTGCGCAGGGCAACTTCTATTATCCGAATACTACTAGAAAATTCGCGCATCGACCCCAAAAGGCTTACCGCCAGCGGACGGGGCGAGTTTATGCCGGTCGATGCCACAAAAACCAGCGATGCCAGGCAGAAAAACCGGCGAACCGAAATTATTCTCACACCAAAACTCGATGAGATATTTAATATTCTCGAGAGCAACTAGTTATGTTGTAACAAAAAATAATATTAATTCCGGAAATATTTTCTTAAAAAATCTCAGATTGCTTTCGTCTTTCCCGAGCCTGTTGAGTTAGCTTTTACCAGCGGCCTGCCCCTGTAATACACATCGCCGCTGCCGACAATGTTGGTCGACAGGTTTTCCATGGCAAATACTTTTGCTTTTCCCGAACCGGTAATATTTACGTTAACATCCGAAGATTCAAAGTTTTCACAATTGATATTCCCGGAGCCTGTAATGCTGGCATCGAACGATGTTTTCGATTCACCCGAAATTATTATATTGCCGCTTCCGGCTATTGATGCGTTTGTTGCTTCTGCCATCAGCTTTTTAAATTCGATATTGCCGCTTCCGGTAATGGAAAAATCTATTTTTTGGGAGGTAATTGGCCCTTCGGCATGAATATTTCCCGAACCAGCAACCGACAAACCCTCAACAACCGGCATTTTTACATTAACAGTTACATCGCCCAGGTTTTTCCATCCGGGCTTGGTTTTTATTACAAGGGTCTGACCTTCGACTAAAATTATTAGTGCATCGAGAGACGCCGGGCTGCCTTCTGTTTCCACTAAAAAACTATCGCTCTGTGTTAGTATTAAATTTCCCGAAATACTAAAGCTGATTCTCGTAAACCCACTAAGGTCTTTTAATTCGCGTTGGTTGTCATTGTTTTCCCCGGAAATGCAAGCCGTAAAGTTCAAGGCAAAAAAACTTAGGGCTAAAATTTTAGCAATATTTATTTTATTCATCTTTATTATATATATTTTTTTCGTTTCATATTGAAAGACGAGCTGTTTGAAATTTTGCTGCACAGCAAGTTAATTAAATTAGTTCTATTTTTTCCGCAAACGTTTTCAATAAAGGATATCCTGTATAATTAAAACAAAGGTGCGCAATAAAATAGTAAAGGTCTGAACGCTCCTCCCCGGTTTTTGTGCTATAATGTCTGCTGTTTTTTGTTTTCGAACCAAAAATTCCACGAAGAACGTCCGATTTTTTTTTCTGCTGGTAAAAACTGCCAAATCCGTCAAACATTTTCGCAAACGTTTGAAATAAGCCCTCAGGGATATTTTCAATGAAAAACCATCCTGGGCGGTATTATATAATACAGTTGGGTTTTAAAGGCAATTTTAAATTTGATAATACAAATAGAACAATAAACAATTAAACAATATGAATAAAAAACCACGCCTTTCTTTTTGGCAAATCTGGAACCTGAGCTTTGGCTTCCTGGGGGTACAATTTGGTTTTGCCCTGCAAAATGCCAATGCCAGCAGGATATTAACAAGCCTGGGTGCCGATCCGCACACTTTGTCGTTTTTCTGGCTTGTAGCGCCAATTATGGGTTTGCTTGTACAGCCGCTTGTTGGTGCCGCCAGCGACAAAACCTGGACACGTATTGGCAGGCGTTCGCCTTATATTCTTTTAGGTGCTATATTGTCGATGACAGCCATGTTTTTCATGCCCAATGCCCCAGTTGTTGTTAAGGCCGGGGGTGTGGGTGCGCTCGCATTCGGGGTTATTATGCTGGCGGTAATGGATGGCTCTTTTAATGTTACGTTCCAGCCTTTTAGGGCACTGGTTGCCGATATGACCCCCGAAGAACAACGCAACGTTGGCTATTCAGTACAAAGTTTTCTTATTAATGTAGGCGCCGTTATTGGTTCGGCACTACCTTTTATACTTACAGCTGCGGGTGTATCCAATGTCGATGAGCCGGGCAGGGTAGCCCCCTCGGTTATATGGTCGTTTTATACCGGAGGCTCGCTTTTGTTGATAAGTGTGTTGGTTACTGTGCTCAAAACTAAAGAATACCCGCCAAAAGAATTTGAAGAGTACAACGGTATCACCAGCGAAGACAAAAAGCAAAAGGAGAGTTTTTGGAAACTCTTGGCAAATATGCCCAAAACCATGCAACAGCTTGCTATTGTTCAACTATTCTCGTGGTTTGCCCTTTACCTCATGTGGGTTTATTCAACCACGGCAATTTCGCAACATTATTTTGGGGTGCCTCTCAATTATAATGCCGAAACCGAAACAGATACTACAATAAGGGCAGCATTTGGCGAAGCCGGTAATTGGGTTGGCATGTGCTTTGCCATGTATAGCCTGGTGGCAGCCTTGTTTTCGGTAGTAATGCCCGCTTTAATAAAACGCTCCAGCCGTAAGGCAGTGTATTCTGTATCTTTAATGCTGGGTGGTTTAGGTTTCATTTCTACATATTTCTTCTCGAACCATTACATGCTTTTGGTTTCGATGGTGGGCGTAGGTATTGCATGGGCTGCCATACTGGCCTTGCCCTATGCTATTCTTTCCGGCTCGTTGCCAGCCAAACGCATGGGAATTTATATGGGGCTTTTCAACCTTACGGTAGTTGTTCCCCAGATTTTAAGCGGTGTTGTTGGCGGGCCGCTGCTCAAATCGTTTTTTGGCGGACAGGCAATTTATGTTCTTTTACTGGCTGGTGCATCGATGGTTATGGGTGGGTTAGCTGTATTTATGGTAAAAGAAATGCGGCAACACCCATAAGAACGAAAGGTTAATATAATACATAAAAGTGAGGGGTGGCAGGGAAAAGCAGCATTATAGTCCCGAAAGGCATTGTCATTCAGCCGCTTTTCCCCTTAGCCCGGAACAAATAACCAGTGATTTATAGGCATTTATATAAAAATATTTGGTAAATTATTATAGAATACATACATGATGGACATCAAAGCGTGCATTTTCGATCTCGACGGGGTTATTGTTGATACGGCAAAGTACCATTACCTTGCCTGGAAGCGGTTGGCTGCCGAAATGGGTTTCGATTTTTCTGAAGCGCACAACGAAAGGCTCAAAGGGGTCAGCCGTATGCGTTCGCTCGAAATTTTACTGGAGGTAGGCAATATTAAGCGTACAGATGAAGAAATGGAGGAGCTTGCCACTAAGAAAAACGATTGGTATGTTGAATACATCAGGCAATTGCGCCCCGATGAAATTCTTCCCGGGGTACAGAAATTTCTCGATGAACTGCGTATGAATGGATTAAAAACCGCCATTGGCTCGGCCAGTAAAAATACCCCTCTGATACTTGAAAGGCTAAACCTGTCCGAATTCTTCGATGCCGTAATCGATGGCACAAAAGTATCGCAGGCAAAGCCCGATCCGGAAGTTTTCTTAAAGGGGGCGGAGGAACTTGGGGTTAACCCGGAACAATGCATTGTTTTTGAAGACGCCCAGGCGGGTATCGAAGCAGCCAAAAATGGCAATATGTATTGTGTGGGGGTGGGAAAGCCTGAAAACCTTAACGGTTACGATTACCTCATTGCCGGTTTCGAAGGTGTAAGCTTTAAGAATATTGTAAATAACCTTAAAAAATAGAAAAAACAAAATACGTATGAAGAAGTATTTAAAAGTTGATCCATGGCTTATTGTAGAGGATCAATTCAAGGCAGAAAACCATAAATCGTCGGAGAGCATTTTCAGCATCGGGAACGGACAGGTGGGACAACGTGCCAATTTCGAGGAAGATTACAGCGGGGCAACCCTCCAGGGTACTTATGTGGCCGGCGTTTATTATCCCGATAAAACTAAAGTGGGCTGGTGGAAAAATGGCTATCCCGAGTATTTCGCCAAAGTGCTCAATGCCCCCAATTTTACCGGCATACGCATATTTGTTGGAAACGAATCGCTCGATTTGGCCGCATGCAAAGTGCTTTCGTTCCGGAGGGTATTGAACATGAAAGAAGGCACCCTATCCCGCGAATTTACTGCAGAAATGCCATCGGGCAAACAGGTTTCTGTTAGTGTTGTGAGGTTTTTGAGTATGGCCGAGCCCGAAACCGGGGCTATTAAATATTGCATTACCCCGCTTAATGCCGATACCGAAATCCGCTTTGTCCCTTATATCGATGGAAATGTTGTTAATGAAGATGCAAACTGGGATGAAATTTTCTGGGAACAAATTGCACACGAAATAAACGGGAATGAAGGGTATGTGGTTTCGCGCACTAAAAAAACCGAATTTGAGGTTGCCATGGGAATGAAAGTGGCTGCAACTATTGATGGCATAGCGCTGGATGTTGCGCCTGACACAAATAGCAAAACCGGGTATGTTGAGTCATCTTTCACGGTAAAAGTGCCTGAAGGTTCTACCCTTGAAATAATTAAATACATATCGGTGCTTTCGTCGCTGAACCATTCGAAAGATAAGATACTCAGCAACTCCAGGTTTGTATTAAAAAAAGCTGTTGACACCGGTTTTGATCAAATGCTTGAAGCCCATAAAGCAAAGTGGGCAAAAATATGGGAACACAGCGATATTATTGTGGAAGGCGACAACGAAGCCCAACAAGGCATTCGCTTCAACATTTTCCACCTTAACCAAACCTATACCGGCGAAGACGAACGCCTTAACATCGGGCCCAAAGGTTTTACGGGCGAAAAATATGGCGGGGCCTCTTACTGGGACACCGAAGCATACTGCCTGCCCTTCTTTTTGGCCACAGCCCCGCCACAGGTTTCGAAAAACCTGTTGTTGTACCGCTACAAGCATCTCGACAAGGCTATCGAAAATGCCGAAAAACTTGGCTTTACCAATGGTGCAGCCTTATATCCTATGGTTACCATGAACGGCGAAGAATGCCACAACGAATGGGAGATTACTTTTGAAGAAATACACCGTAATGGGGCAATAGCCTTTGCTATTTACAATTACATCAGGCATACCGGCGACAGCGCTTATCTTGCCGGTTACGGCCTTGAGGTACTTATGGCAATATCGCGCTTCTGGAGCCAGCGCATTACCTTTTCCGATGAAAAGAAAAAATATGTAATGCTTGGGGTAACCGGCCCGAACGAATACGAAAACAATGTAAACAACAACTGGTACACCAACACCATCGCAAACTGGACAATGGGCTATACCCTTGAATCAATAGAAGTTGTTAAAAAAACTAACCCGGCAGCATACCAGGCACTGGTTAACAAACGCCGGTTCAACGAACAGGAAGAAACAGCCCGATGGAAAGATATTATTGCCAACATGCATTTTCCCATGCTCGACGATAAAATCTTTCTGCAGCAAGACGGGTACATGGACAAAGAGCAAATTACAGTAGATGGGCTCAACCCTAAACAACGCCCCATAAACCAGAAATGGTCGTGGGACCGCATACTCCGTTCATGTTTTATTAAACAGGCCGACGTGCTGCAGGGGGTTTACCTGTTTGAAGACCGCTACGATTTGGAAACCATTCGCCGCAACTTCGACTTTTACGAACCGCGTACGGTACATGAGTCGTCGTTGTCGCCCTGTGTGCATGTGGTGCTGGCAGCAAAAATCGGACGGATGGACAAAGCCTACGAATTATACCTGCGCACTTCAAGGCTCGATATCGACGATTACAACCACGAGGCACACGAAGGGCTGCACATTACATCCATGGCAGGCACATATATGGCCATTGTTGAAGGTTTTGGCGGCAAGCGGGTCAACAACGGCAAACTTGTACTCAACCCCCAACTGCCAGAAAACTGGAAAACCTTTGCCTTTAAAATACTTTTCAGGGGCAGCCAGTTAAAAATAGAAGCAACAAAATCGAAAGTAAGCATACAAAACGAGTCGGATACCGATGCCCCGGTTATATTGTTTGGCAAAGAGTACCTAGTTACGAAAAGCATGAAGCTTGTTGTGGAAAACAACTAACGTACCCATTTGCCCCGGTGGAAGGAAAGGCCGGGGCATATCAATTATAAACAACGAAATATCTATATGCATAAGACATAGTTATATAAGTTGATAAACTAGAATGTGAATTTATCATACAAGTTACAGATCCTTATACAGGATCTGGCTTTTTCCTCACGAAACATTCACTTTTGGTGTTTACAGGTTTTTACTAATTAAAAATATTTTTCTATGAGAGGTTTCCTGATTATTTGCCTATTGGCTTTTTGCCCGGTTTTTTCTTTTGCCCAGAACACGGTTACGGTTGAGCCTCCTTTTTGGTGGGAAGGCATGGTTTACAACAAACTCGAGTTGCTTGTGCATGGCAAAAACATCTCAGCCCTGCAACCAAAAATTATTTCTGGTAGCGTTACGCTAAACGCTGTTGTAAGGCCGGAAAGCCCGAATTATCTTATTTTGCAGGTCGAAATAAATAACCAGGCTTCCGGAGGGTTTCAAATCGAACTCACGGATAAAAAAGGGAAAACCTCGTCCAGCTATTGGTTTGAACTAAAAAAACGTGCCGAAAATTCTGCCCAGCGCAAAGGTTTTAACAGCTCCGATGCAGTCTATCTTATTCTACCCGACCGTTTTGCCAATGCCGATACCACCAACGATTCGCGCCCTGAGCTCATCGAAAAAGCCAACCGTAGCAAGTCGCTGGGCCGCCATGGTGGCGACATAAAAGGTATAACACAAAATCTCGGCTACATTTCTTCGCTGGGCTTTACAGCTGTCTGGCTCAACCCGGTGCAGGAAAATAACCAGAATGCCAGCACCTACCACGGTTATGCAATTACCGATTTTTATGCAATAGATGCACGTTTAGGCTCAAACTCCGATTACCTTGAATTTGTCGAAGAATGCCATAAAAAAGGCCTTAAGGTAATTATGGATATGGTATTTAACCATTGCGGCACTAACAATAAACTGGCCAACGACCCGCCATCGCCCGACTGGTTTAACCAATGGCCCGAATTTACCCGGCCCAATTATAAAGGCGAAGTTATCAGCGACCCCTATGCTTCCGATTACGATAAAATTAAAATGAACAACGGCTGGTTCGATGTTACTATGGCCGACTTTAACCAGAAAAACCCTCACGTTCTGAATTATCTCACACAGAACAGTATCTGGTGGATCGAATATGCCGGGCTCAACGGTATTCGTATGGATACCTACCCATACCCCGACAAAGATGCCATGGCCGTTTGGGCAAAAACCGTTATGGCCGAGTACCCATACTTTAATATTGTGGGCGAGTCGTGGCTTTCCCTGCCTTCGCATACAGCCTTCTGGCAGCAAAACCCCAAGCTGCCCGCCGGTGAGAATACTAATTTGAAGTCGGTTACCGATTTTCCACTTTATTATTCGGTAATTCAAGCCCTTAACGAACCCGACGGATGGTTCGAGGGCTGGTCGAGGATTTACAATATCCTGTCGCAGGATTTTTTGTACCCCGATCCGCAAAGCCTTCTTATTTTCCCCGACAACCACGACATTGAACGGTTTGCTACCAGTATAGGTGCCGATTTTGCTAAATATAAACTCGGCATGGTATTTTATGCCACCACAAGGGGCATCCCCCAGTTTTATTATGGAACCGAACTAATGATGGAAAGCACCCCCTATTCCGATCATGGTTCTTATCGCCGCGACTATCCAGGCGGTTGGCCGGGCGACAGCATTAATGCATTTTTATCTTTTGGCCTCTCGCAACATCAAATCATGGCAAGGGATTTTCTCAAAGAAATCCTTTTGTGGCGGAAAGATAAAGAGGTGGTGCACACCGGTAAACTAAAGCATTTTCTCCCCGAAAACAATGTATATGTTTATTGTCGGTATAATGCCAACGAAACAATTATGGTTGTACTTAACAAAAACACCGAAACCACCCGGCTCAACCTGAACAGGTTCAACGAGTGCTTATCGGGCTTTGCCATGGGGTACGATATTCTGTCGAAGAAAGAGTTTGAACTAAAAGGGAGCCTTTTGCTCGAACCTTTAACCCCAATAATTTTAGAATTAAAAAAATAATAGCAATGAACCGGTTTCTTATTTTCAGCATGTTTTTCTTGCCTCTCTTTTCGTGTAGAAACATTAACAGGCACGAACCAATTATGAACGAACTGGCAACACCTTTCCTGCTGCAGGGCGACACATCGGTTTTTTACCTTAGCGATTATGTAGTTGACTTCCGGTTGGCAGATTCGGTTATTTTTCCCGGAAATTGTTATGCACAAAAGCAAAACGACAGTGTTTTCCTGATCATAAAATCGGGAAATGTTCCCCCGCTATCCGCTATCAGTGTGTTTAAGGGAAATTATAAAGAAGAAATACCTGTGTTTAACCGGGAGAAACAAAAAGTGGTAATTTCTTACCGCGGGCCTGAGAAATTCCGGTTCCTGAAAGTCATAGGTTCAATGAATTACTGGAACCGTACCAACCAGGGCATGACATTTAACAACGGTGTTTGGGAGCAGGAATTCGAACTTGCACCAGGAACGTATGAGTACTTGTTTTTCTCGGATTCGAAGGAGTTTGCCGACCCCGAAAACCCCCTGAAAATCGGGAATAATTCGGTGTTAAAGGTTGGAAAATTCTTGCCTGAAGAACTCCCGTTTATTGAAACACGTTCTTTCACAAAAAGTACGATTGAACTGGTAACAAACCAACCTCTCGAAATAGTAATGGCTTTATGGCAAAATTCTCCCATTACTGCAAAAACTAATGGCAACTCGGTACAAATTGAAATCCCTTCCGTGGCTAAAAAATCTTCAGGCCGCTCCTTTATAAGGCTTTATGCTGCGAATACCAACGGATTGTCGAACGATATACTAATACCCCTGGAGAACGGACAGGTTGTTTCAAATTCAACAGAAATTCTCCGCACCGACAAGCATTCCATGATGATGTATTTTTTAATGGTGGACAGGTTTTTTAATGGCGATACAGCAAACGACAAGCCGGTGCCCGACCCCGAAATTCTCCCCATAGCCAATTACTTTGGGGGCGATTTGGCCGGTGTAAACCAAAAGATTAGCGAAGGGTATTTTGCCAATTTAGGCATTAATACGCTGTGGCTGTCGCCCATTTCGCAAAACCCCGGAGGGGCTTTTGGCCTGTGGCAAACACCCCGCTCAAAGTTTAGCGGTTATCATGGTTACTGGCCGGTTTCAAATATCCAAATCGATTACCGCTTTGGCAACCCCGAAATACTCCGTAAGCTTATTGAAAGTGCACATGCACAAAACACGAACGTTTTACTCGATTATGTTGCGCACCACGTTCACCAGGAACATCCGGTATATGTGCAAAACCCTGGTTGGGCAACCGACCTGTACCTTCCCGATGGCTCGCTGAATACCGAACGCTGGGATGATTACCGGCTCACCACCTGGTTCGATGTGTTTTTGCCCACGCTCGATTTAAGCCGGAAGGAAATTGTTGATGCCCTTGTAGATTCCGCTGTTTTCTGGCTCACCGAATATGGTATCGACGGTTTCCGCCACGATGCCACAAAACATATCGATGAACTATACTGGCGCACCCTTACACAAAGAATCAGAAAGCTATCGGCAGGCAAGCCTTTCTACCAGATTGGCGAAACTTACGGAAGCCCGCTGCTTATTAATAGCTATATAAGCACCGGCATGCTCGACGGACAGTTCGATTTTAACGTGTATGACAATGCAGTTGCCTGTTTTGCCCTCGATGGCGAAAACTTCGACAGGCTAAAAACAACCTTATCGGAAAGCTGGAGGTTCTACGGCTACCACAATCTTATGGGTTACATTAGCGGAAACCAGGACAGGGCAAGGTTTATATCTTATGCCGGGGGTGCAGTTTCGTTCAGCGAAGATGCCAAACTTGCCGGCTGGAACCGCAACATTACCGTTGGCGATTCGGTTTCGTACAACAAACTGGCCATGTTGCATGCATTTAATTTTACCATTCCCGGCATACCCGTAATTTATTATGGCGACGAAATTGGCATGCCCGGCGGCAATGACCCCGACAACCGCCGCTTGATGAAATTCGAAAACCTCGACCCGCGCGAAGAAACACTTAAAAAAACAGTTCAGAAGTTGGTGGGAATACGCAAAAGCAGCATGGCGTTGCTTTATGGGCAGTCGAAAATATTGCTGGCCAACAATACTTTTCTGGCATATACCCGTAATTATTTTAACGAAAGGGTATTGGTAGTTTTTAACAAAAGCAGAAAAGAACAAAAGTTTGAAATTGAATTGCCTGCCGACAGTAAAAAATTAAAACCTGAGTTTGGTTCAACAGTTACCACAAAAAACAATAAATTAGCAATTGGGCTAAAACCCTTATCGTTCGATATTATTTATTATTAAACAAAAAATTATGACGGGAAAATTAAATTTTGTTTTCGTTTTAGTGCTTGCGTTTCTGTTTTCGTGCAATACGGGCAAAAACAAGGAAACCATTGCTAAGGTAGCAGTTGAAACCAGGGTTAAGCATACCGGGTGGTCGAAAAATGCTGTAATATACGAGGTAAATGTCCGGCAATATACCCCCGAGGGCACATTTAATGCTTTTGCTGCTCATATACCCAGGTTAAAAGATTTAGGGGTCGATATTTTGTGGATTATGCCTATACATCCCGTTGGAGAAAAAAACCGTAAAGGAACTTTGGGCAGCTATTATTCGGTGCGCGATTACACAGCTGTGAACCCCGAATATGGCACTATCGACGATTTTAAAAACCTGGTATCAGTTGCCCACAACAACGGGATGTATGTCCTGCTCGACTGGGTTGCCAACCATACAGCCTGGGATCATAAATGGATGGAAGAAAATCCCGACTGGTATAAAAAAGATTCTACCGGAAAACCATTTGCCCCGTTTAACTGGACCGATGTAGTACAACTCGATTATGATAATGCCGGTTTACGTGCTGAAATGACCGAAGCTTTAAAGTTTTGGGTACGTGAAACCAATATCGACGGATATCGTTGCGATGTGGCAGGAATGGTGCCGGTTGATTTTTGGGAAAATGCCCGTAAGGAGCTCGACCATATAAAACCTGTGTTTATGCTGGCCGAAGACGAAGGTACACCCTTATTATTGGAAAATGCTTTCGACATGAACTACAGTTGGTCGATGCACCACATTATGAACCATATTGCGCAGGGAAAAGCCGGCCTTGACGATATAAAAAATTATTATGCCATTGAAGACAGCATTTATTCTAAAGATTGTTATCGTTTGCAATTTATTACCAACCACGACGAGAATTCGTGGAGCGGTTCGGAGTTTGAGCGAATGGGCGGGGCAGTAAAAACGTTTGCGGTTATGAGCTTTACCATTCCGGGAATGCCATTGATTTATACAGGCCAGGAAGTTGGAATGGAAAAAAGGCTTGGCTTTTTTGATAAAGATGAGGTACCTTTTTTACAGAACGAATATTTCGCCTTTTACCAGTCGCTCATAAAACTTAAAAAAGAAAATGAAGTATTTTGGAATGGTGCTTCGGGGGGGGAAATGGAAATACTCGATGCCGGTAACAATGCCGTTTTTGCTTTTAACAGAACTAATCCAATGAAAGATGCTTTTGTTATTTTGAACCTGTCGGCAGAACCTCAGGTTTATATTGTGCCAAAGGGCATGGCAGGAGCATATACCGATTATTTTTCGGAAGAAAGCGTTGTGCTGAACGAAGGAGAAGAATCGCACTTAGTTTCTTGGGCATACAAGGTTTTTCTTGAGAAATAAGGATTACTAACCATTATTTTAAGCAAAATGCTGCCCATTTTCATTTGGGCAGCATTTTTTATCAACGGTTCTAATACCTATATAATTTAGCCGTGGTTTTTATTCAACAAGGTTTTTGGCATCGAAATCGCCAAGCTGCATATAACGCAAGTTATTTGCAATTTCAGTTTTTTGTGCCAGGTATTTCATTGGCGGGCCCTCCAGCAGTACAATAATTTCCTTGAAACGGTTAAATAATCCTTCATCGATAATTTTAAAAATGAGGTTTGTATTATTTTGTGAAAAGGCTTTTTCAATTACAAGGTAAGTTGCATTTATACGGTTGAGCAAAACAAAACTTTGCAGAGGGTTGTTGTTCTCAAGAAAGCTGAATTCGGGGTTATGCCTGTATTGTTCTATTAGTATCGGTGCTTCATCGTGGATAATGCATATTTTGTATTTGGGCAGTTGTGAACTTAAAATATCCTTAGGTATTTTGTCCATTACCAGTTCTGGCGATAAGGGCTGTAAAACTAAAACAACATCGGGAGGAAGCGAAATGGGCAGGTTTTGAAAATCGGTAATTGCCAGAATTAAGGTTTTATCGCTTATACGCCTTATTTCGTTTATTATTGAGGTGCCATGCAGTCCGGGAATTTCTAATTTTACAAGCACAGCCTCAGGCCGAAATGCCGCAAGTGCGCCCAAGGCCATTTTTCCGTTTTGTACAATTACTACAGCAAAATTACTGGTTTCTCCAATGTACGAAAAGATAAACTGGTTTTCTTCACTGTCATCGATTACCAGTAAAATTTTCTTGCCGGCTTTATAGTTAATAATTGTAAAATTGCTTTTTCCGGGCAGGTTCGGTTGTACTGCATTCCCGGGCAGTTTTTTGTCGTCTGGCAGACAGATATAAAACCTTACGGTGGTTCCCATTCCGGGAGTGCTTTCAAAAGTTATTTCCCCTTTCATCATCGAAACAAGCTTTCCGGAAATATGCAGCCCGAGGCCAATGCCTTCGAGTAAATAAGCAGGGCTTGCCTGGGAGAATTTGTTGGATATGCTTTTTAATTTTTCTTCGCTTATACCTATACCGGTATCGGTAATTTCAAAAAACAACCTGTTTTCTATCAGGTGTGCCGATAAGGTAATTCTTCCCTGATCGGTAAATTTAACTGCATTGGTCAACAGATTTGTAAGCACTTGCCCGGTTTTTCTCTGGTCGCCAATAATAATAGATGGAATTGAGGGGCTTTTCTTAACAATGAATTTTATTTTCTTAGTGCCAATTAAATGTAGTACCTGTGTTTTCTGAACCGATAATAGCTTGTCGAAGTCGAAATATTCGTTGTTGATTTCAAGTTTGCCCCTTTCCATACGAACAAGGTCAAGCAAATCGCGCACCAGGTTTGCCATGTCACTGCCGCTGCGATATATAATATCGAGCCCTTCGCGTTGTCTTTCTGTGAGGTTTGCGGAGTTATATTTCAAAAGCGTTTTTGCTATGCCCAAAACAGAATTCATTGGGGTGCGCAAATCGTGACTAACGGTGTGGATAAACTCGCGCATTAATTTGTTCTCTTCTTTAAGTTCGTTGTTATAGGCTATTTCCCTTTCGAGCCTTTTAATGTTTTGGACATTATGAAAAACAAAAACCAGGTTAAAGTTATCTTTTCCCAGGGTTTGCACAGAAACAGTCGATTCAGTTTCGAACTCTGCCCCCAGTTTGTTCCTGGCCGAAAAAACCTGTGTTGTATTTAGTGTGCGGGAGCCGGTTTTAAGGGCATTGTCGAATATTTGCCGTACCTGCTGTTGCGATTTCCCGGCAATTATCCAGTGCAAAAAATCTTCATCGATAATTTCATACCTCGAGTAGCCAAAAACAGTTTCTGCTTCTTTATTCCAAAAGGTTACACGGCAATTGTCATCGACAAAAACAATGGGTTCGCTTACAGTTGCCGAAAGCACTTTTAAACGATGTTCGTTGTTGGTGTTTTTGCGTTGTAAAAATGCAATTTCCTGCCGGGCAAGCGTTAGTTCATATTTTAACGAAAAAACTAAAATTTTCTGCTGTATGGTATCTTTTATGAAGGGGAGGTTAATTGGATGGCCAATGCATTCTGTTTCAAATATTTCTTCGATTTCTTCAGGCAGCTTGCCTGAATGTGCTTCAGAACAAACAATAAATAACGGATATTTTAGTTTTTTTTCCGTATCGGGGAAGCCAACTCTTCGCAGGAATTCAAATGCGTGTGCAGAATTATTGGCAATAATGCACACAAGGTCCTGGGGAATTTTTTCCGGGCTTATATTTCCATCAATATATTTGAATTCCTTAAATCCGGCTTTTACCAGTTCTTCATCCTTATTATCTAACCCTAATAACAAAATGCGTGGGGTAATGGCAGTACTTTTCATTCAAGCCTTTTTATGTTTTAAGTTAACAAAAAAGCGTGAAAAACCTCTGGCTTAATCCGAAAAAATGAGAAACAGATCAAAAACCGATAAGCCCATAACACAAACTTTATTATTTTATGCCAAAACGCACAGGTGTATTATTTGAAAAAAAGTTCCGGCTTATCACAGCGTTCTTTTACCTGTTTTCGATTGTCAATTGGTAACAGGCAACCGAATTACTAAAAAAAGTGGGGACCAGCAGGGTAGAATCCTGTTCATTATAATAAAAATCGGCCGCATTCAGGCCTTCTGTGGCTGTAGTATCAAGTAAAAGTTCTTTTTCTTTATCGGTATAAACCAGGTGTATCCTCCCCGACCAGTCTGAAATAACAAAGCAATTGCTGCCTGTTTTTGCAAGGCCATCGACTCCACCGGTATTTTCAATGAGGGTTGTCCATGTACCGTTTAACTGATCAATTTTAATAATTGAATTGCCAATACCTGCAACCAGTGTTTTCTCGTCGGCAATTATACCATTCGGAAAATCAAACGAATTGTCGGAGAGTAATTTTGTGAATTTCCCTTTATGAAACTTATAAAACGTTTTTGCCTGCGAATCGGAAATATACAAGGCCCCATCTTTGCCAACTGCAATATCGTTTAAAAAAAGTGCCCCGTCCAACGGGAATTCCTCTTCGATTTCGGCAATGCCAATATCTATTACTACAAGTTTGTCGATGTCTGTCACAAACAAATATCCGTTGTGCACCGCCATGCCTTTGGGTGCATTAAGCCCATCGACCCACTTTAGCTCAAGCAGGCCCCCTTCCGGACCCATTTTTGAGATAAAGCCGTTTCCATCTTTTGCTGTTGGGTTTTTACCGCCAACATTTGAAACATAATATACATTCTCCTGTTTATCGAAGCATACACTTTCAGGGGTATCAAAACCCCGGGTTTCCCAAAGGGGTTTTAGCTTTCCGGCATTTTGGGCATTAAGGGGCAGCAGGCAGGCCCACATAATAAGAACACAGAGTATGTTTGTTGTTTTCATAGGTTTGGGTTATTTAGCGGTTTGCGTTTTCATTATATAACAACAATAGGAATTATTTGTTACAAAACAAAATACGAAAAAATATTTTCAATAGTGTATTTCGTATTTTCAAAAATAAGTGTACCTTTGCCCTTCTTTTTTGCGGATGTGTCGTAATTGGTAGCCGAGCCAGACTTAGGATCTGGTGCCGTAAGGCGTGGGGGTTCGAGTCCCTTCATCCGC
>JAFGQZ010000065.1 GCA_016935435.1 Bacteroidales bacterium
AAACCTTGTAGTTCATAATGTAAGAATAAAAAAACCCCGCATAATGCGAGGTTCTTTCTAGTAGCGGGGGCAAGACTCGAACTTACGACCTCCGGGTTATGAGCCCGACGAGCTACCAACTGCTCTACCCCGCAATATGTCTTTTTTTAATATTCTTTTAACTTCCCAAAACCGGTGCCTTATTGTTTGGGAGTGCAAATATAGATAAAAGATTAAAGTTATACAAAATTATTTTCGACTATTTTAAACTTTTATATTCTGAAAAATAACTGCCAAACTGGCATTTTGTTTTGCTAGCTTTTGTTTGGTCGGCTTTTTGTAGTAAAACATGAAAAATTTAAAACTATGGGCTTAGGTTATATTTTAATTTTTGCGGTATTTGCCATCTTCAGCTTAATTGTAAGCAATGTATTGAAGTCGAAGTTTAAAAAATATTCGAAAATCCCTATGAATTATGGGATGAGTGGCAAAGATGTAGCTGAAAAAATGCTGCGCGATAATGGAATTTACGATGTACAGGTTGTTTCGACCCAGGGTCATTTAAGCGATCATTATAACCCTGGGACAAAAACTGTGGCCTTGAGCCACGATGTGTACTATGGACAGAGTGTTTCTGCTGCCGCAGTGGCTGCACATGAATGCGGCCACGCTATACAGCATGCCAATGCGTATGCCCCTTTGCGTTTGCGCTCGGCTTTAGTGCCTTTACAAAATATCAGCGCAACCATTTTAAACACAATTTTTACCCTCATGTTTTTTGGCGTGTTTATTTTTGGGGCAAGCAGTGGGTTTGGGCCAATAGCCCTTTTAATAATAATTGCATCGTATGCAGTTTTTACCCTGGTGGCATTTGTAACCCTGCCGGTTGAAATTAATGCCAGCCAGCGTGCCCTGGCATGGTTATCATCGAGTGGCATTACGAATTACAACAACCACTCGCAGGCCAAAGATGCCCTAAAATGGGCAGCATATACTTATGTAGTTGCCGCTTTGTCGTCGTTGGCAATGTTGTTGTATTTCCTGTTGAGGTTTTTAGGCAGCAGGGAATAAGCGTGTGTTGTAAAAAAGTATCAGGCCCCGGCTATTGTCGGGGCTTTTTTTGTATAAATTAATTTAAGGAATTAGTAAGCCCAATCATTCTTGCCACCAGTGCACCGGCATTTTCAAGTAAGAGAGGCGCTTGAGAGAGGGCTTCGTCAATTTGCATGGGCTTATCAATAATCGATAATATAATATCGAAGCCGGTACTATATAGTTCTGTATAATTATTGCCCAGTGCCCCCGAAATACAGATTACCTTCTTATTAAACTTTTTGGCTGTGCCGGCAACGCCCATTGGGGTTTTTCCAAACCGGGTCTGTCCATCGGTTTTGCCTTCGCCTGTAATTACTATATCTGCCCATTGGCACTGCACTTCCAGGCCAGTTTCTGTTTTTACAATTTCGAATCCGTTTTGCATGCATGCTCCCAGGAAGGCTGCTAAACCTGCCCCTAAGCCGCCGGCAGCGCCTGCCCCCGGTAAATAGCCAATATCAATTTTTTTTTGGCGCTTAATAATTTCTGCCAGATTTTTAAGGTTGTCGTCGAGTTTTTTAATCATACATTCACTGGCTCCTTTTTGCCTGCCAAATGTAAAGCTTGCCCCTTCTTTACCTGTTAAAGGGTTTCGAACATCCGAAGCAATTATTATTTCGGTATCGCCAATACGCTTATCAAGGCCTGAAAAATCTATTGATGCTAATTCCGAAAGTCCGCCACCTGTGGGTTTTATTAGCTTACCCGAGGTATTTAGGAATTGTATGCCCAGTGCCGATGCCATTCCGGCCCCACCATCGTTGGTGGCACTGCCGCCAATACCTATTATAATTCGCCTGAAGCCCCTGTCGAGGGCATCTTTTATCAATTCGCCTGTTCCATAGCTGGTAGTTTCCCAGGGATTACGTTCATCGGGTTTCAATAGTTCAAGGCCTGAAGCTGCGGCCATTTCAATTATGGCAGTTTTACCATCCCCGCTGGAACCATATCGGGCATTAATTTCGCGCATTAGCGGATCGTGTACCCGGCTATTTACATAGCTGCCATTGTTGGCTTTTACTATGGCATCAACTGTGCCTTCGCCGCCATCGGCAAGAGGAATTGTTTTGACCTGAAGGCCTGAATTGGCCTTTAAAAGTCCAATTTTAATATAATCGGCAACTTGTTGCGCTGTCAGGCAATCTTTATATGAGTCGGGGGCTATAAGTATTTTCATAGGTGTTGTTTGACGGTTTCCACCCAATTTGAACGGTTTCGGTAACCCTGCCTGTTTTAAGGCGTATTGTAGATTATTAAATCTAATTGATATATGAGAGTAAAGTTAGTATTAATTCTTTTGTTTTTTTTGCTGCCCGCCGGTAAGTTTGCCACAGGGCAGATGGATGTTAACAATGCACAGGCTATCTTTATTTACAACTTTTTATCGCAAACCCAGTGGCCCGAGGGTTCTATAGGGGAGAACCTGATAATTGGAGTACTTGGCACAACACCTACAACAGCGCATTTAAAGAAAATTACCGATCAGCGTAAAATAGGAACCAAGTCGGTAGTAGTGGTGCAATTTAGCAATTCAAAAGAACTCACCAATTGCCACCTTTTATTTATTGCCTCAAATAAGAGTTCGGAAATGGCTGCCGTACAGCAGAAATTAAATGGGAAAAGCTGCCTTATTGTTGGAGAAAAAACTGGTTTGACGAATTCGGGCGCAGGCATCGATTTTGCTATAATTGATGGTAAGCTTCGGTACAAAATAAATGAACAAAACATTAAAAGCCAAAACTTGTTCTTAAGCTCACAACTGGTACAAATGGCGATGAAATAGAATAGAAAGAAAGCCGATAATTTAGTTTTCAGGTTCAGTGAATCCTGATTTTATTCCAGCCACAGGGTTTGATAGGGCTCAATCTTTATCGGGTTAGCCATATCGAAATTTTTTCCCGATATTATATCGTGTTTATAGCCGTTACATTGCGCCAATTGGCCTAAATGTAATTGCATTGTGCTATTTGAAATATTTGAAACCGACCATAGTTTTTTGTTGTTGCGCGATAAAACAAACAGTCCGGGCCCCGGGTAAGCAATTTCCATAGAGCAGTTGGGATGGAAATTGGGGTTCGATTTTCTAATGGCAATAATACGTTTCAGTTCGTTTAATACATGAGCATGTTGCGTGTTTTTTTCTAAAAGGCCAGTAATCTCATCCCACAACAATTTTCGGCGGTTAATGGCCCGGTTTATCTCTGTTGCCATTACCCCTTCGGAATAATTGGCGGTTGCCAGCAGGCTGTGTATATAAAATGCCGGCACGCCTTTCAAGGCCATCATAATTATTTGTGAACAAATAAAACGCTTTTCCTGGGCACCATCAATGGTTCCATTAAAAGTTCTTAATGCATCGAAATAAGTAATGTTCAGTTCGTAGGCACTGTGCGTACCATCGCTGTTCTGACGGGTGCTTACATAGCCCCCCGACTTTTTAACAGCCTCGATAAGCTGGTTAAGCTTTTCTGCCGGAATTAACCCTTCGAGGGGCCTAACCCCAATGCCGTCGTGCGAAGCTGTAAAGTTAAAATAGGTACACCCATGAGGGATTTCGGGAAGCGATTGTGCCCAGCGGGTCAGATATTCAGAATTTCCCGAGTACAAGGTGTAAAGCAATAATGGCGGAAGGCTAAACTGGTAAACCATTTGGGCCTCGTCGCCCTGGCCGAAATAGCTGAGGTTTTCTTTGTTTGGCACATTGGTTTCGGTGAGAATAATTACCGATGGATCGACATAGCCGGCCAAAGTACGCAACAGCTTAACCACTTCGTGTGTTTGGGGCAGGTGCAGGCAATTTGTGCCAGGTTCTTTCCACAAGAAAGCAATAGCGTCGAGGCGGATAATTTTCGCCCCTTGTTCGAGGTAAAACAAGAATACCTTAACTATTTCTATAAGTACATCGGGGTTTTTAAAGTTCAGGTCGATTTGGTCGGCACTGAAAGTTGTCCAAATATGTTTTTTTTCACCTGATACCTTGTGTTCGGTAAGAAGGGGAAGGCTGCGGGGCCTTATTACCTGTGAGTAATCGGTTTCGGGATTGGCTTCAATAAAAAAACCATTTCCTGGCGAACGGCCATTAAGGTAATTTTGGAACCATTGGCTATGTTGCGAAATATGGTTTATAACCAAGTCGAACATTAAGCTGAAATTTTCGGATAAGGTACAGATATCTTGCCAGTCGCCAAGTTGCGGATCTACTGTAAAATAGTCAATAACCGAAAACCCGTCGTCGGAACTGTATGGAAAAAATGGCAGTATATGCACATGGGTAATTTCTTTATGCAAATATTGTAGAAGGAAATTATTAAGGGTTTGAAGGGGTTTCCGGCCTTTTTCTTTTATGGTGTCGCCATAAGTAATAAGCACGATATCTGCTTCATTGGGTCTATTGCCAGACTGAAGTGTTTTTGTTTTGGTATCCCGGGCCATCCCCGACAATTTAGCAGCCAGAAGGTCGTTTTTATTGGCGCCATAAATCTTATCGAGGTGTGCCTTTAATTTTATATTCAGCATAGAAATTATATGATTTAATACCTATGTGTTGTCTGTTTCAACTACTTCAAGTATTCTGTCGTAATAGTCGGGAATAGCGCTCACAACCCTTTTAAGGCTGGGTATAGTAGGCAATTGTAGGGGGTTATCGAGAAAAAGCAGCCCGGCGTTGTAAACATTAGCAGAAAAAGAGTCGATAATGTCTTCTTCGGCATGCCGGTCGAGGGTAAGGCCATTAATAACGGCATCGGAGTAATACTGGTCGAGAATATCCAGGGCAACCCTGCTGTATGTTGCTTTAATGGAACGCACCAATCCTTTTGAGAAAACAGCCCCGTTCGATGCCAGTTTTGAGAAAATAGCCCTTGAAATTTCAATGCTCATTTTCGAGAGCCCGCCGGTGGCATCTTTATCGGAAACCGACTGGTGCTTATGGTCGTAACTGTCGGCTATGTCAACCTGGCAGATACGGCCTATGGCAGTGCTCCGCATTACTTCCGACAGGAGGCCTATTTCAAGGCTCCAGTCGCTGGGGATACGTATGGTTTTGGTTACATCGGCGCGCATCGAGAATTCTCCTGCAAGGGGATACCTGAAACTATCGAGGTATTCGAGAAAGAAATCGTTTGGAAAAAACTTCTTGAGCGTGCGCAGCAGGGGGGTAACCAGTAAACGGGTAACCCTTCCGTTGAGCTTCACATCGTCGGCCCTGAAATAATAGCCTTTGCAATATTTATAGTTAAAAGTAGGATCGACTACCGGGTAAAACAAACGGGCAAGCAAATGCCGCGAATAGGTTAATATGTCGCAATCGTGGAGGGCAACTGCATCGGAACGCCCCGATGCATTGAAATACCCGAAGCAGTACCAAACATTGCGGCCTTTGCCCATTTCGCGAGGGGCGATATTTTCCTTAACAAGCATACGATCGAGGGCACGCATTTTTGGTCCGTCGTTCCATATAAGCCTGTGGTGTTGGGGCAAGCGCGAAAAGTATTGTTTGGCCCTTTTAAATTCCTGTTCGTTTGCCCTGTCGAGGCCAATAATTATCTCACCCAGGTATGGTACCTGTACAAGTTCATCAATTATTTTGGGCAGTGCTTTGCCATTAAGTTCGGAATACAAACAGGGCAAAATAAGCGACATGGGCCTTTTTTTCGAAAAAGCCAGAAGTTTGTTTTCCAGTTCTTCATAAGGCCTTTTTCGTAAATTGTGCAGAGTTGTAACAACGCCATTTTGGTAAAAATCGCCCATTTTAGTGTGTTTTGGTTATATGTTTAGATTAATAATACGGGTGAACATTTTTAATATCATGGGTTTAAGTTTTTCGGCAATAATTTTATGTGCCAGCTTTGTATTTAATACTTCGAGGTTGTGCCTGGCAACCCTGTTGCGGTAGGTGAAATCGTTCAACAAGCGATAGCCTTCTTCAATAGCTTTTTGTGTGAGGATACCGTTTTCGATGGCAGGAAAGTCGAAACCATAGCCTTCGATGTCGTTTTTATATACATCGTATTTATTAATTACCACTGGCAGGCCAAACGAAACCATTTCCAAAAGGTTGTTCCCAAACCCTTCGATTTCGCTGAAATAGGTTCCAATGCCGCCATGAGAGGCTATAATCGATGGCACTTCGTAAAAGTTATAATATTTTTTATCGACAATAATATCGCGGTGCGAAAGTATGCGGTGTTCGCCAAATACCAGTACAACATTGGCACCTGGGTTTTCTTCTAGCTTTTGTTGATAATGCCCCTGCAGAAAATTTTTATAATTTACCTGTTCGTCGCCCGAATGGCCGCTGATTATTAGTGCAACACATTTTCTTTTGTGGTTTGCTGCAAACATTTTCTCGATACCGAAAGCAAAATCGATAGCTGTCTCAATTTTTTTTCGCGGCACAACTCTGGTATGCTGCAAAAGCAAAACGGTATCGCCAATTGAGAAGCCGCGTTGTTCAATTTCGCAGGTAAGACCTATGTCGGTAAGAAAGTTTTCGTTATAGTTGTCTTGTGGGGGCGCCACCATTTTTGCATTTTGCCAGTCGCAAGTTTCCCAGACCCAGTCGATGCTGCTGGTGTTGGGAACAATAATTGCGCGTTCTTCGAAAAATTTATCGACCCTGAAGTAATTAATAGTCTGGAAAAGTTTTCTGGCCAGTTCGGGCTGTGTGCTGTTTATAAAGGCCAGTCCGTCAATTTCGGTGCCTGGCAGGTATTTCAGGTATTTTTGGATAACCTTGTTTGGATGGGCAAATTGTGGCCTTTCGAAATACGAGTCGTGCCACCATGCCATAACCTTAGGCCATATTATGCCCTCGTCGCGAAGTTCTTCGATGTAATATCCAAGCCCTACGGCAGTAATAAAGTTATAGGGGTGCGATGTATTGTGGGCAATTATTAAATCGATATTGTGTTTTTTTACCCAGGTTGCTATTATTTGTTTTGCTTCAAGCGCTTTTTCGTGTATCAGTTTGTCGAGGCCATTGTCGGGCTCATCGCAAAAGTGTTTTACAATATGTTTGTGAATTTCGTTTTTGTGCCAGAAAATATCGTTTGTTTCGGCATTGAACCTGGGCGATGAGTGGGCTGCCAGAAAAAATATGTTCCCCAGTGGGATGCCCATGTCGTGCACCATGGCGTAAACTGTTTGGTCGATTACGATAGATACCCCATCGTTTTTTCCGATGAGTGAATGGATAATACCTACATTTATTTGCGAAATATTCATTTAAACCAGTATTTCATTAATTTGTCGCAGCTCGGTAATAATATAGTTGGGCTTAATGTTTTTTACCCTGAAATCGTCGGGGCGGAGGCGCAACGAACGGCTGTCGCCGGCAAAAAGAGCAGTTTTAAACCCAGCCCTGCTGCTGGTGTATATATCTTTTAGCATATCGTTGCCCACAAATAGCACTTCTTCGGGTTTCAATTTGTACTTCTTTAAAAGTATGGGCAAAAGTTCATCGAAAAGCCGGGTGTCGGGTTTTCCGATACCCAGTTTATACGAGAATACTGTAAGCTCGGGGTCGAAGAAGGCTATTGTTTCATCGAGGCTGATGGTTTTTTTAAGAAAATAGTTCATTAAAACCGGCGTATAAAACTGCGCATTCGATACAATGCCAATGGGCAGTTTCCGCTCCGATAAGCCCTGGATCAATTCGCCCATGCCGGGCATGGGGTACACCTTGTTGCTCAGGAATTCAAAAATACAGGTCATGCGCATAATGTTGGCTTCGCCATTAAAACTAATGAGCTTTTTACGTTTGGCATGCAAAAGTACAATTTCCCAAATACTTAAAATGTCAACCTCGGGGTAGGGCACGTTGTTTTTGTTTGCTTCCTGGTGGCAAATGCGAATGGTATGTTCGAAGTCGCATAAAATACTGTCTAAAGCAATATCGGAAGAACTAACAATTTTAATGTTGCCGGCCTCAAATGCTTTTTGCAGGTTTATTGCCGAAATTTCTGCCTGATCGATATCGCCAGATGACGAAACCAACAGGGTTCCATAAATATCGAACAAAACAGCTTTAATTGCCGGGTCTTTTGTGGTTTCCGGCGTTATGCCTGTAGAAAGTGGTTCAATTGGTTCAAGGGTGTGTAATAAATTTTCGATATATTTCATTGAGCCTTTGTCCATATTTTTCCAATGAATAATCCCTTAAAATTACCCCTTTATTTTCAAGTATCAATGCCAGGTTTGCCTTTATGGGGAATTCTTTTAGAAAAGGGTTCATTTCCAATATTTTGTATTTTTCGGTTTCCGATAAATTAATTTTTTTCAATAACGACATTTGCTCGCCGGTTTCCAATTCAAAAATTTCTTTTTGCTTGTTTACAAAAAGCTTTTCCCAAAGCATTGGGAAACCAATACCCGAATTTTTCAAACCTTCGGTTACCATTGGCAAGTCGCGACCGATAACAGGGGTACCCAATAGCCAAGGTTCGAGGTAAGCCATTCCAAATCCTTCGCGGATGCTGGTGGTAATGCAATAGTCGGAAATGGCAATAAGGCTTTCGAAGCCCACTTTATTGCCGGCCTCCCAGAATATTTTAATATTGTTTTCGGTGCAAAAAGTTTTCCATTGGTTGTATTCTGTAAGTTCGGCCGGGTTTTTGGGTGGTTGTGTTACTACCCAGTTGGCAATATCTTTGAAAAGAAGGGCCAACAAAATAAACTCGGCAATATTTTTTCGCCTGATTACCCTTACCGGGTAGGTTACTAAAAGTTTTGAGGGGTTGAGGCCCAGGGTATTAAACAATTTTTCTTTTTGTGCTTCCGTAACAGGCATTTCTGTTGCACTATCGAGAAATACCGGATTTGGCAACAGGAACAAGTCAGGCTTACCAATTCCAAAGCCCGATAGACGGTTATAGTCGAATTGGTTTAAAACAGCATATTTGTAATTGTTATGGCCGGGGTACATAATAGACTGCAAAGGTACACCGGTAATTGATGCCGAAACCTCTTCTAAAAAGAGTTGGTTTTCGGGCCTGTCTTCCGAGAAATCGTGGGCATGGTTTACGATATTGTACCCCTCGCTCGACAGTTTATAGGCTGCCACTGTAACCAGCGGGTTTTTTCCAAGGTTAACATTGTGCAGGTGTAATATACAGGGCTTGTGGCATGTTTTACGAAAAAAACCGACAATATTTTCACATTGTTGCGGGCTAACAGGTTGGTGTTTTGGTAAATAATTCAAATCGGGGTTAACAATTATTTTTATCCCTTTACGGAGCCAAAACTCCTTGTCTGGACAATTTCCGGTAAGAACGGTAACAGAGCCTTGCGGATCGCACTGTTTTAGTGCCAGGTACTGAAGCTCAATAATACGGGTTACCCCGCCAGGGTTCAGGTGATAGTGGAAAATATATATATTCATTGTTACAAGCCTGTTTTGGTTCGCCGCAAAAAATTAATATATTTCGACGACTTTTACCAGTTTGTTGGCGGCAGCTTACGGGCGAATGGCCGCTTAAGATGTTAATTGTTTCTGATATTGAGAGTATTATTTAATAATTGTTCAACCTAAATTTTTTATAATGGAAAATTACAACACTGGAGGAATTAACGAAAACCTGAAGCTCGATCAACAGGCAACAGGCTATTTGCGCGAGGCACGCGGCTGGGCAATGTTTCTTGCAATTTTAGGTTTCATAGGGGTAGCATTTATGGTTATTGCTGCCCTGGTGATGTTTGCTGCCGGCCCGGCAATAGGCACGCAATTTGGGTTTCCGGTAGGCATGTTGGGCCTTTTGTACCTGGTAATGGCTGTGGGAATGGTATTGCCCCCGATTTTCTTGCTTGGTTTTGCACAAAAGGCCGGTAATGCCTGCGAAAGTGGCGATGCCGGTGCACTAACCGAATCGCTCAAAAACCTGCGTACACACTTTAAAATTAAGGGCATATTGTATATTTTACTTATTGCCCTTTATATCATCATAATTATTGCTGCGGTGCTTACAGGAATAGGTTCAATGTTATAATTCTTTTTATCAGCTGTTTTGCCGGCCTGGCTATTGTTCTGGCCTTTTCTAAAACAAAAGCGTTATTTTTTGTAACCAACTTATTCGAGAAGAGTGCGCGCCTTGTATTTTTTAACCAGTTGCCCTGTGGTTTGCTTTTTTATAAATTAAACCACAGGTGCTACAGGTTTTTTGTATGGTTTAGCCTCTTTTTTATTAGCAGGCAGGACGGTTAGTGCTCAAAGTCGAGCGAGTAAATTATTGCCTCTATTCTCCTTACCAGGTTGCGTTTATCCTGCCCGGGGGCAAAAACAAAACCTTCGGCAGTAATTATGCGTTTGTTTTTTTCGTCGTATTGGGTGAGGCTCACAAACGGCCCCCCCATGGCCATTCCGTTTTTCATCATCCATAAACCGCGCAGTTCAACGGCGTAACGGTTGTTATGGGTAAGTTTTTTAACTTCAACCGGAACGCGGTTTTCGGTTATCATGTAGGAGCCATCGATTTCGCCGGGCACATATTTTTCCAAAAGTCCGTCGCGTTTCTTAATCAAAGCTTCGGGGGTAAACATTAACGAATCGGTGTATGGGTAATAGTAAATAAATATACCTTCAATAATATCGCGGTATTCGTTGCCCAACCATATAAAATTATTGGTGTCGGCATCAATGGTATATCCTTTTGGGGCATTTATTTTTATGTGGTGTTTTGATAGCAGTTTATCGTAAACCTTTTTCTCGGTGCTGAATTTATAATCGGCCATTAAACGGTCTTTTTCGGCATCGATAATGCGTTCAGTAATTTCATCGGCTTTTTGTTCGAAAAGCCTGGTGAATGCTTCTTTGTTGGGGGCCATTATGGTAATTACCAGTTGGGGCGCTGCCCAACGGTCGTTCTGAACGGTAATTTTTTCCGGATAGTCGGGGCCGATAAGGGTAATTAAAATGTTTCTTTGCTTCTGATATACTTTATCGAAAGAGCTGTGGGGCACAAATAAAATTTTCAGCAAGGGTTCGTCTTGCGGCAGGGCCGGCATAAACTTCCCGAAACTTTCCCTGATAATTTCACCTGCCTTCGATTCCCAATTGGTGCCCGACATAACCAATACCACGCTGTTGGCTTCGCCTTTTACACTTGGAAGAATTTGTTTTTTATCGGTTTTTTTGCATGCTGTTGCGATTGTTGCCGCTAACATTAGCATGATAATCATTTTTATATTTCTCATAAGATTGTTTTTTTAGGCTATAGAAAACTATGGCACATTAATTTGTAAAAAAAATCGGCTAATATATAATTAGTTGATATTTTGCCGATTGTTTTTTATCCTGGGGTGTTTTAGCACAAATATTCTGCCAAAAACTAACGGTATAGGGGTTTATGGATATAATTTTCTATAGTGCCAACAAACAAAGCAGGTTTTCCATTGCCATATTTGCAGTGTTTTCAGTATCTGAAAACATACGCCCCGGCACCTGCAATAAAACAAAGGTGATGAACAACACAACAAAAAGCCTTTCAAAAAGTATCGTATTTTTTGGCGATAGTTTTTGAAAGGCCTCCCGGTATTAAAGTAATTATTTTAGCGGTTATCCGATTCCGGATTTATCGATTTGTTATTGTTATGGGCGTGGCGTTCTTCCGGTTCGTCGCGCTGGGCTTTTTTAAATTCTCTCATCCCTTGCCCCAGGCCTTTCATAAGTTCGGGAATTTTACGTCCGCCAAACAATAACAATAGTGCCAGAATAATTAAAATTATCTCTGTAGGGCCAAATGCACCTAAAATTAACTGGGTATTCATATATTTTAATTTTTATCAAATATAAGCTGAAAAAAATAATTCTTGGTTAATAATAATTTTTTTATCCTTTCATGCCCATAATCCACCGGTAAATATCGTTGCCGTTGGCATAAATGAGTAAAAAGAACAAAATGGCCATACCGGCAATCTGGGCATATTCCATAAACTTTTCGCCGGGTTTACGGCCGGTAACCATTTCAAAGAGCAGGAACATTACATGGCCGCCGTCGAGGGCAGGAATGGGCAGTACATTTAAAAAAGCCAGCATTAGCGAGAGAAAGGCGGTTATTTCCCAAAAGCTCAGCCAGTCCCAGGTTGCCGGGAAAAGCCCTCCAATTGCTGCAAATCCGCCCATGCCTTTATGCGCGCCCGATTTAAAATCGAGTATCAGTTTAAAATCGTCGATATAATCGATAAGTTGTGTCATGGCAAATTTAAAGCCTGCCGGTACCGATTTGAACAGGCCATATTTAACTTCAACCAGTTTTATATGCCCCAGGCTGTCGAGTGTGGGCAATTGTGATGGATAAACCCCAACTTTTCCCTCATTGTTAATTTTAAGCGCAATATCGACGATTTGGCCGCCACGTTGCACCTGGAATATGGCCTCTTTGCCCTTTAAAGTGTCCATTATGGGCATGTATTCGTCGAAATAAAGGTGTTCCTGTCCGTTTACGCCAACAATTTTATCGAACCGTTGAAGGCCGGCGCTTATGTTTTGCGAGGTTGACATTACACTATCGACTACCCACGGAAACCGGTACGAGAGTAATCGTTTTTTACTTTTTATGCTGTTTTCCGATAATATGCCGGGCATATTTCTTGGAATCTGGAGGCTTACCCTTTCGCCGTTTCGTTCGACAATTAGTTCACCTTCTTTAAGAAGTTTCCTTACAATTTGGTTGTACCTTTCAGGTTGTTCGCCGTTGATGCTGATTATTTTATCGCCGGTTTGAAGCCCAATGGTGGCAGTAAGTATGGAATCAGTAACCCAAACCCCCCCAGTCATGTTTTTTACCGGAAGGTAAGTTTCGCCCCAACCAAACAGTATTATGGTGTATAAAACAAAGGCCAGTATAAAATTTACAATTACACCTCCCAGCATTATCAGCAACCTTTGCCACGATTTTTTGCTGCGGAACTCATGGGGTTGCGGCGGTTGTTTAAGCTGTTCTTTGTCCATCGATTCATCGAGCATGCCCGATATTTTAACATATCCGCCCAGGGGCAACCATCCGATACCGTATTCGGTTTCGCCTTTTTTTAGTTTGAAAAGCGAAAACCACGGGTTGAAGAACAAATAAAATTTTTCTACCCTGGTTTTAAAAATGCGGGCGAAAATAAAGTGGCCCAATTCGTGCAAAACAATCAGCAGCGATAACGAGAGCAATAATTGCCCGATTTTTATCAATGTGTCCATAAACTAATTATCTCCTTCAGTTTTTATAAAGAAATGCAAAAATAGCACTTTTAAGTGAGTGGTTGCAATTCTGGGCAAAAAAGAATCAGCCCAGTAACGAAAAGGCATAGTTTCGGGCTTCGCGGTCGGAATTTACGTAATCGTCGAGCGAGGGGTGTTTGATAAAAGGCAGTTTGTGCATGGTTTTTTCGATAATACCGGGCATGTCCATAAAGCCGGTTTTATCGTTCAGGAAGGCTTCCACAGCAACTTCGTTGGCAGCATTCAGAATACAGGGCATGTTGCCGCCAGACCTCATTGCTTCGAATGCAAGTGCCAGGTTCCGGAATACTTCGGTACGCGGTTTTTCGAAAGTAAGGCTCGGGTAGCCGGCAAAGTTGAACCGGGGGAAATCGGACTGCAGGCGGTAAGGATAGCCTATGGCATACTGAATGGGCAGGCGCATATCGGGCAAGCCCATCTGGGCTTTCATCGAACCGTCTTTAAACTGCACTATAGAATGGATTATCGACTGAGGGTGCACAATGACATCGATTTGATCGGGTTCGAGGCCAAACAGCCACTTTGCCTCAATAGCTTCAAGCCCTTTGTTCATGAGGCTTGCCGAGTCTATTGTAACCTTGCTGCCCATGTCCCAGTTAGGGTGCTTTAATGCTTCGGCCTTGGTAACTGTTTTGAGCTCTTCAATACTTTTCGTGCGAAAGGGACCTCCCGAAGCAGTAAGATATATTTTTTCTATGGGGTTCTGGGTTTCGCCTGCCAGGCACTGGAAAATTGCAGAATGTTCCGAGTCGACCGGGTAAATGTTTACACGGCGGGTACGTGCCAGGCTGGTGATAAGTTCTCCGGCAACAACCAGGGTTTCTTTATTGGCAAGGGCAATGTTTTTCCCTGCCTCAATGGCGCTAATTGTCGGAAAAAGCCCCGAATAACCCACCAGGGCGGTAACAACGGTTTCAATACAGTCGGTTTGAACAATTTGTGCCAGTGCATCGTAGCCGGTATGTACCTCTATGGGCAAACCGCTCAGGGCATTGCATACTTCGCAGTATTTTTCTTCGTCGGATATTACAATATGTGAGGGCTTAAACTTTTTTGCCTGTTCGATAAGTACTTTTGAACTTTGCCTTGCGGTAAGCACTTCTGCACGAAACGTGTTGGGGTTTTTTTCAATGACTTCGAGGGTTTGCCGGCCAATAGAACCGGTGGAGCCCAGTATGGCAATACCTTTTTTCATCGGGTTTTACCTGCTTTAAAACGAAATATAATCTTCGGGGTTAAGCGGCACGCCCTTGTACCATAACTCTATATGCAGGTGCGGCCCCGATGTAAGTTCGCCCGAATTGCCTATTATGGCTATAGGTTCGCCTGCCCTGACATAATCGCCGACGCGTTTTAGCAATTCGGCATTATGTTTATATATCGATATTAAGTCGTTGCTGTGCTGCACCTGTATGTTCCAGCCTGTTTCCAGTGTCCAGGTGGCCATTATTATCGAACCGTCGAGGGTTGATTTTACCACCTCGTTTGCCCCCGATACAATATCGGTACCATAGTGGTTTAGAAGAGAATTAAAGGAATTGGTAACTATACCCTTTACCGGCGGGAAAAAGTGTAATTGCGATATGCTTCCAATTGTTGATTTCGGTGCCATAACCGATAAGTCGGTCTCGGGGTTCCCTTCAAACATTTGCCTTAACACCGAATCTTCGGCCGATGGCGTAAAATCAAGTTCATCGTAACGTTTGTTGGTGTCGCCCTGGTACTCATATTCTTTTGGTTCCTTTCCCGAAATTATCAATTTCATGTTTTCGAAATACCTGTCGCGTCGGGTTATTTCCATAATAAGCGAGTCGGTCTTTAAAGCATTCTGATGAATGGCCCTTAAGGTATTCTCATCGGGGTATCCCGGTATAAACTCCCTTACAGGGGTGTAAACAATTATAGAAACAACTATGGCTAAAAACACTAACATTAATATGCCCCCTACTGCAAATACGTTTAACCTGGAAAGCCTCAGGTTGAGAACCTCTTCGTAGGTTTCGTCGCGATAAATCGACAAACGGTACATCGATTTTATTTTATCCATAAAACCCGTTTTGCCATCTTTTTTTGCCATAATTATTTTTTTTATGGTTTGTATTGAACAAAAGTATAAACATTTGGGCGAACTTTCCCTTATTTATTCCACGATTTCATTAACAGTAGAATATTTATAGTTTTTCGAAAACAGTGAGCGTGAACTGTACCAGCCTATAGTTTTTGTTTTCCACTTTTTTTTGACAGTGGAAGAACTTGCAAATAAAAATGTGGAGGGTTATGCAGAATGAAAAATGAAGCGAATGGGGGAGTAGTTAGAACATCTTTAGCTGGGCATCTTCCCAAAGGGTTGGATAATTCTCGTCAAACTTTCGGAGCACTTCGGTAATTATTGCTTCGCGCATAAATTTCGAACGGTTATCGACTTTAAACTTGCTGCAATAATGGTTAATAGCATTCATCTCGCGCTGGTTAAACATTATTGCCTGGCGGCTTCGGCGCTTCAGGCTTTCGTCGTTTGTTCGTTTCCGGTTCATTAAACTTGCCCCCTGTGTTTATCTAACAGTTTCAAAAATACTAAATCTGTTAAACCCGGCAGATTGTTATTTTTCAACATAATGGCTGTTTTTGGCTGGCTAAAATGATTTGTGAAGTGCCGGGCAGATTCTTAAATGGCTTACATACAGTAGTATGTGAAACAAGTAGGGTTTCACCGGCTTAAGAAATACAGTTGTTAATAACTATTGTTCAGTAACTTTACCCTTAAAAAGCCCCAGGGCATTTTCAAAACTAATAAGTTTTAAGGCCACCGAAAACAACAGCGACACCAAGGTGGCAAAAAGTACACCCAGGTACCATATAATTCCACTTTTCGAGAGAGTGTATGCAACAAGAAGTGAAAACAAAACAAAGGCTGTTAGCTTAATAACCAGCAGCTTATCGGTTTTTAATCCAAACTGCCTTTTAACGGCCAATATATGAAAAGCAATGGTGTAGGCCTGTGTAATTGCGTTTGTTGCTGCTGCGCCCAACACCTTATATTTCGGAACCAGAATTAAGTTGAGCACAATACTTAACAGCACTGCTGTAAAGGCCATAATATTAAGTTGCCGCAGGTTGCCGTTAGCTGTTAACAAGGCTCCATAGGTATAGCTCGTACAGATGCCTGCAAAACTGATAATGAAAATGAGAAATGTGTCGGACGATAATGCCGTATGCTCAAAATATAATACTTCAAATACCTGTTTCCGGTAAAAAACTATGCTAATAAGAAATGCAAACGATGGTACCAAAAGGGATAAAGTAGATATGCGCAACAAGGGGGCAATATTGCCTTTTTCGCGAAGCATGCGCGAATAGGTGGGCAAAAGTATCAGGGCAAAAATAAGGGCATAGTTCGACATGAAATCGAGAATACGAAAACCATGTGCGTAAATGCCCGCCTGTTCACGCCCGTCGGGCAGCATATATCGCAAAAACACCGAATCGATACGGTAATAAAAAGCCATAAGCAAGGTAAGCAGTGCATACGGCGCCAACTGCCGCAAAATAGGCAGATACGACAGGATATTAACCCTCAGGCTGATTTTTCCGGCTTTTTGAATAAAAATAACTATACTGATAACCAGGGTGATAAAATATGAGAGCGTTTGTGCCATTACGAACCACTCTATCCGAAAAGCAGATTTTGTTGACGGTATTATTAGCAGTGCGCCTGCTATCAGAATCATAAAAAACCTGTCGAGCACTGAAATAAAACTTTCGGCCTTGAACATTTGCATGCCACCAATATTTGCCCTCAGGTACAGAATAAAGCTGGCCATAGCCTGGTTTATGAGCAAAAGGAACAGAATAAAAAAATCGGAACCACTATGTGGCAATAATAGCCCGGCAATGGAGAATACAAGTATAAATGCCAGGCTTAGAAATACTTTTATGAAAATAAACCTCGAAAACAACCTATGGGTAAGCCCCGGGTTATGCGCTATTTCTTTACGTGTAAAGTTTTCGATGCCCAAATCGAGAAAAATCTGGAAAATAAGCACCAGGTTAAGCAAAGGAAAATAACTGCCATATATTTCGGTGCCTACAGTGTTTTGCACTACCCTGTCGATTCCAAAAACATATATTGGCTTTACAAGCAGGTTGAGGGCCAGGAATATCGAAAGGTTTTCAAAAAATCGTTTTTTCAACTTATTAGGGTTTAACCGATACAAAAATAACAGAATTATAGTTATAAGTCCTGAGTTTATTATTGGCGAAAATTATGTTTAAATATCAGGTAAATCAAAAGCATATTTATATATTTTAGGGCACTTAATTTTTTTGTGATTTGTTAAAGAATTATTTTTTGGGTAATTGTATTGAGGCCGGCTGCGATGAGGCCGGGCGTGGGTGCCTTGCCGGGCCTGTGGTTGCTGCCGCAGTAATTTTGCCCCCCGCATATTGCAACGAAGTGTTAAACGACTCTAAAAAGCTTTCGGAAAAAACAAGGCGCGAGCTAAGGGTCGAAATAGAATCGACCGCATTATCGTGGGCAGTTGCCTTTGTCGATAACCGCGAAATCGACCGGCTGAACATATTAAAAGCTTCGATAATAGCAATGCACAGGGCACTTGATAAACTTACAACTTTACCCCAGCATATTATTGTCGATGGCAATAAATTTTATAATTATAAAAACATCCCTTATACCTGTGTGGTTAAGGGCGATAGTAAGTTCATGTCAATTGCGGCAGCGTCGGTACTGGCAAAAACCCATCGCGATGAATATATGTTTGGTGCATCGAAAAAATTTGCAGGATATAACTGGGAACATAATAAAGGTTACCCGACCAAAGACCACCGAGAGGCCATTGTAAAACTTGGGGTTTGCGAGCTTCACCGTAAATCATTTCGTTTGCTTAACGAACAAATGGCAATCGATTTTAATTGAAGAAAAAACTAATTTTATATTTGCTATGAAACGTATAAATATTTTTTTACTTGTTGTTTTTTTTCTGTTCAACCTTCGGGCAAAGGCCGACGAAGGTATGTGGATGCTGCCCTTGCTTGAGGAGCTGAATTATGCAACCATGAAAAAAATGGGGCTGGAGCTGTCGCCCGAACAGATATACAATATAAACCATTCGAGCCTTAAAGATGCCATAGTTATTTTCGGGCGTGGTTGTACCGGCGAGATTATTTCGCCCGATGGTTTGCTGCTTACTAACCATCATTGCGGTTTCGACCTTATACAAAGCCATTCGACCACCGAACATAACTACCTGAACAATGGCTTTTGGGCTATGGGAAAAGACGAAGAGCTGCCCAATCCGGGTTTAACAGTAACCTTTCTGGTCTCGGTACATGAAGTTACCGATAGCTTGTTGTCAGGAGTTTCTGACGATTTATCAGAATTGGACAGGATACGGCTTATTGAAACCCTTTCGGCTTCAATGGAAAGTAAGGCTGTTGCAGGTACACACTTCAAGGCCCGCGTTTACCCGTTTTTCGATCGAAACCGTTTTTTCTTGTTTGTTTATGAAGAGTTTACCGATGTACGGTTTGTTGGGGCACCACCTTCTTCAATCGGAAATTTCGGCGATGAAACCGACAATTGGATGTGGCCAAGGCATACAGGCGATTTTAGCCTTTTTCGCGTATATACCGGCCCCGATGGCAAACCGGCGCCGTATTCCAAAGAAAATATACCCCTGAAGCCCAGGCACCACCTGCCTGTAAACCTAAAAGGCATAGAAAAGGGCGATTTTGCAATGATTCTTGGTTATCCGGGACGAACAAACCGCTACATCCCTTCGTGGGGCGTTGAAGAACTGCTCGAAGTTACAAACCCAAACAGAATTAAGGTTCGTGGTATCAGGCAGGAAATACTAAAACAAGACATGCTTGCCGATGAGAAAATTGACATAATGTACGCAACAAAATATGCCCGTTCATCGAACTACTGGAAATATTCAATTGGCCAAAACAGGGGCATAAAACGGCTGGGGGTTATCGATACCAAACGTGAAAAAGAACAAGCCTTCGACAAATGGGCAAACGCTTTGCCGGAACGACAACTGGTTTACGGAAATGTGCTCTCCGATTTGCAGTGGGCCTATACAAACCGAAAACAACATGTTGGAAACCTTCAGTTGCTTGGCGAAGTTTTCCGCTCAACCGAAATACTGGTAATTGCCCAGCAGGCAGAAGAACTGGCTAAAACCCTTGCCGACAGTAAAGCTGGTAAAGAAATTCTTGATAAAAAATGCGAAGCTTTAAAAAATGTTGCTGCAGGATTTTATGCCGAATTTAACCTGCCTACCGATATTAAGGTGTCGAAAGCCTTGTTCGCTGCTTATTACAATATGGTTGAACCTGCCGGAAGGCCGGCTTTCTATTCAAACATCGATAGTAAATTCAAGGGCAATATCGAAAAATTTGTTGATGCTATGTACTCAAAATCAATTTTTTCCAGCGAAGAAAAACTTTTGGCTTTCCTCGATAAACCAGTTTACAAAACCCTGGTAAACGATCCGGCATTTGCTGTGGCCCGCAGTGTTGGAGAAAAACGACGAGAAGAAAGCGCTGCCATTGAATCGACAATGGAACGCTTTGAACTTGCCAGGCGCTTGTTCACACGCGGACTGATTGAAATGGGAGAGGGAAAAGTATTCTATCCCGATGCAAACTCTACCATGAGGCTTACTTATGGAACCGTTAGCGATTATTCCCCTGCCGATGCGGTTTATTATAATTATTATACAACCTTAACCGGCGTGATGGAAAAAGAAGATAATACCAACCCCGAATTTATTGTTCCTGAAAAACTGAAAGAGCTATACAGAAACAACAATTTTGGCAGGTATGGGGCCAATGGGTATATGCCGGTATGCTTTACCACGAACAACGATATTACCGGTGGCAACTCGGGCAGCCCTGTGCTAAATGGCAGGGGCGAGCTTATTGGGCTGGCCTTCGATGGAAACTGGGAGGCTATGAGCGGCGATATAGTGTTCGAAAATGAAATACAGAAAACAATTAGCGTTGATATTCGCTATGTATTGTTTGTAATAGATAAATTTGCAGGAGCAGGCCACCTTGTAGATGAAATGACCATAATTGAACAATAAAAGTGCCGGGTAAAACATCTATGAACTAAAGCTGGCAAAAAGCTGAAAAATTATACATGGATGCTTTACAAGGCCAATTAATTAACTAAAATATTTACCCGTGAATATCCAGCTTATCGATATTTTTACAAATTTTATGGTGTTGTTTGCCGTAATTGATATTACTGGTTCAATACCTATAATAATTGATATCAAACAAAAGTCGGGGCCAATAAACCCTTTAAGGGTTACCCTGGTGGCTTTTATCTTTATGCTGTTGTTCCTGTTTACCGGCGAGCCCCTGTTAAACCTTTTCGGGGTCGATTTGTCATCGTTTGCTATTGCCGGTTCGCTGGTGCTTTTTTTTATAGGGCTCGAACTGGTGCTTGGAATCGAGTTTTTTAAATACGAACTTAACCGCAGCTCGGCCATTGTGCCATTGTCGTTCCCCCTTATTGCCGGTGCAGGGTCAATGACAACCCTTATATCGTTGAAATCGGAGTACCACATAGTAGAAATTCTTATTGCTCTTACCCTTAATATGGTAATTGTATTTCTGGTACTTAGGGCAACCCGTTTTTTCGAACGGTACCTGGGTGGCGTTGGCATACAGGTGCTGAAAAAGTTTTTTGGAATAATACTGTTGGCCATAGCCATCCGTCTTTTTTTGTCTAATACCGGCATACAACTTGCTCAGAATGCAGCATAAAATAATTGTATATACCGACGGGGCTGCAAGCGGTAACCCCGGACCGGGAGGCTATGGCATCGTGCTCCGCTCGGGCAACCATTACAAAGAACTGTCGGAAGGCTACCGCTTGACAACCAATAACCGTATGGAGCTCTTGGCAGCCATTGTTGCTCTTGAAACCTTAAAAATAAAAGGGAGCGATGTGGTAATATACACCGATTCGAAATACGTTTGCGATGCTGTTGAAAAAGGATGGGTTTTTTCGTGGGAAAAAAAGCGCTTCAAAGACAAAAAAAATCCCGATTTATGGATGCGCTTTTTAAATATTTACCATAAGCACAAGGTTAAACTGGTATGGGTAAAGGGGCATGCAAACAATGAGGGTAATGAGCGGTGCGACAAACTTGCCGTTGAAGCTTCGAAAAAAAGTGTGCTGTTAATTGACGAAGGTTACGAAATGCTCAATGGGCGATGAGGTTATTTCGGGCAAAAATTTGTATATTGATACGTTTTTCAAAACATATTTGAATGCTTAAGACAGGGGAAGGTGTTTTTCTCTACCATAAGGGGCCAATACTATACGATACCATTGGTTATCTGATTAGCGAACTAAAAGAAAAAATGTTCGAAGCACAGGTAAAGCAGGCAGTTTATAAAAAAGTGCTGATGGTAATGATTGAAGCGCTTGAGAATATTTTTAAATATCACGAACATTTCGGGCATAATAAAGCCATAATGAAAAGCCACCCGCCATACATTTCAATTATCAGGCAGCCTCAATGTTTTATCGTGGAAAGTGCCAATCCGGTCCGAAAGGCCGATGCCGTTGCGCTTAAAGCCCGTTTGGGGTTTATTGCAGGCCTCGATAAAGCCGGAATAAAAGAAATGTATAAACAAACCATTACCAACGGCCAGTTCTCCGAAAAAGGGGGCGCCGGCCTGGGAATTATTGAAATAGCAAAAATATCAGACGATGCCCTTAATTTTGAATTTTTGCCCATTGATACAGACTTTGAATTTTATAAACTGAAACTAATTATAAAGCAAACCTAGCCAACGAACAAACCCAGAAAGAACAACAGGTTTCAATGAAAGTAAAAATATTTGTAAGATGAAACGGTTAATTACCAGTGCAACAGATTATGCTCCGGCCCTCGATTTAAACCCTGATAATTTAACTATGCAGTTTACCGGGGTTTCGCGCCCCGAAAATGTTGGCCTTTTCTACCAGCAGGTAATCGATTGGGTCGCCGATTTGGCCGAAGGGTACAACAAAAAAATGCCCGGTACCCTCAGGGTTGTTTTTAAACTCGATTATTGCAATTCTACTTCCCAAAAATATATTCTAATTGTGCTGGAAAAAATATTGGCCCTAAAAAATAAGGGCTTACAGGTAGTTGTCGATTGGCACTACGACGAGGGCGATGATAAAATGATAGAAGATGGAGAAGATATATCTGATGCTATTGGACTTAAATTTAACTTCTTGCCATATTAAAATATCGGCCACAGCCAAAGTATAGAACCCTGCCTTTGAATATAAAGCCTCAACCCTCGAAATCCTCAACTGCTATACGCTTTCGGACAAAAAATGTGCATTTCCGGACAATTTTTCGCGTCAAAAAGCTTTTTGTAAGGCCACAAAATCAGAATGTTAATTAATATTGGTATTATTGTTGCCCATTTGCATACATTTTAAAGAAAACATGCTGGGCAATTTTATTAAAGTAACATTCAGGCATATTGCAGCAAATAAGGCATTTACGGCAATAAACATCCTTGGGCTTGCCATTGGCATTGCAAGTTCGCTCATAATTTGTTTATATGTGTTGCACGAAACCAGTTACGATAAATTTCACAGCGATTACCAGAATATATACAGGGTTACGGTTCACGGACAGTTACACGACATACAGTTCGATGTGGCAACTTCTACTGGTATGCTGGCCAAAGCTGTGTACGCCGAAATAAACGAGGTGCAGAGAGTTACAAGGGTAGCAAAGTTTGGTGCCTGGCTTATTTCAAATGGCAATATCCGCCATAACGAAGACAGCCTTTTCTTTGTTGATACAAATTTCCTTCATGTGTTCGATGGATACAGCCTTATAGCCGGAAACCCCGATTCGTTGTTCCACCAGCCCGGAAGTCTGGTTCTTACTGAACGCACTGCAATTAAATATTTTAATACTACCGATGTTGTTGGCAAATATATGAATGTTGAGGCAAACGAAAACCCTTTTAAAATTACCGGAGTATTGAAAAACCCACCTTCGAACACCCATATACCCTTCGATATGCTGGCTTCGCTAGTTACATACGAAAAAGCTGTGTCGAACTGGACCAATAACAATGTTTACACTTACCTGCAAGTAAAGGGCAACACCGATATTGGCCAGTTAATTAAACAGGTTAACACTTTTGCCGATAATTATGTACTGAAAGAACTCTCGAAGGCATTTGACAATTCCTTTGCCCCTGGCGACCAGTATTTTTTTGGTTTACAGCCCCTTAAAAATATACACCTGCATTCCGATCTGTCGGGGGAACTCGAACAAAATGCCCGGGCTGTTTATGTTTTTTCATTTGCTATTGTTGCCTTATTGGTATTAATAATTGCCTGTATCAATTTTATGAATTTATCATCGGCAAATTCTGTTAACCATTCGCAGGAAGTTATCATGCGAAAGGTTTCCGGTGCGTCGAAACGCGAAATAATCTGGCAATTTCTTACAGAATCGGTAATTTACAGCCTGCTGGCTTTATTGCTGGCCTTACTTTTTGTTGAGCTTATGCTGCCTGCATTTAACAGGTACCTTGGCCTTAACCTGGCAATACATGTTTTTACCAATTTTCCGGCCTTGTTCGTTATTGCTGTGTTTACTTTGGCTGTAGGGGTTTTTTCAGGCAGTTACCCTGCATATTTCATTTCGGGTTTTGAGCCGGCAAAAGTTATACAGGGCATTATGCGCCAGGGGTTAAGAAACAGCAAAATACGCGCTGTGTTTGTTGTTGTTCAATTTTCAATATCAATTTTAATTATTACAATTACTATTATTATTTATCACCAAACCCGTTTTATGATGAAAAAGGATTTGGGGTTCGACAAGGAGCAGGTGCTGGTAATAAGGCGCTCCGATGCCTTAAAAAATAAAATTGGGGACTTTAAGGAGAAAATTACCGGTATGCCCGGAATTTTATCGGCCACAAATTCAAATTCTATACCTGGAAGAAATTTTAATAATACTACATTTAAGATAAAGGGCGACAAAGATAATACTGCCCTTCTTATTAACCAGGTTTTTGTAACCCCCGATTTCTGCAAGACCTATAACCTGACAATGCTTCAGGGTAGGTTTTTCGATCCTGCTGTGGCATCCGATTCCTTTGCATGTGTAATAAACGAAAGCGCAGCAAAATTAATTGGGCTAAGTTATCCTGTTGGCACTGTGCTTGAACAACCACGACTGTTTAAAAAAGGGAGCAGTAATTATAATATTATCGGGCTTGTTAAAGATTTTCATTTTCAGAGTGTCGATAAGCCGTTGCAGCCATTGGTAATTTGTTTTATGCGCGGAAACCTCGAAGGCTACATTAATGTGAAAATTAATGCTGCTAATGCCGGGAATACCATAAAACTTATCGAAAATACCTGGAAGGAGTTTGTTCCTGAATATCCCTTTGTGTATTTTTTTCTTAACGACGATTTTAACCAAAATTATATATCGCTGGTACGCCTGGGCAGAATTTTTATTATTTTTTCGGTTCTGGCAATTTTTGTGGCAACTTTAGGCCTTTTTGGCCTGCTTTCTTTTATTGTAAACCAGCGCATGCGCGAAATTGGGGTGCGCAAAGCCCTTGGTGCATCGGTTTTTGAACTTGTTGTTATGCTTGTAAAGGAAACCATCAGGCTAATTCTTATTGCAACAGCCATTGCATGGGCATTGTCATATTTCATTTCGCACTGGTGGCTTGAAAGTTTTAACTACCGGATAGGCATAAACATATACTATTTTCTTGCAGCCTCTTTGCTGGTTATTGTTATTGCCTTGTCAACAGTGGTTTATAAATCATGGAAAGCTGCATCGCAAAATGCTGGTACAACTTTAAAGTACGAGTAAAATATTTTTTTATTCTGTAACCGGGTCGATTTCAACCCTGAATTCTGCTGGTTTACAATGATTCGGGAACGAGGTAATTATAATATCGACACCTGTTGAAGCGTATGCTTCGATGTTCTCGAAGTTTATGCCCCCGGCAGCGCCAATTTTTATCGAAGGGTTATTTATGCGTATTTCTTCGGTTAATTTTTTTATATCTTCGGGCAATATTCCTTCAATTTGTATAACGTCAACCGGGCTTTTGCTAAGTAATAGAGCTTCGTGGGCATTGTTTACCTCCACGGTAACGGGCCTTCCTGCTGCTTCTATTTTCATCTGCTCAATTTTATTTACCAATCCTTTTAATCCCCCAAAAAATTTGTAGTGGTTGTTGAACAACACAATATTTTCGGAAAGGCTCAGCCGGTTAATGTTCCCGCCGCCTACCAATACTGCTTTTGCGGCAATTTTGCGGGTGTAGGGTATGGTTTTACGGGTTGCTGTTATTATGATATCGGGGTTTATGCGCCTTGCTTTTTCAACCATCAGCCGGGTAGTAGTGGCAATGCCCGAAGCATATTCCAACAGGTTCGACGAAACCCTCCAGATGGTATGCAAGTGCTTGGCAAGCCCTTCGGCTTCTAGAAATTTAACATTCCTTTCAATAAACTCGCCACTTAAAGTAACCAGGGTGGGCGAAATATTGAACTTGCTGAAAAAACGCATAATTTCTTCGGTGCCACTAATTACTGTGGGATTTTTAGTATAAAACTGTATGCGCGCAATCTGGCTGCCGAATTTCGCCAGGCGTGTGGTCATATCGAAATAAGGCACATCTTCCAGCAGCAAACGGTCGAGTTCATCATCGGAAAAGAATATCATAATCAGGTTAGAATTAATGTGTAACGAATTTTTTGGATGACTTTAAATTAAACAAAAAAAATGATGTGGCAATACTGGCACATAGTATTCGTATAAAACCCGGCCGCGTATTTGTTGTGCTGCCAAATGAACAAAATTTTGCCAATTGCTGTTATTCAGCTAACAATAACACCCAGAAAAATTAAAAAAATGAATTTACCCGGAGCTGCTTTTGATAAAATTGATGTTGCTGCAACAAAATGGATGGCCAAGCATGGCTTGCTATTGTTGCGCCTTAGTATAGGTATTATTTTCTTTTGGTTTGGTTTTCTGAAATTTTTCGAAGGCCTGAGCCCGGCAGAAGGCATTGCCATTCGAACTATCGATAAGTTAACTTTTTTTCTTTTGCCCGAAAAAGTAATTATTTACTGGCTTGCCACTTGGGAAGTATTAATCGGTATCGGGCTTTTGCTAAATATTTACCTGCGGGCAACCCTTCTGCTTTTATACCTGCAAATGATTGGCACTTTTACGCCCTTGTTTCTTTTTCCCTCGGAAGTATTCCATGTTTTTCCGATAGCCCTTACCATTGAGGGGCAATATATAGTGAAGAACCTGGTTGTGGTAAGCGCCGGCATTGTGCTGGGTTCAACCGTTCGGGGCGGCAGGCTGCAACCCTGACAGGGGAAAGTGCTACAATGGCAAAAGGCTTGTATTAAAAAACTACAGGAATTGGTTTTTCCGGGCATAAAAAAACCGCCATGGAAATGTTTCCGATGGCGGGTTTATTTGAATAAAAAGGTCATTTTACTCCTTCAAAACCATATCAATGCACATTACAGCGGCCAGAATTATAATACGTATCGGGTTGTTCCCGACAACATCGTCTGAAATTTCCAGCATATAGTTATCGGCAGAGGTAAACAACTCTTTGCCTAATCCGCTCCACTTTTTCGAAACCCTGGCAAACTCTGTGTTGTCTTTAATAAAACGGAAATCCCAGCTCGTCCATTTTCCTTTCAGGGTGCAAATAAACGCACCGTTCGGATCGTAAAGGTTAAACCTGCCGCCAATGGAAAACAATTTTTGTTTGAAGCGGCCGGTTAACTTATCATTTTCATCCAATACCTCAACATCCGAAACAAACCAGGTTGTGCCTCTTTTCACTGTGAGCACTTTTTCGCCGGTTATTGTTTTTATTTCAATATGAAAAGGGGTCATCCGCTTATAATTGGTAAACCTGAACATTTTGGTGAAGAAACCAAGTTTTTCTTCACGACAGGCCATTATCATCTGTCCGGTTTGCGGATCGTAAATGTCGAAGTTGTTGGCAGCTTTAAACATGCCAACATGTTCTTTTACAAAGAACAGGTTTTTGTTCAATAGTGGGTGCATATCGGAGTTTGTTTAAATAGGGTTGAAAGATACCAGTTGCTATTGAAATATTATGTATAAGTTGTAAAAAAAAAATTGCCGGTGATGAGCAATGTAAATGATAAGACAAAGCTTAAGTGAAAATCAATCCAGCTGTTTTGTCCAGAAATACATGGGCGGAGTGCAATCGGCAAACCCCAGGCTTTTATATAAATGTTGGGCGGCAGCATTGTCGTTCCGCACCTCGAGGGTTATTTTGGAGCAGCCGCTTTCGCGGGCTTTTTGGTTTATATATTCAAGCATTAGCCGGCCAATGCCTTTGTCCCTTTGTCCTTTCAGCACAACAATGTCGTGTATGTTTATAAATGGTTTTGCGGCAAAGGTGCCAAAGCCAATAAAACAATTTGCAAGCCCGATAAATTTATTATTGTGGCGTGCCATAATACACAATTTTCCCGGGTGGTTTTTAAGGCCTTCAATAAGCCTTTGGGCACTGTATTTGTCATGAGGTACCTGTCCGCCCATTTCGTCTTCCATGTAATGGTTCATCAATTCGACAACCGCCTTGCAATGATCCGCATTGTCGAAATCAACTTCAAAAACTTCAGCCATATTCGTTGTTTTGTGCAAATATCAGAATATTATTGAAAACTGGTTGCGATTTTGGTATTTCGGTAAAGGCATTTTCTTTTAAATAAATATCTTTGTGGCCGGTTTAGAATATCATTTTTGATTTATGGAGAATATCAGGAACTTTTGCATCATTGCGCACATCGACCACGGAAAAAGCACCCTGGCCGACCGTTTATTAATGAAGACCCAAACCCTTTCGGAGCGCGATTTTAAAGATCAGGTTCTTGACAGCATGGATCTCGAACGCGAACGAGGTATTACCATAAAGAGCCATGCCATTCAAATGGAATATACTTTCGAAGGGAAAAAATACAAACTGAACCTTATCGACACCCCCGGCCACGTCGATTTTTCGTACGAGGTTTCGCGTTCAATAGCGGCTTGCGAAGGCGCCTTGCTTATTGTTGACGCCACACAGGGCATACAGGCCCAAACCATATCGAACTTATACCTTGCCATTGAGCACGATCTTGAAATTATACCGGTTTTAAATAAAATGGACATGGCCAGTGCTATGCCCGAAGATGTTAAAGACCAGATTGTTGATTTAATCGGGTGCCCGCGCGAGAGCATTATAGAGGCCAGCGGAAAAACAGGGCTGGGTGTCGATGAAATTCTCGAAGCCATTATTAAACGTGTGCACCCTCCAAAAGGCAACCCCGATGCACCATTCGAAGCACTTATCTTCGACTCGGTGTTTAACTCTTTCAGGGGCATTTTTGCCTATTTTAAAATTGTTAACGGCACAATACATACCAACGACCTGGTAAAATTTATGGCCACCGGCCGCGAATACCACGCCGACGAAATTGGGGTGCTGAAATTGAAGCCCATACCACGCGATGTGCTTAGTGCAGGCGATGTGGGCTATATTATTTCGGGCATAAAAACAGCCCGCGAAGTTAAGGTTGGCGATACCATTACCCATGTTAGCAACCCTTGCAAAACAGCCATTTCGGGCTTCGAAGACGTAAAACCTATGGTGTTTGCCGGAATATACCCGGTAGATGCCGACGATTATGAAGATTTGCGCGCCTCAATGGAAAAACTCCAGCTCAACGACGCATCGCTGGTGTTCGAACCAGAATCGTCGGCTGCACTGGGTTTTGGGTTCCGTTGTGGTTTCCTCGGGCTGCTGCACATGGAAATCATTCAGGAAAGGCTCGACCGCGAGTTCGACATGGATGTTATTACCACCGTGCCTAACGTGTCGTTTAAAGTTTTAACCACCAAGGGCGAAGTTATAGACGTACACAACCCTTCGGGCCTTCCGCCGGTTACTAACATCGATTATATCGACGAGCCTTATATCCATGCACAAATAATTACCAAATCGGAATACGTGGGCCAGATCATGAACCTGTGCATCGACCGCAGGGGTACGCTCAAAAACCAGTCGTACCTTACCAGCGACAGGGTTGAAATTACCTTCGAGTTGCCCTTGTCGGAAATTGTGTTCGACTTTTACGATAAATTAAAAAGTATTTCGCGCGGGTATGCTTCGTTCGATTACCATCAGACTGGTTATAAAAAAGCCGACCTGGTTAGGCTCGACATATTGCTAAACGGCGAAATGGTCGATGCCCTGTCGGCACTCATACACCGCGACCATGCCTATAATTTTGGCCGTCGCATTTGCGAGAAACTAAAAGAACTTATACCGCGCCAGCAGTTCGAAATTGCCATACAGGCGGCTATAGGGGCAAAGGTTATTGCCCGCGAAACCATAAAGGCAGTGCGAAAAGATGTTACTGCCAAATGTTATGGCGGCGATATTACCCGTAAACGCAAATTGCTCGAAAAACAGAAAAAGGGCAAAAAACGCATGCGACAGGTAGGCAATGTCGAAATTCCGCAAACGGCATTCCTTGCAGTGCTGAAACTCGATTAGGCCATATTTTTACCAGGCAATAGCAAACTGGCAATATTGCATGATGCATTGTTTTGGTTTTCCCTTATTTTAAGAGGGCTGCAATAATATTTTTTATTTTTATACAGAAACAGGTTTTTGTATCGGTTTTTTTCATAAAATTGAACAATAACCAAAAAAGCTTTATTATGCAGTCGCATGTAATCGATTATAAAATTATCGGGCACGATGTTCAATTGGTAGAAATTGAGCTCGATCCTTTCGAAACCGTTATTGCCGAAGCCGGCGCAATGCTCTACATGGATCAGGACATACAGTTCGAAACCCGTATGGGTGATGGTGCCGAACCCAACGAAGGCCTGCTGGGCAAATTGCTCAAAGGTGCTGGCCGTGTTATTATGGGCGAAAGCCTTTTTCTTACCCATTTTACAAACCGGGGCACAACCAAACGTAAAGTTGCATTTTCGGCGCCATACCCCGGAACCGTTATTCCTTTTAACCTGCAACAATACAACGGCAACATTATTGTTCAGCGCGATACTTTTCTTTGTGCCGCCATGGGAACAAAAGTTAGTATGCATTTTAACCAGAAACTTGGAAGCGGGCTTTTTGGGGGCGAAGGTTTTATACTGCAAAAGCTACAGGGCGACGGCCTTGTTTTTGGACATGCCGGGGGTACGGTCATTGAGCGCGAATTGCATGGCGAATCGCTATTTGTCGATACCGGTTGTGTGGTTGCCTATACTACAGGAATCGATTTTTCGGTATCGCAGGCCGGAGGGTTAAAATCGATGTTGTTTGGTGGCGAAGGGGTGTTTCTTGCCCACCTGCGCGGCCATGGTAAAGTATGGTTACAGTCGATGCCCATTCGAAAACTCATACATGCATTGGCCCCGGGAGGCCGGAATTCGGGAAAAGAACAGGCCGGTGGTCTCCTGCGCGATTTGCTCGACAGTGGCAGATAGCTTTTGCTTGTTATTAGGATACATTTGGGGGGATAAAAGGTAATTGTGTGCTTTGTTGGAAAACTGTTTCGACAAGATAATTAGCTTTTAAAAAAGTAAATATGGAAACAAAATCAGAGATTAAAAAACTTGGCTTGATAGGTTCTTTTGCGATTTATATTCCTGCATCAATATTAATGTTTTGCCTGACAAAATATTTAATTCCTTATTTGAGTAATTTGACTGGACAAGAAACAATACTGTTTTGGTTCATTGTTGCAGGATTAGGAATTTTTTCACCTCTGATAATAACTGGTTTATTTTTATTAAAATCTGAAGGATTTCGGATTTCAAAAAAAACATGGATTGAACGTTTGAGATTTCGAAAAATTACAAAGAGAGACCTATTATGGAGTGTTGTTGGATTAATTTTAGTTGGATTATTCAGCGGATTAATAATGAAAGGTTTGGAATTATTGATTGGTAAATTTGACCACTCGCCAGCTTTTATGTCATTTGAGCCTTTGACAAAAGGACGATATTGGTTGCTTTTAGTTTGGGCTCCATATTGGATTTTAAACATACTTGGAGAAGAATTTTTATGGAGAGGCGTAATGCTGCCAAGACAAGAAGTTGCATTTGGTAAATATGCATGGTTAATTCATGGAACTGGTTGGGGATTATTCCATATTGCTTTTGGATGGCAGTTGTTAATTACATTGATACCTCTGATTTTCATTCAATCATACATTGTTCAAAGGACAAAGAATTCATGGATTGGTGTAATAATGCACGGTGGATTAAATGGACCAAGTTTTATTGCTATTTGCTTTGGATTAATTTGACAAATGACAAGAAAAAACACAGCACACAACAAATAACACCGGCCATGCGGGACATATAGCGGTATTTGGGCGTTTGTGTCCAGTAAATGTAACTCGGTGTAAACTGATAGGTTATCGACCCGTGCTCCAGGCACGACCCGGTGTTATCAACCTTTGGCAACAATTAAGGAAAAATGGATGATATACAGTTACTAAGCAAACTTGAGGAAGAATTAAATTATAAATTCCTTGAAGAAGAATATGATATCGACGTTATGTATTATAGTTCTAAAGGTCGATTTTGCTTAAATGCAGAAAATCGTATCATAGCATTAAATTTGTTTGAATTTAAACTAGATTATTTTCCTGAGATAATTTATCGATTTAAATATTTAAAGAAGCTAAATTTTAATAATAATTTTCTTAAAACACAACCTTCTAAGCTT
>JAFGQZ010000066.1 GCA_016935435.1 Bacteroidales bacterium
AAGGGAACAGCGCGTTTGGGGTTCCCCTTCAGGGGATTAAGGGGTGAGTGTAAGGGTTTCATCTATTACTTTTTTTCTTAACTAAACCACATTGCTTAATGATTTGTGATTTTCTGCAATTTTAATGCAATTCGATATGTATGTAAATCACCATTTGGCCTCATTTTCTTTTATTATGCTCGATTTTGTATAAAAATGTTTACCCAACCTGTTGAAATGCACTGTGTGAATAAAATTTCCAATAGTTAATAACTGTTTGTTAAAATATTTGCAGTTCGTTATAAATATTTTGTAATTTTTCGCGCCTTAAAACCCGAAAATGTCTGTTGCCGAAAAAAACTTCGAAATTCAATCGCTGATAGAAAAGCATGTTAACCAGTTTGAAGGTATTGGCCTTCGTAATGGCTCCCTGGAGAAAGTCTATTCGGTGTTCGACAGCTTTGCGCGCCAGTTAATCGATTTTTACGATAAAAAGCCCGTGCAGAATAGCAACATTCAAACCGACGATTTCCAGGCACGCCTGAACCGTATATCCGATAACCCAATCAGGGCTTTTGTAGATAAATATAAAGGAATTGCCAATAGTATTTCCGATATATTTTTTATGCTCGACAATAACCTGAAATTTACTTTTCTAACCCCTTCTGTCGAACAGATTCTGGAATACCGTTATACCGAACTCATAGGGAAAGGTTTTGATGTACTTGTGCCGCAATGGTCGGGGAATACTTTAAAGAAAAACCTCGAAAATGTATTGAAAAAGAAACCCGATATTAAAGAGCCCCATAAATTTAATGTTCAATTATCGGGTAAATATGGTAAGCTTATATGGTACGAGGTGTCGATTACCGGCATTTATAACAGTTTTGGTGAAGTTCAGGGGTATAATGGCGTTTGCCACGATATTACCGAGCAACTGAAATACGAAGAGGCTTTACGGCAGGCCAAAAATAAGGCCGAACAGAGCGATAAGCTTAAATCGGTGTTTCTGGCCAACATGAGCCACGAAATACGTACCCCTTTAAATGGCATAATTGGTTTTTCAACCATGCTTAATAATAAAAACCTTCCTGAAAGTAAAAAAGAAAAATACTCACACTATATCCTTTCAAGCTCTCGCCAGCTTTTATCGCTGATAAACGATATTATCGATATTTCCAAAATAGAAGCTGGGCAGTTAAGCATTTTCAAAACAAGGGTAGATTTAATAAGGTTGTTCAACGAACTGAAAGAAATTACCGATATTGAGCGCAAAAGGTTGGAGCGTGGTTCAGTTGAATTGAAAATGATATTGCCCCGCCAGCCCGATTTTATGCTTTTTACCGACGAGGTACGGGTTAAGCAGGTAATGATTAACCTTTTGTACAATGCCTTAAAATTTACCAGCCAGGGGAGCATAGAATTTGGTTTTAAGCCCGGTAGCAAAAGTGTAAACTTTTATGTTAAAGATTCTGGCCCGGGCATTCCAAAAAATATACAGAAATCGGTATTTGACAGGTTTAGCCAGGGTAACATCGATAATAAAGCCAAGCTTTCAGGCACCGGTTTAGGACTGGCTATTTCCAAAGGCATTGTGGAGCTTCTGGGGGGAAAAATAGGGCTGTTATCTGAAGAGAACAAGGGTTCAGAATTTTTCTTCGACTTGCCTGTGCATGTGGAATAAAATTATTTTATATTAAAGTCGAACATAAGCATTCCTTCCAGTTTGCCTGTTAGCCTGTCGCCAATTTTAACAGGCCCGACGCCCGAAGGGGTGCCGGTATATATCAAATCTCCGATTTTCAGGGTTATAAACTGCGAAACGTAAGCTATAATCTTATCTATAGTAAAAATCATTTCGGCTGTGTTGCCTTTCTGAGCCGGTTTGCCGTTAACCAACAATTCAAAATTTATCGAATTTTTATCAGGCAGCTTATCGATAGGCACAAAACTTCCCAAAGGGGCCGATTGGTCGAAAGCCTTTGCAATTTCCCAGGGAAGGCCTTTTTCTTTGCATTTTTGCTGAACGTCGCGTGCTGTAAAGTCGATACCCAGTCCAATTTCTGAATAATACCTGTGGGCAAACTTTTCTTCAATGTGTTTGCCTAAGCGGTTAATGCGCACGACAACTTCAACCTCGTGTTGTACATTATTTGAAAACCCGGGCAGAAAAAAAGGTTTGTTATTTAACAGCAAGGCAGTGTCGGGTTTCATAAAAAAAACAGGTTCAGCAGGAACTTCGTTGTTGAGTTCCTTTGCATGTTCGGAATAATTGCGGCCTATGCATATAATTTTCATCTGTTTCTAATTTAATTTTTATTGGTCAGATGGAACTTACCATTCATGGACGTTTCATAGTAATTAAGTTGCCCGGTTACATTTTAATATTGTTGTTGCACCCTACAAGCCATAGTTACATCTATTGCTCATTTTTTAAAAGCGCTACGGAGCTTTATGTTTGTTAACACTTTTTTTGTGTAAAGTGGAAAATCGTTGTTCATCATCCAACCGTAATAGGCGGGGTCTTTCTCAAAAACTTCTTCTACGGTAAGCCCTTTGTATTTGCCGAAGTTAAAACGTTCTGTACCTTTTTCGTCAAAGATTATCCGGCCGGCAAAGTCGGCATTTTGGTTGTGGCTCGAAAATTCCGATAGCTTTTCAATATCGTTTTCCAGTTCGGGGTACCTGTCGAGTTGCGATTGCAGGATTTCGTATGTTGCCAGGGTGTCGGCTTCGGCGCTGTGTGCGTTGGTTAGCTGCTTGCTGCAATAAAACTCGTAGGCAGCGCTGAGCGTTCGTGGTTCTTTTTTCAGGAATATTACCTGTACATCAACAAATTTTCTCTTTTTTAAGTCGATGTCGATTTCGGCCCTAAGCATTTCTTCTGCCAAAAGGGGTATATCGAACTTGTTCGAGTTATATCCTGCAATATCACATCCTTCAAGAACTTTGGCTATATTTTTGGCAATTTCGTTAAAGGTTGGTTCGTTTTTCACATCTTCGTCTGTTATGCCATGTATTTCTGTTGCTTTTGCCGGTATGGGAATAGTAGGGTTTACCCGAAGGGTTTTCGACTCTTCGTTACCGTTGGGGCAAACTTTCAGGTACGAAATTTCTACAATACGGTCGGAGGCCACATTTATGCCTGTTGTTTCCAAATCGAAAAAAACTATGGGGTTTTTTAATTTTAACTTCATAAGAACATATATTATTTAATTAATTGGCCTAGTGGAACTTTCATGCACGAGGGCCCTGCTTCAATTTTATATTTATATTCTTTTGTGCTATTACCATTTAATAATTGTGCCAATAGTATGAAAGTCCCATAGGGCAATAAAACACGAAGAGAGTTCCTTTTTAGGAAACTCTCTTCCAAAAAAGGTATTATAAAATATTAATTGTTAATCATCATTGGCATAAGAAGCATGAGGATATCTTCGCTTTCGTTTTCCTTGTCGAGCGGGAGAACAATTCCAGCCCTTGACGGATCCGATAGTTCAATTACAATATCGGCAGAATTTATATTCTGGATTATTTCAATAAGAAAAACCGACTTAAATCCGATTTCCAGTTCATCGCCCTCGTACTGGCAAGGAATACGTTCGAATGCCGAAATAGAAAAGTCTATATCCTGCGCCGAAACTGTCATTTGGTTGCCGGTAAGTTCGAGTTTGATTAGGTTACTGGCCTGGTTGGAGAATACCGAAACACGTTTTAAGGCGTTGAAAAACTTTAACCTGTCGATAATAACTTTATTGGGGTTTTCGGTAGGTATTACAGAGTTGTAGCTGGGGTAAGTGCCTTCAACCAGGCGGCAAACCAGCTTGTATTTCGATAGGGTGAAAAATGCATTTTTATTATCGAATTCAACCAATACTTCGCCTTTTTCTTTAGGCAGTATGTTTTTCAGCAACGACGATGGCTTTTTGGGCATGATAAAAGATGCCCCGTTTTCGCTTTTTACATCGGAACGTTTGTAACGCACAAGCTTATGTGCATCGGAAGCTACAAAGGTAAGCTCCTCAGGCGAGAGCTCGAAGAATATGCCGTTCATTACCGGGCGAAGTTCGTCGTCGGCAGTGGCAAAGAGCGTGTTGGTAATTCCGCTGAGCAGTACCTCAACAGGCATTTGGAACGAGGCTTTGCTCTCGTCTTTAATAACAGGCATTTGTGGGAAGTCGTCGCCGTTTTGCCCGGGCAGATCGTACTGGCCGTTTTCCGAACTGATAACAACTTTGTATTCGTCGAGGTTAACATTAAAAGTTAAAGGTTGATCGGGAAATTCTTTCAATGTGTCGAGCAATAAACGTGCAGGTATGGCTATACTCCCCGATTCCGATGCATTGTCGAGCTCCATGCTTGTAATAAAGGTCGATTCCAAATCGGATGCTGTAAGCTCCAGGGTTTTGTCATCGAGCTTGAACAATACATTGTCGAGTATCGGTAAGGTGTTTTTACTGTTGATTACCCTGCTTACATTCTGCAGGTGGTTTAATAAATCTACACTTGAAACTACAAATTTCATTTATTATCAGTTTTTTAGATTATCTGTTAATATTATTTTGCTGTTTTTTTTACAGCCATCAATATTACAAAAAATTGATTGGAATTACTGCACGCTTTTTACTTTTTTAAGAAATACCCTATGGTGGCCAACAGTGGGTCTATATTACTGTAAGTCAGATGTATTGTATCTGAATTATTAACAATTCCGGTCAATGTGTTAATATCTTTTAGCCCGGTATTGCTATTGTACAAATTGAATCCTGTAAGAGAAAAGTTGTTGTTTGTTTTTGTCAGTATTTTCAATTGAAAGAGTGTTTTGGAATAGTCTTCATAAAAATTTATGGTATCGCGGTTTTCGTAGTTTATGGCGGTAAAGAAACTCAAATAATCGATTAGTGTTTCACTATTTGCTTCGCTAACCGGTTTGTTGCCGGACGAAAATAGCCGTGGGTCACCATTGCTGCAATCTATGGTAAAACTGTTTTCCGGCTTGGTGGGATACGATATGCTAACCGATTGAATTTCGTGGCTTTCAATATTGAACAAAAGTTGTTTGTGCCAAAAAGTTTTATCGTGGTTAAGCAAACTGCCGGGGGTAAGGCTGCCATAACCCTTAATGCCTATATAAAACGGACGGCCTTTAGGGCTTAAAGCAACAGCTTTGTTGTTGGTTTCAAAAAACTTTAATGAAAAAATATTTTTGTTTTTATTGTAAAGGCTTACCCTTGTGCCCGAGTATTTAACCGAGTCGGCCAATTGTCCCGCTAGTTCAAATTGCACAGGGTGTTTCATGCTAAGGTTTTTAAGCATTGCAATGAGTGCCGAAAGTTTGTTGTGATCGGTTTCGGTAGTGCCGTTTACCAGCCATGTTGTTTCGGTTTTTTGAATATTTATTGTGCCTGATTGGTTTTCAATTTTAATTCTATCAAAAACAACTGTGTTGCCCAGAGGTTTTATTATTGTTTTGTTGCCCAGGCTCGAACTGCCTTTTTTTAAAACAATTACTGCCAATAACAATAAAACCGTGGCAGCAAACAATACAATTGTGTTTCTTGCCTGCATTTGTCAGCGCGAATATTTAAACTTTCGGGTTAAACTAAAGGCTATGCCACCAGCCAAAACAAAAGCTGCAGGAATTAAAATGTTAATTAACTGCCACTTTAAACGGTTTTTCGAAATCTCGGTTTTGTCGAGCATACGCAGCTTAAACTCCCGGCCCCTTAAGGCGAGCAGGTGGTTTTCGTCGGCCAGGTAACTTATGGCATTGTTTAAGAAGTCTTTGTTGCCATAAGTTTGGTTGGTAAATTTGTCGAACCCCAGGGGAGAAATTACCGGTCCTTTTGAAGTATGCTTTATATCGTTCCTGACAATATCGGCATCGGCAATTACAATCATCTTAGTTTCGGGGCTTATGTCAAACTTTTTCGACAGGTTTTCTACGCCCAGGTTTTCTACTAACCGGTTTTTAAAAACCGATTCAAAAGTGCCTTCGAGCAATACACCGAGTATTAACGATGAATGCCTGAAATCGGCCTCCGCCGGTTGTTGGTTTATTTCCCGCAGTTCTATTAAGGCCGGTACTTCGCGCAGTTTTGTGTAGGACGAAGAAGACAGCAAGGGGGTTTTGCGCACTGCCGAACGTGCCCCAAGGGTATCGATAGAGCTGGCAAATCGCATTTGCACAAGGTTAATGTTTTGTGTTATGGCATGGTTGCCCAAATGCGATACCAATGGGAAATACAGCCATGGGGCAGGCTGAAAATTTGGGGCATTGCCTGCCAGTGCCACATTAACTGGCAGTATTCCGCATTGTGCGTCTTGTACCAGGTTTTGGTTTATGCGCACCCCATATCGAAACAGCATATCGTCGAGGTTCAGGTTGTTTGGCAGGGCAAAACTATATCCGGTTGCAAGGCTGTCGAAATCGATATTTACTCCGTCGATCAGCCACAAAACTTTGCCTCCGCGCATTATATACTGATCGATAATAAATTTATCGGCTTCTGAAAATGCATTTATCGATCCGGCAATTACTACTGCCTTATATGGTTCGAGTACATCGGCCTTGTTGTTTAGCTTTCCGCGGTCAATCTGGAACGATTTCGACAGTTCTTTTAGCAAATCGCCTATAAAAGGGTCGGGCCATTCGCCGTGCCCTTCGAGAAAAGCAATCTTAGTTATTTCGTTGTTTGTAAGGTTTTTAATGGTGCTTATTAAATTGTATTCGAGCAGCTCAACTGAGTTGTTAAGGTTTTCGGCGCCTGTTTTTCCCGGGTTGTTCATTAACAGGTTAAGAGATATTTCGGAATCGTTATAATTAATTATAGCCCCCGGCACAATAACCTTTTCTGTTATGCTACCGTCTTTTTTGCGCTGATGGATATTTACCGGGGCCAAGCCCTTATTGTACAGTTCTTCCAAAATGCGGTCGATGGTTTTTGCATCGGCACCATCGAACGGATCGGCAAATTCGTATTCGAGCCTGTTGCCTGCATAAACCTTAAACTCATCGAGGAGTTCGGCTATGTTTTTCCTGAAACGGTTGAGCTCGATGTTCAGGTCGCCATCGAGGTATATTCTGATAAATACAACATCGTCGAGGTTTGAGAGTATTAATTTCGTTTGTTCCGAAATAGTATAACGCTTCTCACTTGTAAGGTCGAGCCTGAAAAACACGTTTTGGGAAATAATATTGAACAATATTATCGAAAAAATAATCAGAAAGGCTGTTAGAAGTTGCTGCGAACGGAGTTTTTGCCTGTTGCTTTGCATATTTTTACCAACGTTTACTGTTTAACTTTAAATTAGATAAAACTAAAAATACCGCAATAACCGAAAAAAAATAAACAATGTCGCGGCTGTCTATAACCCCACGGCTAACCGACTTGTAATGTTCATCAATGCCCAGCGAAATAAAGAAACTACCCAGGCTGCCCAGCGGGAAAAGGCTGCCAATATAATTAAACCCGGTAAATACCATGAAACACAACAATACCGACACCAGAAATGAAACAATAATATTATCGGTTAGGGTTGATGAAAAAATTCCCACCGACCCATAAACGGCAGCCAGGAACACCAAGCCTGTATAAGAGCCCCAGGTGGCACCTTGGTCGATATTTCCGGCCGGGCTCCCTATTAAAACCAGCGTAAGGTAATAAACCAGGGTTGGCAACAATGCCAGGAGGGCTAGTACCACAGCACTAAAATATTTGGCAAGCAGAATCTGGAGGTTACTTACCGGCCTTGTAAGCAGAAGGTCGAAGGTGCCGGCTTTTTTCTCTTCGGCCAGGCTGCGCATGGTTATGGCAGGTATTAAAAACAAAAACACCCAGGGGGCTGTTTCGAACAATGGGCTTAACGAAGCAATGCCGCTGTCGGGTATATTAAGGTTGCCCGGGAATACCCACAAAAATAAACCATTGACAACAATAAAAACCACAATTACAATGTAGCCGGTGAGGGAGCTGAAGAAACCCGTTATTTCTTTTATAAAAAGTGCCCGCATATTTATTATTTTAGTGGCACCAAATTTAAACTATTTTTATCAGCTCTTGCAAAGGGCTTTTTCAAATGACAAATATGTTTTTTAGAAAGAGGGCATTTATTATAGTTCTCAGTGTTTTTAGTTTATTGTTTATAGCAAATAAATCTGCCATTTCTGCTTCAGATAGCCTATTCAATGGGTTACAAATAGGGATGAAAGTGCATTATGGTGCTGTTTATCCTCACCATAAGGCCATTCATTATTTGCTTTCGGGCAATATTCATGGTTTTGAGATAAGTTTGTCCACAAAATCTTCGGGAAGGCATATCTGGGAACAATTGTACCGGTTTCCCGATTATGGTTTTGCTTATAATTTTACAAACCTTTCAAACCCCAAAGAATTAGGTTATGCACATGGTTGGTTTGGGTTTATCGAAGTACCTTTTTTTTATAAACCAGGAAACAATTTTATGTTAAGCTATCAGGTCGATGGCGGGTTTACATATATCACCAACAAATTCGATATCGAAAATAACCCTTTGAACCTTGCAATAAGTTCGGCATTTAATGTTTATATCGGTTTTGATGTTATTGCCCGTTTTAAAATTGCCTCAAAGAGTGAATTAAAAACGGCATTTGAACTTACCCATTATTCGAATGGAAAATGGAGGAGCCCGAACCTTGGGCTTAACTCTGTTTGTTTATCGGCAGCCTGGTTGTATAGTTTCTCTCCGTCGTATATGCCCCGGGTTGCCGTAAGAAATGACTTTGAACCAAAACGCAATTTTTATGAAATTGTGTTTAATGGAGGCTTTAAGCGCGATGATTTGCTGAACGAGAAACTTTACAGGGTATCCACAGTTATTTTTGATTATTACCATGCCCATTCACTTAAATATGCATACGGCGCAGGTTTCGATTTTATGTTCGATGAGTCGCTTGGCCCGCTTAAACAGCATTACGAAAAAACTGGTTATAACTATATGGACAATTACCAGACAGGTGCCCATATAGGATTTTTAGTGCGCTACGGAAAACTTAATGTGTTATTAAATGCAGGTTGCTACATAACGGCAAACTATTTTAAATATAGCAGGGTGTTCGGGCGGTTTGGCATGAGGTATGCTTTATCAAAAAAAATATTGCTTAATTTTTCGATAAAATCGCATTACGCAATTGCCGATTACCTGGAGTGGGGCATAGGTTATCGTTTTAATACTTCAGGAAAATGAACAAATTTTATTGCAGTTTCAGTTTAGTTTTAATCGTTACAATGTTTGGCGGTTGCGAAACCGACAGGTGTTTTCATGCAAGCGGTAAAGAAACGGAAAAAATTATGTTGAAGGGGCATTTTAACAGGATACATATACATGGTATGTTCGATATTGAACTTGTGCAAGATTCCTGTTATTATGTTGAAGGCTTTGCCGGCTATAAAATTCTTGAAAATATTGATGTATCTGTTAAAAATGACACCTTGTTGCTTTATGATTTTAATGGTTGTTTCTGGCTCAGGGAATATAAAAGGCCGCTTTTGCGCGTTCATTTTAAAGATATTGATGTTGTAAACATTTACGAGGCCAGTTATATATTCTCGACCGATTCTGTAACCGATCATTTTATGCTGGCTTCGCAAACAATGTTGGCAGAAACTAACCTTCTGCTAAATACTGAGTATTTTTATTTTTATGTACACCATACTACCGGCGGCAGGTATGTGTTTAGGGGCAAAAGCCAAAGCGCCTATATGAGCGGGTATTACAGCAGTGTTATTGACGCCTCGGAGCTTGAATGTAGCTCTGTTGTAGTTAGGAACAACTCTATTGCCGATATTAAGGTGTGGGCTACAGAAGAAATAAAAGCAGAAATATACAATTCCGGCAATATATATTATAAAGGCAATCCTTCAGTAATAACAGATTCGTTAATGTCAACCGGCCGCTTATTGCCTATGGTGGCAGCAAACAATTAGGTGTTTATGTATAAAAATGCAGGTAGTTTTAATCGGTATTATCTCAAAAATATAGTTTGAACTATATTTAAAATGTTTGACCGATAATTTTTTTTTTTCAATCGCCCGGGCATTAAAACGGGCTAATTTTGTTGTTTTCGGTGTAAGAAAGTGTTTATAAGGTAAATAAACCTTTCTTTTTGTATGGGCTTTGAAATATAGGCATCGCATCCGGCCTGCATCGAGAGGGTTTCATCACCAGGCATGGCGTATGCTGTTTGCGCCACAACCGGCAACCCTGGCCTTAGTTCTTTGATAACTTTAGTGGCCTCATATCCATTCATTACGGGCATTTTTATATCCATTAATACAAGGTCGATATCGTTTTGGGCTTTTACCATTTCAACAACTTCTGTTCCTGTAATTGCCCTCAAAATTGTTACGTTGTCGAAATTAGAAAGCAATTCTTCAATATACAGGTAATTGATCTCTTCGTCTTCAGCCACAAGAATTTTTTTCATTCTGAATAAGTTTTTGTTTTTATATTAAAAACCACTTAAAAGTTAACTCTTTTTTTTAAAAGAAATTAACTGAAACACTAAAATGGGTTATGGTAGTTTAAGGTTTGTTTGAGTATTTAATGTTTTTGTGCAATACACCTTGTTGACGGTTTAACTGTAGTTTTTGTTTGTACTTATTAAGCCTGGGATTGCTAGGCCCTTTGTTTTTATTGTTAGAATAACTACTATAAAAAGCAATCCAGAGAATTAGCAGCACTGCCGGAAAAATGACCTTATTTGAAAGGAACAATCCTGCAAAGCTAAACATTAAAAATTTCTCGGGTTTTGTTTGGTTATAGTACACTGTAACTTCTTTACCTGCCGGCAAAGTAATATCGGCCGGGCATTTTGCCAAAATATCTTTTTTGCCGGCCTTGTAATAAATCAGGCATTTATAAATTCCATCGGGGACATTGGCTTTATGTATGTTGCCATACGCATCGTATGCTACAACAATACCGGTTGTTTTTTGTCCAAAAAAAAGCAGCCTCCATCCCGATGACAAAGGAAGAAGCAATATTAACAATGCTATGGAATAAAACCTGAATTTTGTTATCCTGAACATTAGAAGATATTTTATACAGCTTTTATTATGCCATAAGTTAAAATATTCTTTTAAGAATATTACAATGCCGGCCGAACTATTATTTTCAATATAACTTATTGCAAATAAAGAAGCTCGCCGAAGTCCCTGAATTTATGAAGGGACTTCGGCGAGCGAAGGCGGAGAGCGAGGGATTCGAACCCCCGGTACCCCGAAGGGTACAACAGATTTCGAGTCTGCCCCATTCGACCACTCTGGCAGCTCTCCGGGTGCAAAAATAGAAAATATGTCAGATTATCCGGCATATAATTCAAAATTTAGTGGTTTTTTGTTGAATTTTTATGTATTGGCATTATCTGTAGCCGTTTACAAATGCATGATTAGTTATTATGCTGCTAATGGATTTTTACTTTTTAGTGGTGCCTCTATAAAATAAAACCCGGGCCAATGCGCCTGTTTTTTTTTCTCTGTTAAGCAAAGTCAAATGCCTCAAGTATGGTTTTTAAAAAACAAGGCAACCATCGGTTAAAAAATACTATTGTGCCATATTTTTAATTATTTTCGTGGCTTGTTTTTTCAAAGTGCCGCAAAGCATATTTTATTTGTCCCGATTTGTTTTGCCAGCCTTTTGTGATTGATTGCCCAATGAAAGATTTAACACTCGGGCGCGAAGGCGCAGTAATTTTCAGGTTTGCCACACCCATGTTGTTGGGCAATTTGTTCCAGCAGGCCTATTATTTTGTCGATAGCATGATTGTAGGGCGCCTCATAGGGGATGAAGCCTTAGCCGCTGTTGGCGCATCGGGGCCGGTAATTTTTGCACTTATATCGTTTGTTATCGGTATTGCTTCGGGAGGCACCATTATTATTGCCCAGTTTTTTGGGGCGCGCGATTTTGACAAGGTAAAGAGGGCCATTGACACCATACTTATATTCACATTTTTTATGTCGATAATTGTTATGGTTGCCGGAATTGGCTTTAGCCGTCAGATTTTTGAGATAACGCGCCTGCCTGCTGAAATTGTCCCCGAGGCCACAATTTACCTGAACACATTTTTATCGGGTACCATACTGCTTTTTGGGTTTAATGGCATAAGTGCCATTTTGCGCGGCACCGGCGACTCCAAAACCCCACTGTATTTCCTTATAGCTTCTACACTGCTGAATATTGTGCTAGATATTGTTTTTATTAAATATTTCAGACTGGGCATCAGAGGGGCAGCCCTTGCAACTGTTACAGCTCAGGGATTTACTTTCTTGGTTGCAGTTTTATATCTTAACCGTACCCATAAACTCGTGCGCATAAAACTTCGGGGGATGGTTTTCGACAGGAAAATATTTGCCCAAAGTGTAAATATTGGCTTGCCCTCGGGCTTTCAGCAAACTTTTGTTTCGCTTGGAATGATAGCTCTGTACCGTATTATTAACAATTTTGGCACCGATGTAATTACAGCTTACTCCGCTGCCGGCCGTATCGAAAACCTGGCCATGCTTCCGGCAATGACCTTTGGACAGGCCCTTTCGACTTTTGTAGGGCAAAATATTGGGGCAGGCAAAATTAACAGGGTACGCGCAGGTTTAAGATCGACTTTACTAATTTCGATAGGAATATCCTTTGCTATTACTGCATTAGTTATTCTTTTACGGTTCCCGCTTATGCGCCTGTTTTCAACAAACCAGCATGTTATTAATGCCGGGGCCGAATACCTGGTTATTGTTAGCAGCGCTTACTTTATTTTCAGTATAATGTTTTCGCTGAACGGCATTATGAGAGGTTCGGGCGATACGCTTATTCCAATGTTTATTACCCTTTTTTCGCTTTGGATAATACGTATTCCAATAGCTTCGTTACTGTCGGGAAGGTTTTTTGCTTATTTTGCTGAAAAAGGTGTTCAGTTAAACCTCCCGGAACTATTTCAAGGGGGGCTTGCCGAGTGGGGGGTGTGGTTTGCTGTGCCCATTGCATGGGCCACTGGTGCTGTATTCTCTTTCCTGTATTATAAAACAGGACGGTGGAAAAAGAAAACAATTGTTAAACAATAAACTGGTAATTTTAAAGTTCGTATTCTTTTTATTAATTTCAGGCTGATTAAATTACATTGATTATGATGCGTTCGATGACCGGGTATGGAAAAGAAACTTGTGAGCTGGCCAATAAGGTAGTCACTATCGAAGTAAAATCGCTTAATAGCAAACAACTCGATATATATTCGCGCATACCCTCGGTTTACCGAGAAAAAGACCTGGAAATACGGAATATTTTATCGCAACGCCTGCAACGTGGAAAAATTGAAGTGAACATGGTAATTGAAGTTACCGATGTGAATAGTAACGGAAAGCTTAACGTGTCGGTAATAAAAGACTATTACAAACAACTTAAAGAAATTGGCAGCGAACTGGGAATTGACTATAACGACTCGGTGTTGCAGGTTATTATGCGTCTGCCCGATTCACTTAAAACCGATAAAGAAGAACTTGACACCCAAGAGTGGCAAAAGGTTGAAAAGGCACTGGCCGGCGCAATTGACGCAGTTGACCGTTTCCGCCTGCAGGAAGGAAAAGCCATGAAAACCGATATGCTTGAAAAACTTGAACTTATTGAACAATGCCTGCAAAAAATACAGCCCTTTGAACAGGAGAGGGTGAATGCCGTAAAACAACGACTGCAAAATGGCCTGAACGATTTGCCCGGTGCAGAAAAAACCGATACGAACAGGTTTGAACAGGAACTAATTTATTACCTTGAAAAGTTAGATATTAACGAAGAAAAAGTCAGGCTCCGGAACCATTGCTCGTTTTTTGCCGAAGTATGCAACAGCAAGGAGCCTTCTGGTAAGAAACTCGGTTTTATAGCCCAGGAAATGGGGCGCGAGATAAACACTATCGGGTCGAAAGCCAACCACTCCGAAATTCAGAGGCTGGTTGTTATGATGAAAGACGAACTGGAAAAAATAAAAGAACAATCATTAAATATTTTATAAATACACAGAAGGATGAGCGGTAAACTTGTAATCTTCTCCGGCCCTTCGGGGGCAGGGAAATCAACCATAGTAAACCATTTAAAATCAATCGGCGAATTTAATTTCGGGTTTTCTGTATCGGCCACAACCCGGCCAAAGCGCGAAAACGAAAACAATGGCAGCGATTATCATTTTTTATCGATAGACGATTTCAAATCGCGCATAGAAGATAACGAATTTATCGAATGGGAAGAAGTTTACCCAAACCAGTATTATGGCACCCTGAAATCGGAAGTAAACCGCATTACACTAAATGGCAAAAACCTGCTTTTCGATGTGGATGTGGTAGGGGGAACTAATATTAAGCGGCAGTATAAAGACAACGCCATTTCGGTATTTATACAGCCCCCATCGCCCGAAGTGCTTGAGGCCCGCCTGAAAAGCCGTAAAACCGAGTCGGAAGAGAACCTCAATAAACGGCTGAAAAAAACCAGGCTTGAAATGACCTATGCCCGCCGTTTCGATAAGATTATTGTCAACGATGATCTCGAAACTGCAAAACGCGAAGCCGAAGCCATTGTTAGGGATTTTTTGCTGAAATAATGAAAACAGGCCTGTTTTTCGGCTCTTTTAACCCGGTACATATCGGGCACATGGCCATTGCCAACTATTTTGTGGAGTTTACCGATATCGACCAACTATGGTTTGTGGTAAGCCCCCATAACCCGCTGAAAGAAAAAAACAGCCTGCTCGACGATTATGCACGGCTTGAAATGGTGCGCCTGGCTATTGGAAACGATGCCCGCTTTGGGGTTACCGATATTGAATTCAGGATGCCCCAGCCATCGTACACTATCGATACCCTTACTTATTTAGCAGAAAAATACCCCGACAGGGAGTTTGTTCTCATTATGGGTTCCGATGGACTTTCAACCTTTCATAAATGGAAGAACTATACCGAAATAATTAATAATTACCAGAGGTATATATACCCCAGGGGCAACGACGATACATGCGCCGAATTTCCAAAGTACGCAAACATTAAAGTTGTTGATGCCCCAAAAATCGATATTTCATCGACATTTATCCGCAAAGCCATCAGGAACAAACGAAATGTTCAATATTTTCTGCCTGAAAAGGTTTTCGGGTATATCGACCGCGAAGGCTATTATAAATAGATGTTAGGCAACATTGGCACCCGTAACCATTTTTTAACAAACAGTAAAACTCTTATCTTTGTTTTAAACAATAATAAATGGCTGAAAATATAGTTATTGAAAAAATCTTCCAATATCTGGTACAAGTCATGGCGGGGTTTGTGGGGTGCGTAAGTTTTAGTTAGCATAAAACTAGTTGTAAACTGATAGTAAAGTGCTCCGAAATTCGCCTCTATCTATTACAAGCAAACCTTTAGGCACAAGCGAAGAAAAACTGCTCCGATGATAGTTATAAGGTAATTGAAAAGTCCAGGGAAAATACGCTAACACACAAAAGCAACAGATTGACAGCTCTCCCCTGCAAGCCTTGCTTTGCTGCCAAACACTTGCTTTTCTCCCACCGCACCCGCTTCGTGGATAGGTTAGTGCAGATTGTAAGCTTTGCAATTAAATTTTACTCATCATATTTAATGATTTGTTTACATTGAAATACCAATTAATGAGGATATTGATTAAAGAATAAACATATATATTTGCCACGATTTTGAATTGAATGAAGAAACCCTTAAAAAAAATAAATATAGTTGTAAGGTGTTTGATGTTATTGCTCTATTTGGGCATTTACAGCAGCATTACCATGTTTTATCATGTCCATCTTGTAAACGGATTTGTATTGAGCCATTCTCATCCTTACAAACACGACAAGAATAAAAAAACTCCTTACGGATCCCATTCGCACTCATCTTCTGAATATAAATTTATACAACAGTTAAATGAAACGAGTTGGAAAGATACCGCTGCTTTAGTTGAAATTTCTTCACCTGTAATTTTCTATTTTGAACCTCTATTTTTTTATAACACTCCTTTTATAAAAGTATCTGACTATTACTTTGGTCAGTTACGCGCCCCTCCTGCAATCTGTTAATAAAAAATTCGTGTTGTATTGATAGTTTTTTGCTTTCAATACAAATTTAATTATGCACACTTCGATATGCTTTATTAAGCATATTGTAATGTTTGCTATGTCAAATTTTAATTAACAGGAACATGAAACAAATATTTAGTATTGTGACCTTTGTAGTTATTTTTTTTATACCTGCTAAGGCTCAGCAATCTTGTGGAATTTATCGAAACTTCGATGATTTCCGTCAAAACAAAATTTCTATACCCGCTAATCCTAAATTTGAAAAAAAAGCGGTTCAGGTAAGCGATTTCTTTCTTCGCCCTTATGTATATATTAAAACAGACAGCAATAAATTAAAAATAAGCATAGATAGTGTTTACGCAATTAGGTGCAGCAATGGCAATGTTTACCGTATTTGCAACAATAGGGCCTACCAATTGGTTGATACTGGGTTTGTTAAAATATACACATACACTTGCATGGAATCAGTAAAACATCTTTATTCACGAGGTTACCGGCATACTACAGAACAGGTAACCCATTACTATTTTAGCAAGAATTACCTAACACCAATAACTCTCCTCACATTAACAAACGTGAGGCTTTCTTTGCATTTGGATGAAAACACAGACAATAAGCTAATCCAAAATTTCCCCAATGACAAATCATTATTGGAAAACAAAAACAATCATTTTTTTATCAACGACTTTTTCAATGAACTCAAACAATAATTTTAATTTGAAAAATATATTCGTAATTCTATTGATAATATCTTTCTCTTTTCAGGTTTTTTCGCAGAAAACCAAAACCGATGCAAACGTAATTGGCCATGTAGCAAGTAATGGTACGCATATACCTTTTGCCAATGTTGTAGTAAAAGGAACAACCATTGGAACAGTAACTGACGAAACAGGACATTATCAACTGGTTCATCTTCCAATAGGTTCGGCAACAATTGTGGTTACAGTAGTTGGTTATAAACCACAAGAAAAGATAGTTGTTACTGAAGCTAACAAAACAATTGAAATAAAATTTGAGCTTGAAGAAGATGCTCTCAATCTCGATGAAGTTGTAGTTTCAGCTGACCGTAGCACCCAAAAGCGAACCGAAGCCCCGGTTATTGTAAATACTATTTCACCTAAACTTTTTACTACAACCCAATCGGTAACCCTTAGCGAAGGATTAAACTTTTCTCCGGGTTTACGCTTAGAAAACAATTGCCAGAATTGCGGTTTCACACAAGTGCGAATGAACGGCATGGAAGGCCCTTATTCTCAAATACTAATTAACAGCAGGCCAATTTTTAGCGGATTGGCAGGCGTATATGGTTTGGAACTTATCCCGACTAATATGATTGAGAAGGTCGAAGTTGTCCGTGGTGGCGGTTCTGCTTTATTTGGAAGTAATGCCATTGCAGGTACTATTAATATTATTTTAAAAGACCCAACAGCTAACACTTATGAAATAGGCGGTAATTATGCCCTAACCGGTGTAGATGTTAAAGGTTCAGGTGGAGCAGCCCCCGATTATTCGGCTAATTTTAACACCTCATTGGTTTCCGATGACCATAAAACAGGTATTTCGCTTTATGGTTTTACCCGTGAGCGCAAAATGTTTGATGCTAATGATGATGATTTTTCAGAAAATGCCCCAATGAACAACCTTACTTTGGGCACCCGGTTTTTCCATCGCTTCGGGTATAGGAGTAAACTTGCGCTCGACTTTTTTACCATAAAAGAGGAACGTGATGGAGGCAACAAGCAAGATTTACCCTTGCACGAACGTGATGTTGCTGAGGCTGTAAAACACGATTTAAAAACCACAGCACTCACCTGGGAACAGTTCTTCAGGGATTACGATATGCTTTCGGTATATGCATCGGGGCAATTCCTGAACCGCGATTCATATTATGGTGCAAACAAGTCATATAAGGATTATGGAAATTCGAAAGATAAAACATACAATATTGGGGCTCAATACAAAGCCCATTTTGGAAACGCATCCCTCATTGCCGGGGTTGAAAATACCGGTGGTTTTTTAACCGATAAAAAGTTGGGTTACACCGATTATGAAAACGCTGAAATAGTAAACGACTCCATAATTTCGGTATCATTCAGCCCAACTACAACCGTGGCCGACCAATCATCTGTAACTACAGGCGTATTTGCACAATATGAATTAAAGTGGAACAAGGCTAAAATAGCAATGGGTGGCAGATACGACCATTACAAAATTAAAGACCTGGCTAAAACGAATAATGAGGCAAAATCCGGTAATTTATTTAGTCCACGGGTAAGTTTGATGTATGAGATATTTAAAAATTTACAGGCTAGGGCAAGCTATTCACAAGGTTACCGGGCTCCCCAAATTTTTGACGAAGATTTGCACATCTTAACATCAGGCGCTCAAAAGGTAATACATGTTAACGACCCAAACCTCAAACAGGAAACAAGCAATAGCATTATGGCGTCACTTGATTTCAATGGAATGATAGAAACTGTTTATATAGGGTTGTTGGTTGAAGGGTTTTATACTAAACTAAATGATGCATTTTCCGATTCATCCACCTTTGATAATGGAATCCGCACATATTACCGTTTTAATTCCAAATCGGGTGCAGCAGTACAAGGTATTAATATTGAATTAAAAGTAAAACCACTCAGAAACTTCTTCTTAACTTCTGGGTTTACCATGCAAAAGAGTGAATTTGAAGAGAACCAAGAAGACTTTCCTGTAAAACGTTTCTTTCGTACCCCAAACCAATATGGCTTTTTTGCTATTGATTGGGATTTTTATAAAAAATTCTGTTTGTCGGCTACCGGAAATTATACTGGTAGTATGTTAGTACCTTATTTTGGTACAGAGTGTGAAACTTTTATCAATGATGAAGGTAAAAAAGAGCTTATTGGCCAGTTACGTGAATCTGATTCTTTTTTTGATTTAGGTCTTAAGTTATCTTATACAGTAAAACTTAACGGAGCTTCGGTTCAATTTTCGGGTGGGATAAAAAATATCTTCAATGCCTACCAGTCCGATTTTGACAAAGGCGCAGACCGTGACCCTGCCTATATGTACGGCCCGGTTTCGCCTCAGACAATTTACTTTGGTATTAAAATTGGTAATCTTTTATAATATCTTTCTTAAAGGGGATAGGCATACAAACCTATTCCCTTTAATAATTACTACCATCAAATGGATTTTAAAAAAATGTGCACCCATACGCCAAACCTTACCGTCCCTACGCTGTAAGGTACATTTGCAAACCCACACGAGCCAACGCCTCAAACCAAAGGTTTGCAAAAGAGCCTTTCAGCCCATCCTTCCCCAACGCACCGAGAAAGGGCTGTGCTTCAATTGAAAAGATTGCTTATATTTGACGATAAATTGAAAAAAATAAAACACCAGTGCCTAACACGCGGTCATAAAACATTGGGGTTTAAGAGGTATGCCATGTGCATCGCCCGCTGGCAAAGTTTCTATCGGTTGATAGGTTCGTAGCCACGAAATCCCCAACATTTCATACCCTAAACGTTAGCGGTAAGACTGACATCTCAACAAATTATCAACTGGCTTTAGTGTTTAAATATATGATAAACAGAGTTTTAATTGTAATTTCAGTTCTCTTGGTTTCAAATAGTATTTTTGGACAAGCAGATTTTTATTTTGATTTTATTGGGGCATATTCATTTATCCCAAAATTTGAACATGTTGATGAATTAATTTTCGCTGACATTTTTGGAAATCCATCGAAAGTTAAAATTACTGAAGAATATAAGGTAAAACCGGGATTTACTATTGAGGTGGGTTTTGATAAAAACATAAAGAATAGAATTTCAATAAATTCTGGGATTGGATTTTTGTATTATCAATTTAAACGAGAATCAAAATTGGAATTTGTTGAGAACAATATAACATTTGATATATACTCTAATGTGCAACCAGGGAACCCTATTGGTGATTATTATGGAACCCAGCCAGGAGGTATTAGATTTCAAGATATTAACACTGATTTAGGTGATGACAGCACAGTGATTGGAAATTCGAATACTGGAGAAACAAAAATTCTGTATTTAGCTATTCCTGTAAGATTAAATTATACATTAGTGCCTGACAAACTTAAAATTGGAGTTGGACTAAACAATTATTTTGTTGCCTATTCAAGCCAGATTAAAACTACTTTGGATTTTGAAACTCAACCAATTTCTCAAAAAGAATATAATGATAAATCGAGCAATGGATTAAATAATTATCAATTAACTGGTGAGATTACCTTGGAATATATGATTTTCAAAGGACTTTGGGTAAAGGCTGGGTACATAAATAATTTTTCAACAATTTATGATAAGCTGCAACCAACAGATTATCCGACAATTAAGAACGACAAAGCGAAATATAGAACAGTTTTAATAGGACTGAAATATATAATATAATAAAATGCCATCCGCTAAAAATAACACCGGCCATGCGGAACATAGAGCGGTTTTTTGGGGTTTGTGTACTGTAAATGTAACTCGGTGTACACTGATAGGTTAGCACTCAGCCCAACTGCCACTGCTCTAACATGCAAACCGACGTAGGGCATTCCCTACATCGAGGTAACCGATTGGTTTTTAAAATCAACGATCAATATTTTAGAGAATCTTTAAAGCAAAATTCACCTTTATTTACGAATGGTAGGTTCCATCTGACCAATAAAATTAAATTATAAACAAATGAAACTTATAGCAAATTGTAATTACTGTAAAGGGCCAATTAAGGTATCGGCCTTTATGATTGAAAACCGCATTGAACTAGCCAGAAAGAAGGGTAAAGAATTTGAGCTTAGGTGCGAAAAATGTGGAAGGAAAAATGATGTTCATGTTGATGATGTACAGGCTGTTGACGGATTATGGGTAAAAATAGTTGGATTATTCTCAATATTGGCAGCTGTTTTATTAACGATATTTTTCTGGGGGTTCGGGTTTATTGCTTTAGCTTCTTTTACAATTCCCATATTAATAGTAACCACAGTCAACCAAAACCAAAGGACAAAAATTAAACAGTTCAACCTGATGTATTATGATTCTAAACGGCCTCGAAAATAAAAAAAGCCACCGGGCTGGCCGGTGGCTTCTCGAAAAGATTATGCATTTTTAGTTTAATTTTTCCAAAGCTGCTTTCATGCGTGCCATGGCAACTTTCAGGTTTTCGTCGGATGTGGCAAACGAAATTCGGATGCAGTCGGGTTCGCCAAACGAATCGCCCGATACTGTTCCAATATGGCCTTCGGTAAGAAGGTACATACACATTTCTTCGGAGTTGTTAATTTTTTTGCCATTAAACGATTTGCCATAGTATTTGTTTACCTTCGGGAATACATAAAAAGCACCTTCGGGGTCGTACACTTCAACATCTTTTATTTGCCGCATTAAGCCCACTACCAGTTCTTTACGGCGTTTGAATGCCACCAGGAAGTCTTTTACGCAAGTCTGGTCGGCTTCGAGCGCAAAAGCAGCAGCTTTCTGGGCCATTGTGGCCGGGCCTGTGAGCAGCTGCCCCTGCAATTTAATTACGTCTTTGGCAAGCCACTGAGGTGCGCCAATGTAACCAATACGGTAACCGGTCATAGCGTATGCTTTTGATACGCCGTTTATAATAACCACCCGTTCTTTAATAGACTCGAACTGCGCAATCGATTCGTGCTTGCCTACAAAATTGATATGCTCATAAATTTCGTCGGAAACAACATAAATGCGTGGGTGTTTTTCAATTACGCGGGCAATTGCAGCAAGCTCTTCTTTGCTGTAAACACTGCCGGTGGGGTTCGATGGAGAGCACAATAAAAGAGCCTTTGTTTTAGGGGTTATTACGGCTTCGATTTGCTCGGGAGTAACCTTAAAATTGTTTTCAAAAGTTCCTCGGATGATAATATTTTTTCCTTCGCACAAGGTAACCAACTCGGTATAGGTAACCCAGTATGGCGAGGGCACAATAACTTCGTCGCCCGGATCGATGAGCGACATAATTACATTTGCCAGTGAATTTTTTGCACCGGCCGATACTACTATTTGTTCAGGGGTATAGTCGAGGTTGTTTTCTTTTTTGAATTTGTTCGACACGGCTTTCCGAAGTTCGGGTATGCCGGCCGCTGGCGGATAGAACGAAAAGTTGTCGTCGATAGCTTTTTTTGCCGCGGCTTTTATATGATCGGGAGTGTTAAAATCGGGCTCGCCAACGGTAAGGTTTATCACATCGATACCTTTAGCTTTAAGCTCGCTGGTAGCCTGGTTCATGGCAATGGTTGCCGAAGGTGTTAAGGCCGCAACACGGGCCGATACATCTTTCATAATCTGGTTTTTAATTTTGGTTACTAAATCTCTTTTCTTCTTTGCAAAAATAGGCGTTTTTGTTAAATGCAGCTATGCTCATGCAAATAAAATAAAAAAGCCTTGCCAAATGGTTCCGGCAAGGCTTAAAGCGTTTAAGGTGTATGCTTATAATAGTTCGATACTACGTTTTACAAATTTCGAAAGTTCTTCGCCTTTTAGCATGTTGTTGGCCAGCAAAGCTAAATCGATGACCTGTTTTACGTGTTTGTTTTCTTTTCCATAAGTGGTAAGAATTTCTTCTCTTTTTGCAGACAGATCTTTTATTTTTTTGTTCAGATCTTCTATTCGGTCTTTATCTTCCTGTTTAACTTCTTCGTCCTTTTTATCCTTGTTGGCTTTCTCTAAATCGTTTTTATTGCTTTCTATAGGCTTAATCTTGTCGTCGATTTTTATAATCTCTGTCAGGATTTTTTCTTCCAAATCGGTATTTATTTTTTGAATAATATGGTGGTTGCCGTTTACAACCAGGTTATAGCTGTCGGGGAGTTCTCCATAAAAATTCATGCCACCGCCAAGTGCCGACATGTCTTTCATGCGGCGCATAAATTCCGACTGGGTAATAATAACAGGGCTTTCGGCCTCTGTCAGCCCGGCATACGAAACAATAAAGTTTGCCTTCTCCGGCAATTGGCTCCTGAAAACGGGTGTAAGCCTTGCCTGTTGTTCGGTGGTTAGTTTAATCTCTTTATTTTCTTCTTTTTCTATGAGTTTGTCAACCACATCCGAATCGACCCTCACAAACCGGGTTTCTTTAAATTTTTGTTCCAGGTGGTTAATAAAGTGGGTTTCGAGGTGGCCGTCCATCAGCAATACATCGTAGCCCTTTGTTTTAGCGGTATCGATAAAGCTGTACTGGGCTTCGGCATTTGTCGAATAAAGGTAAACAAGTTGTTTGTTTTTGTCGGTTTGGTTTTCTTTAGTTAGTTTCTGGTATTCTTCGAAAGTAAAGTATTTGCCTTCGGTATTCTTTAACAGGGCAAATTTTTCTGCGCGTTCATAAAACTTCTCGTCCGAAATCATGCCATATTCGATGAAAAGCTTGAGGTTGTCCCATTTTTTCTCGAACTGTTCGCGGTCGTTTTTAAATATTTCCTGCAACCTGTCGGCTACTTTTTTAGTAATATGCCCCGAAATTTTCTTAACGTTCGAATCGCTTTGGAGATAGCTTCTCGATACGTTAAGGGGTATGTCGGGCGAATCGATAACCCCGTGCAAAAGGGTTAAAAATTCGGGCACAATGCCTTCTACCGAATCGGTTACAAAAACCTGGTTACAGTACAATTGTATTTTATTGCGCTGTATGTCGAGGTTGTTTTTGATTTTTGGGAAGTATAAAATTCCGGTAAGGTTAAAGGGGTAATCGACATTCAGGTGTATGTTGAACAAGGGTTCTTCGGAATAGGGGTATAGTTCGTTATAGAATTTCTGGTAATCGTCGTCTTTTAGTTCTGCCGGTTTCTGGGCCCAAAGGGGGTTGGGGTTGTTAATAATCCGGTCTTTGTCGAGTTCAACTTCTTTGCCGTCTTTCCATTCTTTTTCTTTGCCAAAGCCAATTTCTATTGGCAGGAAGCGGCAATATTTTTTAAGAAGGCCTTCAATTTTGCTTTCTTCGAGAAATTCTTTCGAATCGTCGTCGATATGGAGAATAATATCGGTACCGCGCGATGTTTTTTCGCTTTCCTCGATTTTATATTCGGGTGTGCCGTCGCAGCTCCAATAAACTGCTTTTGAGCCTTCGGTAAACGATTTGGTGAATATCTCCACTTTTTTCGATACCATAAACGACGAGTAAAAGCCTAAGCCGAAGTGTCCAATGATGCCGTTAGCCTGGTTTTTGTATTTTTCCATGAAATCTTCGGCGCTCGACAGGGCAATCTGGTTGATGTATTTTTTTACTTCATCTTCGGTCATTCCAATGCCCTGGTCGGAAATGGTGAGTGTGTTTTTCTTGTTGTCGAGCTTCACCCTTATGGTCAGATCGCCTAATTCGCCTTTAAATTCGCCTGTATTTGCAAGGGTTTTTAATTTTGTAGTGGCATCAACGGCGTTCGATATCAGCTCCCGCAGAAATATTTCGTGATCGGAATAAAGAAATTTTTTAATTATTGGGAAAATGTTCTCCGTGGTTACTCCAATATGACCTTTTTCCATATATACAATTGTTTTACAGGTTAATACATTTTTTTTTGCTTATGCCGATAGCCGTAAATGCATGCTTACCATAATTTCGAAGGCCGGCAAAGGCATACAACCGCCCGCAGGTTCAAACCTTATGCCAACTAAAAAAATATGACAATCAGTCAGTGAAAATGAAAAAAAGAGAAAAAAGCACTGAAAAAATTTCAGTTCCTGACATCTATATCCGGAATATGTTGCCAAATACCGTTAACGAATTCAAAGCCTTCGTACGAAAAATCGGGCCCGTAAAACTGGTATTGGCCTTCCATTGATGGCCTTGATGGGGAGAGGTGATCGGCAACAATTTTCTTCATTGAGGAATTGTACTCAAGCATCATTTGTACCCGTTCGTTATATTCATATACAATCCGGTTTAGCGGCTTGCCTTTGTATATAAACATTTTTGGGGCAAAAACCGGCAGGTTCGAATCGTCGAAAGTAAGCACATCAATGGTTTTAATATTGGTGAGTATGTCGTTAAAATTAAACCCCAACAGGGTGTAATAAACCTTACCTTTATAACGGGTGTCTATTATTCTGTAATACAAAGCCCCGGCCCAGTGGTTGGTATCGCTTGTTACCTGTGGGGCACGCTTTAATATTCCCGGTTCTTCATAAAGTGCCCCAACATAGCAATCTTTCTCTTTCTTGTCGCAATATTGCAAAATTGCGTAATAGTTGCTGTAGCCCGATTTTTGGGGCACATTCCACGAGAATATCCTAAGCCGGTTATCGTCAGAACTGATACGGCCTATATTTCGAAGGGTGTCGAACTGATACTGAAACGAGCCATAGGTTTTGAGCACTTGCAGCAACGAATCCCTGAAAGCGGTTTCAGCCTGTTGTTTGGCTTTTCCGTCGAGCGTGGCAATGGTGTTAAATTGTTCCAGTAATATTACCGACCTGGACTTAAACCAGGCAGTATCGGTTTTTTGGGCATACAGGCCTGTACAGGCAATAAAAAGATACAAACCCCAAAGCGGGCTTTTCTTTTTGCACATGAAACGAATGTTTTTAACAATATAACTCAGTACGAGCCGAATTATTTTATGATGAGGTTAATATCGCCCATCAGTTTGTCTTTGTACGATTTGCCTATGGGGATTGTTTTCATGCCTTCTTTTGTGTTGATAAGAATGGCATTGTCTTCTATAATATTTATGCTGCGGGTGTTGACAATAAATGAGCGGTGCACACGGGTAAACATGTTAGAAGGCAGTTTGTTTTCTATGGCCTTCATGGTGAAATGAATTGTGAATTTTTCGTTGAACGTAGTAAAAATAACATAGTTTTCGAGTGCCTCCACCCAAAGAATGTCGGTATATTTCAGGCGAACGAGTGCCGAATTTTTCTTGATAAAAATTTCATTGTCGCGGGTATCAACCTTGTTTTTAAAGCGAACATTAGCTTTATTAATTGCTTTAAAAAACCTGCTGTAAGTAACGGGTTTTAACAAATAGTCGGTTACGTCGTAATTAAAAGCATCGAGGGCATATTTCTCTTTCGACGAAACGATAATAATTTGTGGCGGGTTTTGAAGGGTTTCGAGAAAATCTATGCCGCTCATTTCAGGCATTTCAATATCGAGAAATATAAGGTCGATATCTTCGCCGGTACTAAAGGCATTAATTGCATCGACCGCATTTTCGTATGAGTTGAGAAGATTAAGTTGTTCGGTGCGCGAAATAAACTCTTCCAAAACCCTTCTCGACATTAAATCATCGTCAATGATAATACAATTCATATAAAATATATTTCGTCAATTTATGGGCAATACTCGTCAAACATTAGCCCAAATATATAAAAATTTTAACATAAAAACAGCATAGCCGAATTTGAGTTTTTATTGTGGCCTGCCATTGATTTCTGTAAGATATTTATTAATAATGCCTTTTGAATTTCGTATTGAAGCACTGAACCACTCTAATAGTATTTCGGCTTGTTCTGCAGTGGAAAGTTGCCATTCGATTTTCGGGCTTGTTGTTTTGAGTTTTTCGGTTAACTGGTAAAGTATTATGGCTGCCGAAACCGATATATTATAGCTTTCGGTAAAGCCGTACAATGGAATTTTAACAAACTCGTCAGACAAGGAAAGGGCTGTTGGGCTAAGTCCTTTTTTTTCGGTACCAAAAAGCATTGCTGTTTTTCCTGGCTGCAGGTTAAAGTCGGGTAGTTCAGTATTGTTTGTGTGAGGGGTAGTGGCAACAATTCTGTACCCATTGTCTTTTAAGGCTTTAATTGCTGTTAAGGTGTTGTTGTGGTTCTTTTGGTTGTATTTTTTAATAGAAAGCCATTTGTTTGCACCCAGGGCTACATCGGGGTTAATCTGGTACTTGTTCTGGTTTTCAATTATATGCACATCCTGAATGCCCAGGCAGTCGCATGTGCGCAATACGGCACTAGCATTCTGTGACTGATAAATATCTTCAAGCACCACAGTAACATACCGCGTGCGGTAGCCGATAAGCTTATAAAACAATTCTCTTCTTTTTTCGGTGGCAAATTGTTCAAGGTGTTGTATTAAATCGGAATTGGTGGGCATGTAAAGTTGATTGTATGGTTAAAAAAAAAGGGAACCTGCAATAAGTCCCCTTAAAATTTTCAGGCCATTAAAATTAAATGGCATCTGCTAAATCGCTGCCAGCCTTGAATTTCACAACTTTTTTTGCCGGTATTTTAATTTCTTTGCCGGTTTGGGGGTTTCGTCCTGTGCGGGCGCTTCTTGACGATACAGAGAATGAGCCAAACCCAACTAAGGCAACCCGTCCGCCTTTTTTCAGGGCATCGGTTGTAGAAGCAATGAACGCATCAAGCGCTTTTTTTGCATCGGCTTTTGTCATACCTGCTTTGCTAGCGATTGCATCAATTAATTCTGCTTTGTTCATGTCAAACAAATTTAGGGTTAGTAAATAATTTCACAGATGTAAATACCTTTACAAATATAGATTATTTAGCATGTTTAGCAAATTTATCGTGTATTTTTTCGCTTGTCTGTCGTGCCTTTTGAGCGTTTTTAATATATTTTGACCATTACTTTCAAAAACCACATCCAGGAAATAACTAATTGATATTCAACTGTAAATATGTAAAAGACAGATATACAACACTTTATGTTTAACCTAAAGAATTTTGACTTGTTTTTATAAATGGTAAAAGTGTGTTGTAAATTACGATGAGCAAAGAGCAATAATGGTTCGCTCTGTCAATAAATGTTTTTTTTTATATTTTTTTTTACAAGTAGCGTTGCGAATCAAAAAAAATTATACTTTTGCGCCCGGAGAGATGGCAGAGCGGTTTAATGCGGCGGTCTTGAAAACCGTTGTACCGAGAGGTACCGGGGGTTCGAATCCCTCTCTCTCCGCCTTCGCTCGCCGAAGTCCCTGAATTTATGAAGGGATTTCGGCGAGCTTCTTTATTTTGTAAGAAAGTTATATGGAAAATGAGGGTCAAGCAAAATTTCTGGGGATTTGATATTTTAAGCATAAATTTTGGATAAACGATACAGAAAGAAATCTATGT
>JAFGQZ010000067.1 GCA_016935435.1 Bacteroidales bacterium
AGAGCATGAAGATGAAATTTTGACTCTCTTAGCGTTTACGCAGTGATTAAAGTATGTACTAAACAATGAAAATATAAACAGATGAAAGAAATGAAGAAAATTAATAATTGAAAATCAGAGAGCAAAAATTAATAAAATAACTTTTCACTGTTCACCATTTACTGTTCACTTAAACTTTGAACCTTGAACTTTGAACCTTGAACCTTAAACTTTGAACCTTAAACTTTGAACCTTGAACTTTGAACTTTGAACTAAATCAAAACCTCATATCAATAACTTCAACTTTCGGATATTCGCTGGTTTTAAATGTGAATTTCGAATCGTTAATTGGAAGGTTGTACCGTAAGTTAATTAAAAATATGGTATAGTCAATTCCATCTTTGCCAATAGCTTTGAGCATATATATTTCTTCTTTTTCTTTGTCGATAAAAACTTTAAACCTTGAATAAGGCTGGTCGAGATTTTTCGGGAATAGGTCAATTTCATACATCCATCGGTTTTCAATCCTGGCTTCGCCAATAAGCCTGTATTTAAAATCGCGGTTGTAAAAGGTAAAAATAAGGGCCGGGTTATCGATAAAATCGCCTTCAATACTATCGGGTTCCGACACGGTAACCTCATTGATGTCGGGCATATAGCTCCATAGGGTTTTTCCATTGAAAAACACCATAGAGCCCATCGATTCCATATAATATTTGTTGCCTTTTATTTGTACGGCCCCTCTGCTTTTCGATTGTAATTTATCGACACGGTTGTTGATTACCAGTTCAAAATCGGCCATTATAGTTTGATATGAGAGCATTTTGTTACTTACCCTGTCGAGTATTTCTTTTGCAGCCGGGTCTTGCAAAGCCTCTTGTTCATCCTTGTTTTGTGCATTAATCTGGTTTGTCAGCAATAACAGAAAAAAAAGGGAATAAATATTTTTCATGGTTTATGGTTTTATTGTAGGCTTCTCAAATATTGTTCCAAAGAATATTCGTCGGGGAAGAGCACTTGGCGGGCTTTGCTTCCTTCGAACGGGCCCACTATGCCTGCGGCTTCCAGCTGGTCAACAATTCGGCCTGCCCGGTTGTAGCCTATCGAAAATTTTCGTTGAATGAGCGAAGTGGATCCTTGCTGGTGGGCAACCACCAGGCGCGCGGCATCGTCGAAGAGGGCATCGCGTTTCGACAAGTCAACATCGGTAAGGCTGTCGCCCCCGTTTTCGCCGACATATTCAGGCAGATAAAATGGGGTAGGATAAGCCCTTTGTCCGCCAATAAAGTCGGTAACCCTTTCCAGTTCAGGAATATCAATAAAACCGCATTGAAGGCGTATAAGCTCGCTGCCAGGGGCAAAAAGCATATCGCCGCGACCAATGAGTTGGTTGGCCCCCGGGCTGTCGAGTATTGTGCGGGAGTCAATCATCGATGTTACCCTGAAAGCTACCCTTGCCGGGAAGTTTGCCTTAATTACACCGGTAATAATGTTAGTAGTTGGCCTTTGTGTTGCTATTACCAGGTGAATGCCAATGGCCCTGGCTAATTGGGCCAAACGTGCCAGGGGTGTTTCCACTTCGCGGCCGGCAGTCATAATCAGGTCGGCAAATTCATCGATAATAACAACAATGTACGGCAGGTACTTATGCCCGTTTTCGGGGTTAAGCTGCCTTTTTATAAATTTATGGTTGTATTCTTTAATATTTCTTACCTGTGCTTTTTTAAGCAGATCGTACCGGGTGTCCATTTCAATACACAGCGAGTTGAGCGTATAAATAACCTTTTGGGTATCGGTAATTATCGACTCATCAGCATCGGGAATTTTAGCAAGGTAGTGCCGTTCAATCTTCTGGTAAAGTGTAAGTTCAACTTTTTTGGGGTCAATAAGCACAAACTTAAGCTGACTGGGGTGCTTGCGGTACAGCAACGATGCAAGTATTACATTTAGCCCTACCGACTTTCCCTGGCCGGTAGCCCCGGCAACCAAAAGGTGGGGCATTTTAGCCAGGTCGAATACATAGGTTTCGTTCGAAATGGTTTTGCCCAGGGCAATTGCCAGTTCTGATTTCGACTCCTGGAACTTTCTGGAGGTGAGCAACGAACGCATAGAAACCACTTCGGGCTGTTGGTTGGGCACTTCTATGCCAATAGTGCCTTTTCCGGGAATTGGGGCAATTATTCGAATGCCAAGGGCAGCAAGGTTAAGGGCTATGTCGTCTTCGAGGTTTTTAATGCGCGATATCCTTACACCCGGAGCAGGCACAATTTCATAGAGGGTTACTGTGGGGCCAATTGTGGCTTTTATTTTATCGATTTTAATTTTATAGTGCCCCAGTGTTTCAACAATTTTGTTTTTATTGCTTATAAGTTCTTCGTTTGTAACGCTCGAATTCTGGCTGTCGTGTTTTTCCAGCAAATCTACCGGTGGCAGCTGAAAGCCCGAAAGGTCCAATGTTGGGTCGTAGTCTTCCAACGGGAAATTGCTGAGCTTAGTTGTGTTGGTTTCAATATTTTGCTGGTTTTCAATTGTTAACTTCGTGTTTTCGGCTTGTTGGGCAGGATTTTCAGTGGCATTTTCCACATAAGGCATTAAAGGGTCGCTTTCAAGGCTTTTTATACCGAAGCTTTCGGGCATAAAAGGCTTTTCATGTTGTGGAAATTCGGTTTCAAAAACCAGGTCGGAGTCATCGCCTTCATCCACAAAATCTATTTCACCGCTTTCTGCTTCTTCGGGTTGTTGTCCCGATATTTCTACTTCTACATTGCTGTTGTCGATATGCTCCTGTACAGAAAACCTGTTTCTAATGTACTCTCGCAGCCAGTAATAAAGTTTTGGCCATGTGAAAACAATAAAAGCAAAAGACACAACTGTATAGAGTAAAACAGTGCCTATGCTGCCAATAAGGCTCTTTATGTAAATGCTGACAAAATAACCATGTTTTCCGCCCAGGCCACTGCCCAGCAGAGGGGTTTTTAGTGTTGCCAGGCCCATCCACGCCGATAAAATTAATGTGCTGAACACTGCAATAGAAAACGAACGGCGGAAAGGCAGCAGTTTTACCCTAAGTAGTTTTATGCCAACAAGAAAAATAATAAAAGGTATTGAAAAAGAAGCAAGGCCAAACCAATTGCTTATAAAATAGCGCGACATTGATGCCCCCCATTTTCCCGAAAGGTTATCGGCCTGTAGCTCAGGATTGTCGAACGATGGCACCCATTGCAGGCTTTGGTCGCTTTTCCACGAAAAAACATACGAAACCATCGAAACGAAAACAACCAGGGCAACAGAAACCAGCACTAACCCTGCAATAATTTTGTACCTACTGTCGAGGGTAAGCTTCTTTTTCGTTTTTTCTTTTTTGTCGCTTTCTTTTTTATTCTTTGTTTTAGCCATTTGCCCAGCAAATTTTACCAGCTGCCAAAGTTAATAAGCAGTAAAATGCAAACCCGGTAAACGACTAATTATTATTCAACAATTCACAAAAAAGTTAAACTGGATTAAATAAAAACCGAAAAATAACTAAGCTTGTTCTTTTTAAACCTTGAACCTTGAACTTCAAACTTTGAACCTTGAACTATTTATTGCATAAGCCTTTCGAGTGCGTAAACCATTTCCTGTCGGCTAACTTTTACTGCGTTTTCAGAAACCCCCATGTCTTCTTTTGGCGATTTTGTCGGATCGAACTTTTGTGCTTCGAAACGCATTTTGTAGGGGCCCATATAGAGAACAAAGTCGGTCAATACACCGTTTATGTTCAGGTATGGATTGGTAATGTTGGGGTTGTCGAGATTTATGTCGTAGGTATAAAAAATATCGAAAGTGTCGCCGGTAGAAGGTACAATAGCGCGGGAAAGGTTCGATTTAAGCCCGGCAATTGTTTTTGTAACTGTGTCGGGTTCAATTTTCATGCCTTCGAAAGCGTCGAAGCAACACATTAACTCTTGCTTGTTCCCATAAAAAATATAGCTTTTATCGATTACTTTAAGGTATGTGGTGCTTTTTTTCTTTCCGAAATAAGTTAGGTTGCCCAGTCTGAAAAAGCCCATAAAACCATCAATAGTGTTGGTGCAAAAATCTTTATTGAATTCCAGGATCATTTTTTTGGGCAATAACGAGGGATCGAAATTTCCATTGTCCTCGTTCAGGTAGGTAATTTTATATTCAATTTTCCCCTGGTCGTAAATACCGCTATGTTCTTTTTTTGCACATGCGCCTGCCAAAAATATGACAAGGGGCAATATCAGTAATCTTTTCATTAAAAGGTTTTGTTCGGCGCTAAAAATACTATAAATCGGTTTTAAACTGCTTAATAATAAACTGTATTTGACCGACTATTCATTTTTATATATTAATGTAAGCTTTTTTTGTGTTATTTATATGAGAATATAAATGCATTTTGCCTAAATAAATATGCATTAAATTGATTTTGATCATAGTGCGGCATTGGCATTTATTATACTTTTGGGCAAATAGTCTTATAAATAACACGATATGCCAATAAACTTAAAAAACCGGCATTTTTTAAAATTGCTGGATTTCTCTAAAGAAGAAATTGAATATTTACTGAAGCTTGCATCAAGCCTTAAGACAGCCAAGTATTCAGGCACCGAGCAGCCCATGCTGAAAGGCAAGAATATAGCACTTATATTCGAGAAGACTTCCACACGTACCAGGTGTGCATTTGAGGTTGCGGCTTTCGACCAGGGGGCACATGTAACTTATCTGGGGCCATCTGGCAGCCAGATTGGCTATAAAGAATCGATGAAAGATACAGCCAGGGTATTGGGGCGCATGTTCGATGGAATAGAATACAGGGGCTACGGGCAGAAAATTGTTGAAGAACTGGCACAGTATGCCGGTGTTCCTGTTTGGAACGGGCTTACCGACGATTTTCACCCCACCCAGATTTTGGCAGATTTCCTTACCATTCAGGAACACTCTGAAAAACCGCTTAACCAGGTAAAGTTCTGTTACCTCGGCGATGCCCGAAACAATATGGGCAATTCGCTTATGGTAGGTGCAGCAAAAATGGGTATGGATTTCAGGGCCGCTGCGCCAAAGCAGTGTCAGCCGTCAGATGAGTTGGTTAAAATTTGTAAAGAAATAGCGACCCGGTCGGGAGGTTCAGTTACCATAACCGATAATATTGATATTGCCGTTAAAGACGCCGATTTTTTATATACCGATGTATGGGTATCAATGGGCGAGCCCGAATCGGTATGGGAAGAGCGTATTAAGCTGCTGAAACCATACCAGGTGAATTTAGAAGCCCTTAAAAAAACAGGTAACCCGAATGTGAAGTTTTTACATTGCCTGCCAGCCTACCATAACCTTGAAACAAAAATAGGGGAGGAAATCCATAAAAAGTTTGGGCTAAGCGCCATGGAAGTTACCGAAGAAGTTTTCGAATCTCCGGCATCGATAGTTTTCGACGAGGCCGAGAACCGGATGCATACCATTAAGGCTGTAATGGTTGCTACACTTGCCTGACGGAATTTGTTAACACAGAAATAGTCATTTTTATCCGGGAAAATTTCATTTGCCCGGATATTTTTTTTAACTTACATAGTGTAGTAACTATTTCAATTATTATCGATATGACTATTTATGTGGGCAACATCAACTACACCCTAACCGAAGAAGATGTTAAACGCATTTTTGAAGTAATGGGCAAAGTAGAAGCTATCAAAATTATCCGCGACAAGAAAACCGGTAAATCTAAAGGTTTCTGTTTCCTCGATATGCCAAATAAAAAGGAAGGAATGGAAGCCATTAAAACTCTCGACGGAAAAACTGTTGCAGGTAGAAATCTTCGTGTTCTCAGAGCTCATACCAACAAAGTCAGGGTTACAGCCTGAAGGTTAAGATTTTATGCCTAAATCTCTATTGAAGCGGACAATGAGTTTGTCCGCTTTATTTCTTTTCCCTTGTCGGTGCAATTAGCACAAGGTGGGGCACTTTGAGCAATTGCCGACAATAATTTAAAATATATCTATTTAAATATAACGTTAGAAGGGAATTTTACATCTGTATATGTAATTAACATACAATAAGACAATTATTGAATTAATTTGGATTTTTACCCGGCATTTTTTATGTTTGGTACTTATTATTGTTATTATTTATAGTGTTGTTATTATTAATCGTAAAATTTTAAGTTATGTCATTTAAAGCCAAACTCAGTGTAGGCGGAAAAGAACTGAACGTACTTTCCTGTACCTACGATCTTATCCAGGAAGTCGATGCCACAGGCAGGCCCTCGTCTGTTACCCGTGGCGGCCGTATTAAACTTGTTGTTGAAAGCAATGGCGAAACCGACCTGTTTGAATGGATGTGCAACAATTTCGAAAGAAAAGACGGCACAGTAACCTTCTATAAGCGCGACACCGATGCCAAAATGAAAGAACTAAGCTTTAATGAAGGGTACATGGTAAAATACGAAGAACACTTCGATGCCTTTTCGAACAACCCCATGTATGAAAGCTTTACCATATCTGCCCGGCAGATAAAAATGGGCAATGGCGAACATACAAATGAGTGGGTATAGGCTTTTTTTTTATTTAGCAAAATGCCTTAAAGTTTATATTTGGCCCTGTGGCGGAAGCAATTCCAGCCGCGGGGCTTAATGTTTGTCGTTATGCCCTTGCTGCATATACCGGCTAAAGTGTTTTACCGGCCACGGCTTAAAAACTGAGTGGCATCATTGGATGTAAGAAACAAAACCTATACAATTTCGCGGCTGTGGGCGAAAGCCATTCAATCTGGGCAATAGCCAAACCAAATAAACCCACGGGGTTGTAAAACAAAAAAAACAATGAACACCTACTCAAAACAAACCAACAGGTTCAATATCGAGCTAATCCCTTCCGAAAACACAATAATTGTAACAACCAGAATACAATACATCTGGAAAAACAGTGCCGGAACTGCCCCCTGGGGGGAAACAGAAAAAACAAAAACAATTGAAGAAACGGGCATGCTGTTATTGAACAATCCCGGTAGAACGCTAAAACTAAAAATTACTGGCAAATCGGGTTTTGCCACGGAACATGAAAACACTGTTTTTTTTGTTAAACCGGTAAATGCCGAAGTTAATGTGTTGCCGCACTGGTCAATAGAAATAAACAAGGTTTTGCCCGGCACCGTATGCCACAACTTTATACAATGGTATGCAAATAAAATATTTATCGACATCGAAGACCAGTCGGCTACAGCCCCCACTATTCAAAGCCCGGAAAAGGCACATACAGCATACAATGCCGAGAGCCTGGCCTATTGGGACAGTCATAACGATGAGTTCGAACATCCACAGCATTATGCCCCCTATAATATTAGCTCGCTTGGCAACCAGTTGAGCGATAGTTACGTTAGTTCGCTGCTGGAGGAAATAAACAACTCCGAAAGCCCCCTGGTTGCAGGCGCCGAATTTATAATTGAAGGTTAAGTTTTGCCTGTAACAGGCAGGTTTATCAGGAAAACCCTTTAAAAAACCACATTCAACACCCCTGAACATGATAACACAAACTACTGCCGCTATACAAATTGGCGAAGACATTTATAAAGATTTGGCATCGATAGAGATAAGCCAGCAAATACACGGCCATCATTTTTTCAGGGTTGCCCTGGGGAGCGAAAAAATTGGTGAGCCGTCGAACGCATTTCTCGAAAAGGCACGCGAATATGCAGGTTTCGACATTAGCATTGAAATCGACAATGTGCTTGAAGACAAACTGGCCTTTAAGGGGGTAATAGTAAATGTGCGGGCAGTGGGCATGTCAACATCGCAACTGGGGCATAAAATAGTGATTGAAGGCTACAGCCCCACCATACTGCTCGATTCTGGCATGCACAGCAACAGCTATACCGATAAAAGCCTTGCAGATATAGCCAGGGAAGTGTGCAACCTGGCCCCGCAAAACCTGTTAAAGCCATCAATCGGGCCCCGTAACACCGACCCCCTGCCCTTTACCGTGCAATACAACGAGAGCTGGTTTGGGTTTCTTAACCGCCTTGCCTGCCGGTACGGCGAGTGGTTTTATTACGATGGCTTTTCGCTGGTGTTTGGCCAGAAAGAACAAGCCGTAACCGATATGTATTACGGTATTGACCTGCAAAGCTTTGAGCTGTCGATGAACCTCGGCCCCACAGGGCAGGTTTACACAGCCCGTTCTTATAAAGAGTGTGAAGTTGAAACCGCAAAACTGTCGGATTACAATTCAGCAATGCGCGGCCACACAGCCTTTGCCCTGAAAAAATCGTCGGAAACCTTTATGGGGTCGCCCACCATGTTATTGCACCAGTTCAACGACGACGAAGGGTTCAAAAACCAGTTGGGGAAAATGGCCGGGCTTGAATATAGCAAAGAAGCCGGCCGGCGGGTTGTTTTTTCGGGCACAGGCAATAACCCTGCCCTTAAGCCGGGGGGCATAATAGCGGTAAATTACAGGTACCCCGGGGGCACATCGAAACTTGGCGAGTATATAATAACCAGCGTGCAACATTCGTGGAAATCGGGCGGCGAATACCACAACACATTTACCGCGGTGCCCTCCGATATTGAAGTGTCGCCCATGACAAACCCCGGGCTGGTGCCCCATTGCCCGGTGCAAAGCGCCATAGTAAACGACAACAACGACCCCGACGGGCTGGGGCGTGTACAGGTAAAGTTCGGTTGGCAAAAAAACAGCTATACACCCTGGTTGCGCATAGCCACACCTTATGCCGGAGCCGACAAAGGCATGTACTTTGTGCCAGAAACCGGCGAAGAGGTAATGGTGGCTTTCGAAGGCGGCAATGCCGAAAAACCTTTCGTGATGGGCGCCATGTACAACGGCAAAGCCAAGCCCGAAAGCTGGAAAACCGAAACCAACGACAAAAAAGCCATCCGCACGCGCAGCGGCCACACCATTGAGCTCGACGATACCAGTGGCGAAGAGAAAATTTCCATTTACGACAACGAAGGGAGCATAATTACTTTCGACACCAAGGCTAAATCGCTTCAGATAGTATCTTCGGAAACCATTGATATAAGTGCGAAGAATATTAATATCAGCGCCAAAGAGAAAATAAATCTCGATGCCCAGGGTGATAAACTTAGCATTTTGTCAGCCAAAGCCGTATTAATTGAAAGCAGTGGCGACAATATCAATATGAAATCGGCAAAGAAAATAGTTGGCGAAGCGCAGCAGGTACTATTTAAAGGCCAGCAGAAACTACACATGGAAAGCGATGTTCAGGCCAGTATAAAATCGCCTAAAACTTCGATGCAGGGTACAACATCAAAAGCAGAAGTAATTTAAATTTAACCATTCAATGATGAAAACAAATAATTACTGGCATTTTATATTTGTTCTGTATATTCTTACAGTCTGTTCGTGCCAGCCCGGCAAAGCACCGGCAGTAAACCCCGAACACCGCTTCGAATTTACCAATTGCGAAGCCTTTTACAACGGCCAAAAGCTGCCTTTTATGCAGCCATTG
>JAFGQZ010000068.1 GCA_016935435.1 Bacteroidales bacterium
CAAAGTTCAAAGTTTAAAGTTCAAAGTTTAAAGTTTAAAGTTTTAGGTCGGGACTAAGGTGAATAAAAGAAATAATAATTGGCACATCGTCAAATAATCACACCTTCAAATATCCAAATCAACCTTTTTGTTTACTGTTTACTGTTTACTGTTTACTGTTCACTGCTTACTGTTCACTGCTTACTGTTCACTGTTTACTAGAAACTTTGAACTATCCTCATCAAAACCTTACGTTAATTCCTTTTTCGTTCAGATAATTTTTTAATTGTGGCACAGTAATTTCTTTATAGTGAAAAATACTTGCCGCCAGCCCGGCATCGGCTTTTCCTTTAGTGAAAACTTCTTCAAAATGTTCCATGTTCCCGGCGCCCCCTGATGCAATTACAGGAATCGAAAGGCTTTCGGAGAGTTTTGCCAGGGCATTGCATGCAAATCCGTTTTTAGTGCCATCGTGGTTCATTGAGGTAAAAAGAATTTCACCGGCGCCCCTGGCTTCTGCCTCTTTGGCCCAGGTGAACAGTTCCTTTTCAGTTGGTATGCGGCCACCATTAACATAGGCGGTCCAGGTATTGTTTTCTTCGCGGGCATCAATAGCCACCACAACAAACTGGCTGCCAAAGTTTTTTGCCATTTGGTCGATGAGGTTAGGGTTACGTATTGCTGCTGAGTTTATCGATACTTTGTCGGCACCGGCACTTAATAAAGCCTCAATATCTGAAATATCGCTGATGCCCCCGCCAACCGTAAACGGAATATTTAAATTGAGTGCAATACGTTTAACTAAATCAACAAAGGTTTTGCGCCCTTCGTGCGAAGCAGTTATATCGAGGAATACAAGCTCATCGGCTCCCTGTCGGGCATATTCGGCACCAAGTTCAACGGCATCGCCCACTTCGCGTATATTAACAAAATTCACCCCTTTAACGGTCATCCCGTTTTTCACATCGAGGCAGGGAATTATTCGTTTTGCAAGCATTATTTTAAGGTTAATATCTATTTAAGAAATTCTTATTGCAACAATCTATCATTCCAATCTTCCAATATATTAATTAAACTCTCCCGTAAGTACCAGCTTTTGCAAATCATTCAGGCCTATTTCTCCTTCGTATATAGCCTTACCGATTATTGCAGCAGGTATTTTGTTTTCTGCCAGTTTATATAATTCGTCAACCGAAGTTACACCTCCACTGGCAATAAGATATAACCCTGGGTGTTGTTGCATAATTTCGTTATACAAACTGTGCGAAGTTCCCTGGAGCATGCCATCTTTGCTAATATCGGTACACAAAACCTTTTTCACCCCTTTTTGAATATAGTTGTTCAGGAAATCGCCCAGCTCAATATCGGAAACCTCGAGCCAGCCAGAAATGGCAATTTTGCGATTATTAACATCGGCGCCCAAAATTAGCTTTTCAGCGCCAAAAGCTTCCATCCATTTAAAAAACAACCCGGGCGATTTAACGGCAACACTTCCTATTGTGGCCATAGTTGCCCCGCTGTTAAATACTATATCTAAATCGCTGTCGGCCTTAATGCCCCCTCCAAAATCAATTTCCAGGCTTGTGCGGGAGGCAATTTGCTCCAGCACTTTCCAGTTTATAACGTTTTGAGCCTTTGCACCGTCTAAATCTACCAGGTGAAGGCGTTTGAGCCCGTGGGCCTCGAAACTCAGGGCAACTTCGAGAGGATTTTCGTTATACACCTTTTTTTGGTTGTAATCGCCCTTTGAAAGCCTTACGCATTTTCCACCAATGATATCAATTGCAGGTATTATTGTCAGCATTTTTCAATAAAGTTTTGTAAAATTCTGGCACCAACAGGGCCACTCTTCTCGGGGTGGAACTGTGTAGCATAAAAATTGTTTTTTTTCAATGCCGCGCTGAAGGGCAGAATATAGTCGCATATAGCATTAGTATGGCTGCCCACAGCAGCATAGAAACTATGTACAAAATACACGTAATCGCCCCCGCAAAGCCCGTCGAATAATTTCGATTTTAAGCTATGTAATGCGTTCCAGCCCATGTGTGGCACTTTGGTAATATTTTCTTCTCCCGGTTTAGGGTTAAAAAGCTTAACTTTTTCGTCGAAAATGCCCAGGCAGGGCGTATTGCCCTCTTCGGAATGGCTGCACATTAGCTGCATGCCGAGGCAAATACCCAATACCGGCTGCTTTAGCGACTCGATTAGTTTATCGAGGTTTTCTGCCCTTAAAAAATTCATAGTAGTACTGGCTTCGCCCACTCCGGGAAATATAACCTTGTCGGCCGAGAGTATTTTATCTTTGTCGGAAGTTACCTCTGCCTGTATCCCCAACCGCTGTAAGGCATAATCGACCGACATAATGTTTCCGGCGTTGTATTTGATTATTGCTATGTTCATGTTTTGTACTTTTATAATTGAGGTTCAGGGTTCAGGTTTCAAAGTTTAAAGTTTAAAGTTCAAAGTTTAAAGTTTAAAGTTCAAGGTTTAAAGTTCAAGGTTTAAAGTTTAAAGTTCAAAGTTCATGGTCGAGATTAAGGTGAATGTATTAATGAAAGAATTAAAAGAATGAAAGTAATGAAGAATTTGCATATAACTAACTGTTCACTATTCACTGTTTACTGTTTACTGTTCACTGTTTACTGTTCACTGTTAATATTAAACTTTGAACTAAAACTGATTACCGAAAAACCACTGTGCGGTTATTATACACCATGGTGCGGCGCTGAATATGTTCATAAACTGCCGCCGAGAGCACTATTTTTTCGAGGTCGCGGCCTTTTCGTACCAAATCATCAACCGAATCTTTATGGGTAATATGTGCAACATCCTGGGCAATTATTGGCCCTTCGTCCAAGTCTTCGGTAACATAATGACTGGTGGCCCCGATAATTTTCACCCCCCTTTTGTAGGCCGAATGGTATGGCTTTGCACCCGGAAATGCCGGCAAAAACGAGTGGTGAATGTTTATTATCTTATCGGGGAACTCCTTTATAAAAGCCGGCGACAAAACCTGCATATAGCGGGCCAGCACAATAAAATCGGCACGATGGTTTTTCAGCAAAGCAATTTCTTTTGCTTCCTGTTCCGCTTTATTTTCTTTGGTTACCGGAAACACTTTAAACGGAATGCCAAACCCATGGGCTACCGGCTCTAAATCGGCATGGTTACTAATAATTAGGGGAACTTCCACGTCCCATTCGCCCGATTGCACCCTCGATAACACATCGAACAGGCAATGCGACATTTTCGAGACAAATATGGCCATACGGGGCTTCTGATCGCTGAAATACAAATTAAACCGCATATTGTATTTTGCCGCTATCTGTACCTCAAAGAAATCACCGATTTTATCTTCAGGTATCAAAAAGTTTTTCAATTCCCATACAATACGCATAAAAAACACGTTCTCTTCGCGATCGACATGTTCGTCGAGTTCAACAATATTGCCCCTGTTGTTATCGATAAATTCGGTAACGTTTTGTACAATGCCCTGCCTGTCGGTGCAGTGCATAAGCAAAATTGCCGTTTTGTTATCTGAGTTTTTGTTCATTATAAAACACCCTTTGTAGTTGGTAGCTGATATTCAAACACGTTGCGTTGTTTGGCCATTTTTAATGCCCGGGCAAAAGCCTTAAAAATGCCCTCTATTTTATGGTGCTCGTTTTGACCTTCGGCTTTAATGTTTAAATTGCATAAAGCCTTATCGGAAAACGATTTAAAGAAATGCAGAAACATTTCGGTTGGCAAATCGCCTACTTTTTCGCGTTTAAAATCGGCATCCCAAACCAGCCAGGGCCTTCCGCCAAAATCGATTAGCACCTGCGCCATCGATTCGTCCATGGGCAGGGCATAACCATATCGTTCAATGCCGCGCTTGTCGCCCAATGCCAGCCTGAAAGCTTCACCCAGAGAGAGCGCTGTGTCTTCAATGGTATGGTGTTCATCGACATGCAAATCGCCTTTCACGTCAATTTTAATATCTATTGAGGCGTGTTTTGCAATCTGGTCGAGCATGTGGTCAAAAAAGCCCAGTCCGGTTGAAATTGCAGAAATTCCCTTTCCATCGAGATCGATTTCAATGTTTATTTTTGTCTCACTGGTATTGCGGGCAACAGTTGCCCGGCGGCTCCCGGCCCTTAAAAAAGCAAAAATTTCAATCCAGCTGGCAGTTGCAAAAGCAAGTACATCCGTCAGCCCCTGTTTAGCAATATCGGAGCTGTTCAAACTATTTCCATAGGCAATTGCTTTTGCCCCCAGGTTCTTTGCAAGTTGAATATCGGTGGGCCTGTCGCCGATTACAAAAGAATTGGACAAATCGTATTCATCGGAAAAATATCTGGTAAGCATGCCAGTTCCCGGTTTCCGGTCAGGACTGTTCTCCGATGGCAGTGAGCGGTCTATATGTATTTCAGCAAACCGGATACCTTCGTTCTCAAAAGCCTTTAGCATTTTATTATGTGCCGGCCAAAAAGTTTCTTCCGGGAAGGAAGAAGTTCCAAGCCCATCCTGGTTTGTAACCATAACCAGTTCGTACCCTAGCAGGCTGGCAATACTGTACAGTGCCCTGAAAACCTCGGGCATAAACTCTAGTTTTTCCAGAGAATCGACCTGAAAATCGGTTTCTGGCTCTTTAATCAGGGTACCATCCCTGTCGATAAACAAAACACGTTTTCTCACGGCTTAATTATTTGTTCCTGATATTCGTTTACAGCACCGAGCAGCGATTTATTTTCAGCCGGGGTACCTATAGTAACCCTCAGGCATCCATGGCATAATGCAACACTGGAACGATCGCGCACAATTATTTCTTTTGCAAGTAAATAATCGTACATCTTTCGGGCATCGTTCACCCTTAACAGCAAAAAGTTGGAATCGCTCGGAAATACTTCCAAAACATGTGGGGACTTATTTAACTCCAACACCATAAGTTTCCGCTGTTCTATAATAGACTTAAGCTTAGTGTTCTTATCTTCTAGCAGGTCAATCTGCCTGCTAACCTGTTGCTGGCTTAAAACATTAATATTGTACGGATACTTTATTTTGTTCAGTATATCAATAATTTTAGATGATGCGAAAGCGATACCCACACGTGCACCAGCCATTCCCCAAGCTTTGCTGAACGTTTGCAATACTACAAGGTTCGGATAATTATCTAACTGCGCCAGAAAGCTTTCCTGTTCAGAGAAATCGATATAAGCCTCGTCGAGCACGACAATACCATCGAAGCGGTTGAGGATGTATATGATTTTTTCGCGCACAAAACTGTTTCCGGTGGGGTTATTGGGCGAACACAGAAAAATAATTTTAGTTTTATGGTCAACCTGCTTTAAAACGGCTTCTGAATCGAGTTTAAAATCGGGGGTAAGCAAAACTTCGCGAAACTCAACATTGTTCACGTTGGCGCACACTTTATACATGCCATAAGTAGGCTTAATGCTCACAATGTTATCTGTACCAGGTTCGCAAAAGGCCCTAATAACCAAATCGATGGGTTCGTCGCTACCGTTGCCGAGAAAAATCTGCCAGGGGTGTACGTTTTTTATGCGGCTAATTTTAACCTTGAGTTCCTGCTGAAGCGGATCGGGGTATCTGTTAATTCCGTTATTGTATGGGTTTTCATTTGCATCGAGATAGACCGATGCCACACCCTGAAATTCATCGCGTGCCGATGAGTAGGGTTCCATTTCGAGAATATTTTTTCTTACCAGTTTTTGTAAATCGAACATAATTCTTTGAATCTTAACTGTTTTTCAGCCTTAAAGTAACTGCATTTTTGTGTGCTACAAGACCTTCGGCACCTGCCATAATTTCAATTGCCGGGCCAATAAACTTTAAGCCTTCGCGCGAAATTTTCTGATAGGTAATTTTCTTATAATAACTATCGAGGTTTACACCGCTGTATGCAGTAGCCCAACCGTGCGTGGGCAGGGTATGGTTGGTTCCCGAGGCATAATCGCCGGCGCTCTCGGGGGTATATTTGCCTACAAACACCGAGCCTGCATTTTCTACTTCCAGTGCAAGTTCATCGGCATTGTCGGTAGAAATAACCAGGTGTTCCGGGGCATAGGCATTAACCATTTCCATAAGGCTGGCATTGTCGGGAAGCAAAAACACTTTACTGTGCTTAAGCGATTCGGCAGCTAAAGCTTTTTTAGGCAATGTGCCAAGTTGTTTTTCTACTTCGGCCAGCACTTTATCAATAATTGCTTCGCTGGTTGTAAACATTACCACCTGGCTGTCGGTGCCATGCTCGGCCTGCGACAATAAATCGCTGGCAATAAATGCGGCATTGGAGTTTTCGTCGGCAATAACGGCAACCTCGCTGGGGCCTGCAGGCATATCAATTGCAACCGCATCGCGCGCCACAAGTTGTTTTGCAGCTGTAACATACTGGTTGCCGGGCCCAAAAATTTTATATACTTTCGGAATGGTTTCGGTACCGTAAGCCATTGCAGCTATGGCCTGCACTCCGCCAACCCTGAATATACGGGTTATGCCAACCCTGGCGGCAGCATAAACAATGGCTTCGTTTAATTTTCCGTTTTTATCGGGGGGCGAACACAGTACAATTTCTTTACAGCCGGCAATTTTAGCAGGAACTGCAAGCATGAGAATGGTAGAAAACAAGGGGGCCATACCGCCAGGTATATATAAGCCCACTTTTGATATGGCCTGTGGTTTTTGCCAGCACTTAACCCCGGGCATGGTTTCAATCTCAATGGTTTTGGGCAGCTGCGCTTTATGGAAAGCTGTAATATTGTCAATGGCAAGGTCAATAGATTTTTTCAAATCATCGGGCACTTTGTCAGAAGCTCCGGCAATTTCTTCCGATGGCATTTCGGGGCTTAATAAATCAGCCTTATCGAATTTTTTTGTGTATTCCAAAACAGCATTGTCGCCCCGTTTCTTAACATCGTCGATAATGCCATTCACCACCGTGTCGAGCGAGGCAGTTTCGAATGCCGGCCTTCTGAGCAGTTCAGCCCACATGCCCTTATCGGGAAATTTTATTACTTCCATCGGCCTGTTTTTGCGTTTAACCTTACAAAAATTATAAAATCATTTTCTCTATTGGTATAACAAGAATACCCTCGGCGCCGAGTTCTTTTAGTTTGTCCACCATGCCCCAAAATTCCTTTTCGTGCACAACCGTATGTACCGAACTCCAGCCTTTTAAATGCAGAGGCAATACAGTAGGACTTTTCATTCCTGGCAAAAGTTTAACAATTTCATCAAGCTTCTCGTTGGGGGCATTCAATAAAATATACTTATTGCCCTTCGACTGCTGAACGGTTTTAATACGGAAAAGCAAACCATCGAGCAAGGCCTGTTTTTCTTTCGATAAACCTGGGGTTGCAATGATTACCGCTTCGCTTTGTGTTACCACTTCAACTTCCTTTAAGCGGTTGCTGACCAGGGTGCCACCACTGCTTACAATATCGAAAATACTTTCGGCCAGGCCAATGCTTGGTGCAATTTCTACCGAACCGCTTATTTCTTCTATTTTCGATTTTATACCTTTTTCGTCGAGAAATTTCTGAAGGATATGCGGATAAGATGTTGCAATACGCTTGCCATTGAACCAATTTAAACCGTTGTAATCGGAATCCTGGGGCACAGCAAGCGACAACCTGCAACGGGCAAAGCCGAGACGTTTAACCAGTGTTGTATTTTTGTCTTTTTCCAGCACTTCGTTTTCGCCAACAATTCCAATATCGGCAACACCATCGGCCACATATTGGGGTATATCGTCGTCGCGCAGGAACAGTACCTCTATGGGATAGTTGACCGATGTGCCAATTAGTTTACGTTTTCCCTGATCGACTGTAATATCGCACTCATTAAGCAGCCCGAGCGATTTTTCACTAAGCCTGCCCTCTTTTTGAATTGCTATTTTTAAAATTGACATATTTTGTTTTTTGTATTATTTCCTTTACTGTTGTTAAAATCTTTCAGACCCCCCAAGCTTACATGCCCAATGCTTTAAAAGCGGGCTAAAAAAAAAGGTTTGCAGTACTGCAAACCTCTTCGTTTATTTTGTTGATTTGACACACTGCACCAGCCGGTTTAACCGATATGATGATGGTGTTTATGTGCCCTGTTGTTTTTCATGTTTATTAAATTCGACTGCAATATTATTGATAATTTTTATTTCGTACAAGTTTAATTAACAGTTTGAGGAAAAAATAAGCTGTTTGCCTTAACAATAATTAATTTGTGGCAGGCAAAAACGAATATTCCCTACTGTATTTTAGCATTTGTGCTGCATAATCGTTTGTATAATATATTTTTACATCGACAACGGCGCCACTTTCGGTAACCAACTCATATTCAGGGTTTATAAAACCACTATAAGGGGCAATGTTCAGTTTTTCGAAACGTGCCAAAACCTCCTGGTGCAAAACTGTATCGACTTTTACGCCATAACCTTCAACCAGTTGTCGCCCGGCAAGGTAATCGCCTTCCGATTTTATCCGTTGCACTTCATTGAGCAATTCACCAAACAATTCACGAAGTTTTTTGTAATCGTTAATTTTTATAAAGGTTTTACCATCAACCTTAACCATTTCAATAACTTTATTGTTTCTTCCCTTTTCGAAACACCAACGCGAAATTATCTGTCGGTTCCGCATGTGCGCCTGTTCAATGTTTTTTCCAGGTTCTATCCTGCGGAGCTGGGTCATCAGTCCGTTTCTGATATATGAAAGATATTGCACTTTAGCCACATCGAGGTCGGGCATAAGCCCCAACTCAACCATTTTAGGATCCATTATGTAATAAAGGGCAAACAAGTCGGCACGGGTTTCTTCTAGCGGGGAGTGGTAATTTTTAAGCGCTTCGCTGCTTACTCCGGGAAGCAATTGGCCCGAACCATGCCCAAGGCATTCGTGCAAATCAATATGAAGGTTATCGGCCAGGGGGCCATATTTTTTTTCGAGCTCCATGTCGCTCCCGTTTAGCGAAAATTCTTCGAGAAAGCCCGAAACCAGGTTAGCCTGCGAATAGGCATAGGTAATATTTTCAAGGGTAACCGACTTTGAGCCATATTCTTTGCGAATCCAGTCGGCATTTGGCAGGTTAATGCCTATGGGTGTTGCCGGGTAGCAATCGCCGCCAAGCATTGCAACGGTAATCACTTTTGCCGATATACCTTTCACCTCTTTCTTTTTAAATCTCTTATCGACCGGCGAATTGTCTTCGAACCATTGTGCATTTTCGCTAATAGTACGGGCACGCCGGGTTGCTTCAATATCCTTAAAATTCACAATAGACTCCCAGGTAGCTTTAATGCCAAGCGGATCGCTGTAAACTTCAATAAAACCATTCACAAAATCGATATGTGAACCCAAATCGCTCACCCATAATACATTATACTCGTCCCAGGTTTTTAAATTTCCGGTACGGTAATATTCGATTAATTTAGCTATGGTTTCCTGTTGTACAGGTGTATCGGCTACCTCAAGGGCCTTTTCGAGCCAAAAAACAATTTTTTCTATAGCCGGGGAATACAAGCCACCGACTTTCCAAATGTTTTCGCTCAGTTTATTGTTTTCCTTAAAGAGTTTTGAGTTTAGCCCGTGCGAAACAGGTGTCGCGTCTGAGGTATCTTTCAGGGCCGAATAAAAGTCTTCGGCTTCGCGTTGTGTAACCCCGCTGCCATAGAAATTTACAGCCGAGCCGGCAACAATATCGGCTTGCGGATCCTGCAGCACTTTTTTAGGCAAAATTTGCGGATCGAACATTACCGGAATAAGCAAATCGATTGTTTCGGCAAGCGATTTACCCTTTATGGTTTCGAAGCCTGATTTATCGGAAGCAGCTACCAGTGAACGAAAGCAGGCTTCGGAAAAGCCCGGCAAAATTTTATCGGACGAATAATGATGGTAAATACCATTGGCAAACCAGATACGTTTGAGGTACAGCTCGAATTTTTTCCATTCGTCGGTATCCCTGTTGCCTTTATAGCTAACATATATATTTTCCAGTGCCCTGCGGACAAGCAGGTTAAATTCGCCATTTTGATCATACAAAATATCGCGGCCGCAGAGAGCAGCCTGGCTTAAATAATAAATAAGTTTTTTCTGGTTTAACGACAGGTCCTCAAAGCCCGGTACCTGGTAACGGAGTATGCGCAGATCGGCAAATTGTTCAACTACAAAATTAAATTCGGAGGTATGCATAGTACTATTCTCTTGAGATTGTTTACATGATATAAATAGCGATGAAACCAATAAGACAGATACAATAACATTTTTGACCGGTAAAAAGTTTCGTTCAATCTTTCGGGATTTTTTATTGCTGAAACACTTTTCCGGCAAAGTAACATATTTTAAGTAACTCGTATATTCCATAACATTTGGGTTAAAATTGGCAAATATAATTATTCTTTATGCTAATGGCTGTTGCTTTTCCCTTGTTGTTCGTCGGGAATTATTCCTTCTTTCTGGAGCTTGCCTATGGTGCTTAATAAAGGCTCTTCGGGAAGAATAATGTTGCTGCCTTCCCAGAAAGTTTCGCCTGTATTTTTTACCTGTTGGTACAATACATCGTGCGGACGTGCCGAATCGCGGTACCTGGCCCTTGCCGAGGGGCTGTCGTCGATATCGGTAACAACAAACTCCGAAGTAGAAACAAAATTGCACGAGAATGCCTGTTCGCCCCTCCTGCCCGATTTGCGAACCTTTATATTAATTTCGCTGTGGGCATAATGCAGGTTCCATGTATTGTTATAATACCTGTATTCGACTTCGTAACGTGCATACAAGGGCTTAGCAGAAAAGCCACGTGGGGTTTTGCGTACCAGATCGGCCTTAGCATATTTCAGGCCACGTGCACTGATTTCAAATTCGGCACGCACCAGTGCCAGGCTTTCGGCATCGAAATATAACAAACCTTTATAACCGGCGTAATCAAGCCCCTCTTTCATATCGAAAGCAATAACATAAGTCTGCCGTCCTTTAATAAAGGTTGTTCTGGACATTCTGAAGTCATACTCCAAAAAAGCATCGGAAGAATAGAAATAACTGCCATATTTAGCCACATCGAGACGAATGCCATTATAAAGCCCCCCCTGAACAACAAGGTTAACAAGTTCCGATTTGTTAATGTTCGAGCCGTTGCGACCCTTCAGAAGCACAATTAAGTCGTCGGCATTGCTTAAATAAGCAGTTTTATAAACCTCTACCAGGGCTTCGGTAAGCGATATGTAGTCGTTGTCCTGTTTGGATGTTTCCCGAAAAAATGCAGTCATCAATACTTGTTTCGAGCTATAATTCCTTATACGCTTTTCGTACGATTGTAACACTATGTCTTCTGGCACTTCTGGGCGCACAATTATATCGCGTATTGGCACTACCGCAGTTTTGAGGTTTACGAGCAAATTTTGGGAGAGGTAAGTTTCCGGGGAGATTTTTGCCGCTTCGAAGCCCACCGAGCTAATGGTCAGGGTATCAAAAATCATCCCGGCTGGCACTAAAAGCCTGAAATAGCCTTCAACATTAGCTATAGTGCCTTTTCCGGAGTTTTCAAAATAAATAGTGGCAAAAGGCACAGGGTTATTCTTCCGGTCGAGCACCCTGCCCTGCACTGGATGTTTTATTTCGGTATTTACATTTGCCCCCTCAGGCATTAGTATTACATGCCTGTTGCGAACCCTGTAGTTGTGCCTGACTGGCAAAAAAATACTATCGAGCACCTGCGACACAGTATATTTGCCCGGGGCAATATAAACAAGCCTGTCGGGTTGTATAGTAGAGCTATAAACAAATACGATACCGGTTTTCGACTGTATTGAATCGAGAAGGCTGCTGGTAACATATGCCTGCCGGGTTAAACTTACTTCGTTTTGCAGAATGTCCTGGGAATAAATATTTGTGCCATACCGGAACAATAGCATAAAAATTATGGATATCCGCAGGATTGTTTGCACGTGTTCAGTTTTTTTGTTGAACAATAAGCTTGTCGTCGGTTATCCTGAAACTATATCTTCCGGCATATACTGCGTTGATATCGTTTAGGATATCCTCAAGCGGCTCATTTAGATATTCGCTTGTAAAAAGCTTAACATCGAAACTGGTTATATTGTTTGTTTCAAGTTCCTTGCCATAACACACTGCCAGAGTTTCGAATACATTTTTAAGGCTGTCGCGCCTGAATATCAGTCGCCGTGTATGCCAGGCCAATGCATTTTGGTTTAGAACCGATTTTGGGGCAAACACCCTGCTTTTAGTGTCGAACTTCGATTGTTCGTTTTGCAAAAGCTCAATTCTGTTTTCTTTTTTCGATGTTTCATAAAATGCAACATGGCCATTGAGAACACTTACAGTTACCTCTTTCACGCCCGGCCGTATATTAAATGCAGTACCCAGCACCTCAACCGTAGAATTGTTTACAAACACCCTGAAAGGCAATGTTTTGTTTTTTTCCACTTCAAAATAGCCTTCGCCCTCGAGAATTACATCGCGGTTATCGGTACTATAATTTGAATTATAATAAAGGCTGGAACCCTTGTTCAGTGCAACCTTTGAATTGTCGGGGAGGGTAAATTCGCCGGCAGCTTCCGTGGCAGAATACTGCAAATAATCGTTAGTTGCCCTTCCGGGCAGAATGGTTGTATCGACAATCTCGCTAAAAAGGTATGCCAGCCCCACAGCCAATATTAAAATAGCAGCAATACGGCTAAAGTAACGTGCAAACGATATTTTCCCCGCTTTTGCCCCAAACCCCATGCGCGAGCGCACCGACTGCCAATCGGCATCGGCATCGATTTTTTCGTACGTGGCAAGTTCGGCCGATTTTTCCCACAGGCGCGAAAAATCGCTTATTTCTTTCTCTTTTTCTTTGTCGTTTAATAATTTCTTTTCCATTAATTCCAGTTTATGCTCATCCAATTCACCGGCAAAATATTTTGCCACATTTTCATCGTTATATATTGTGTTTTCCATTTTTATTCAATTAAATAGTAAGTGCAACAAAAATAAACGCCAGGGCAATTGATTCAGCCAGGTAAGGCAAGAGTTTTCCCCTTAGTATCTTAAGGGCTTTGGTAATTTGTGTTTCCACTGTGCGTTTAGATAGTTCAAGTTTTTCGGCTATTTCTCCATTTGAGAAACCTTCGAAACGGTTCAGTTTAAAAATCATCCTGCATTTTGGCGGCAAGCCGTCAATGGCATTGTAGAGGGCATTTTCAAGCTCCGATACTGATAATTCACTTTCAACAATTGCGTCAGGTTCATGAGAATTATCTTTTACATAGCGGGCGTATTTTTCCCTGGTTTTCGCTGAATGAATAGCATTAATGCACTTGTTTTGTACCGATTTGTATAAATAGGCTTTTAACGACAAGCTGATATCGAGGTTGAACCTTTTTTCGTAAATAGTAACAAACAAATCCTGTACAACCTCTTTGGCCGATTCAATGTCGGACAAGTATTTATTGGCATGCACAACCAGCTCCTTATAGTAGGTTTTAAACATCAGTTCGTAAGCCCTTTCATGCCCATCGCGCAGCTGTTTTATCAATTGTTCCTGCTTCACCAGATAATTTTGATATACGCTCATAAAATTAGCAATTGCTCCGGTTATATAACAATAAAGAAGGGACAAACACGTATTTGCTTTCAAATGAAAATTTAAATTTCGAGTACAAGAAACATATAATGTAAATAAACCGCTGCAAGAAACCAATATTGGCCCCCTGAAGCAAAAGCACGTACTTTCGCAAACACTTAAATATAAACCGCTTGCAACCCGATATTCAACTACAAGGTACGTAAACCCGCATACGGCAAAGATTTTGTTAATAACTCAAAATAATTAAGCTAAAAACTGAAACCGAATGGAAGTAATTTAGGTATCAGTTAATAATTGTGTTTGACGAATTTATTTTACAGGATGAGGGCAGGGTATAAAAAATTATGGGCAATACTTGGGGCAACAACAATAACATTGTTTTTTCTGCAATTTTCTTTCGACGACAATTTCTTTAAAGAACCAGGGGCCTCGTTCTCAGAATCGCTGCCACCTTTTCTTACAGATACTGCAAGTTGGCCCGATTCGCTATACAACCAGTTAAGCCTTGAGGCGAAAATCGGACAAATGATGATGGTAGCTGCTTATCCGAACAAGGGGGAACAAGACAAAAAACGGGTAAGCGAACTAATAACAAAGCATAATGTAGGGGGTATTATTTTTTTTCAGGGAAACACACAACAGGTTGCAGAACTTACTGCCTACTACCAGTCGATTTCCAAAGTGCCCCTGCTAATTGCCATTGACGGCGAATGGGGGCTGGCCATGAGGCTAAGCGATGGCATTCAATATCCGAAAGAAATGACCCTGGGGGCCATTACCGATGAGATGCTTATTTACGAGATGGGACACGATATAGCAAAGCAATTAAAACATATAGGCATACACGTAAACTTTGCCCCCGTTGTTGACATCAACAACAATGCCCTGAACCCGGTAATAAACAGCCGCTCTTTTGGCGAGCTAAGGGCAAACGTAGCACGCAAAGGCATTTTATACATGAAAGGCATGCAAGACGAAGGTGTGCTGGCTTTTGCCAAGCATTTCCCCGGCCATGGCGACACCCAAACCGATTCGCATAAAGGCCTGCCGGTTATTAACCATAGCCCCGACAGGCTCGACAGCCTTGAGCTTTACCCCTTCAGGGCACTTATTAATGCCGGGGTTGCTGGGGTTATGATTGCCCACATGAATGTTTTATCGCTCGACACCACAAAGGCACTTCCTTCAACCCTCTCTCCGATAATTGTTGATACCCTCCTGCAAAAGAAAATGGGCTTCAGGGGACTGGTGGTTACCGATGCTTTGGAAATGAAAGGGCTTGCCGATTATTTTGCCCCGGTAGAGGCTAATATCAGGGCAATTAATGCCGGAAACGATATACTGCTTATGCCCGGTGATGTTGAAAACACCATACCGGCAATTGTAAAAGCCATAGAGGCTGGAGAAATCGACAAAAACAAAATTGAACAAAGCTGCCGAAAAATAATCCACGCAAAAGAATGGGCCATTAATAAGTCGGTTAACGAAAAATATACCATCGACAGCCTGAACAAGCCCGAATATTTGTTAAACAGGCAGAAACTCATTGAGGCATCGCTAACAGTTATAAAAAACGATAAAAACCTCCTCCCGTTGCGAAGGTTAGACACCCTTAAAATTGCCCATGTTAAAGTTGGCAACAGCAGCGGCGACGAATTTCTTGGAATGCTCAGGCTTTATGCCCGTGTCGATGCCTTCAATACCCCAAAAGAACCCGATAGTTCACACATTAAAATCCTGCTCGACACATTAAAAAATTATAACCTGGTAATTACCAGCTTGCACAGCAACAGCATTTTTGCTTCCCGCAATTTCGATGTTGGGTACAAACAAAAAATTCTGCTCGATACCCTTATCGCATCGGGAAATTCTGTATTGGCAGCTTTTGTAAACCCCTATGCGCTATCGGATTTAAGATATCTCAACAAATCCCAATCGGTTATTGTAGCTTACGAAAACGATGCAGTAACCCAACGTTCGGCTGCACATTTGTTGTTTGGGGCTATTGCTGCCGAAGGAAGGCTTCCGGTTTCAATTAATAATAGCTTTCGTGCTGGCACCGGGCACCAAACCCAAATTCTTGACCGGTTTAAATATGTTGAGCCCTTTGAGGCTGGCTTCGATTACAAAAAATTGCTTAAAGTCGATTCAATTATACAAAATGCCATTGATGAAAAAGCTATGCCCGGTTGCCAGGTAATTGCATCAAAAAATGGTAAAGTATTTTTAAATAAAAGCTATGGGTTTCACGATTTCTCAGAAAAGACCCCTGTTATGCCAACCGACTTATACGATATTGCCTCGCTAACCAAAATTACTGCCACACTGCCCATTATTATGCAACTCGACGGAACAGGTACAATAAACCTTAACGATAAGCTAGGTAAATTTTTTCCCTATCTCGATACTTGCGACAAGGGAAACCTTGTTTTGTCCGATATTCTTATGCACCAGTCGGGGCTTGCCGCCTGGATACCTTTTTACTGGTCGGTACTGGAACCCGTTTACCCAAACCAAAATTTAACCAGTTCAAAGCTTAACGAAGACTACCCCATACAAGTTGCGGCCAGAACCTTTGCCAACAAACATTTAAAATACAAAGACCTCTATTTCTCAACATCCTTCTCCGAAGATTATCCTTTGCAGGTAGCAAACAATTTATTTTTGCGTAAAGACTATGCCGATTCGATTTGGACAAAAATAATAAGCTCGAAAATTGAAAAAACCGGACAATATAAATACAGCGATTTGGGTTTTTATATTCTTCAAAAAATAATTGAACAACAAACCGGGCAGAAACTCGATAAGCTTGCAGATTCGGCACTATTCAACAGGCTTGGCGCTTATACCCTTTGTTTTAACCCATTGAAAGTATTCGACAAAAGCTGTATTGTACCAACTGAAAACGATTTGGTGTTCCGCAGGCAAATTATTCATGGTTATGTACACGACCCCGGAGCAGCTATGTTGGGCGGCGTATCTGGTCATGCAGGCTTATTTGGCTGTGCTAACGATGTTGCCAAAATAATGCAGATGTACCTCAATGGCGGGCATTTTGGAGGAGTAGAGTATATCGAAAATAAAACCATATCGAAATATACCAGTAATGGCAGCAATACAAATGGCAACCGACGCGGACTGGGGTTCGACAAGCCAGAACCCGACACAGCCCTTTCGGGGCCTGCTTTTAAAGGAATTTCGGCAAAAAGTTACGGGCATACCGGTTTCACCGGCACAATGGCCTGGGCCGACCCCGAAACCGGCATTGTTTATGTATTTCTTTCTAACCGCATTTACCCCGATGCCTTAAACACCAAACTTGCAAAAATGGATGTGCGAACAAATATTCAGAAAGCCATTTACGATTCAATGAAAAAGTGAGCCAGCACGGCAAAATATGTTAAGAGTGTGGCGTGGGCATTATTGTGCGTTAAATAATATGGCCAATCAAAAATTAAAATAACTGTTAACCCTTCACTAATTCACCGCTCAGTTTAAACTAACAGCTATCCCGTTCATTAAAGCTCGTGCCGATAGTTGCAGCAACCATGTCATTTTATATTTTATTAATCTATCCTTAACAATAAAGACACATAGCTTTTATTCCTTAGCGTTGAAAAAAGTTATAAATGAAGGATAAAAAAAGAGATGTAGAACTTGTAGTGGTTTCCGATGTTCACCTGGGAACATACGGCAGTCATGCAAAAGAACTGTTGAAGTATTTAAAAAGCATAAAAGCCGAAACCCTCGTGTTAAACGGCGATATAATTGATATCTGGCAGTTTAAGAAACGCTATTGGCCAAAACCCCACATGAAGGTTGTTAAATATATAATTGGCCTGGCAACAAAGGGCACTAAGGTTTATTACGTTACCGGCAACCACGATGAAACACTCCGGCGTTTTGCCGGCATGAGGCTGGCAGCACTTGAGATTACCAATAAAATTTCTCTTGAGCTCAACGGAAAAAAAGTTTGGTTCTTCCATGGCGATGTCTTCGATTCCATTATGCATTATTCAAAATGGCTGGCAAGGCTGGGGGCAATAAGCTACGATGCCCTGATATACTTTAATGTACTGGTAAATTATATAAGCCGGTTGCTTGGCAAAGGAAAAGTTTCGCTTTCAAAAAAAATAAAGGATAATGTAAAAACGGCCGTTAAGTATATTAACAATTTTGAAGAAACGGCTGCTGCACTGGCTATACAGAAGGGGTTCGACTGCATTGTGTGCGGCCATATCCACCACCCCGAAATAAGGGAAATAAACGATTTAAAAGGAAATTCGATTTTATATCTCAATTCAGGCGACTGGATAGAAAACCTTTCTGCATTAGAATTCAACAAAGGCGAATGGAGAATCTACAGGTATTCCGATGACGCCGCCCTGCATTCCGATGACACAGAAAGCGAACAGGGCAAAAGCCTCGATGATATGGACAATAAGCAAATTTTTAAAGAAATGGTTAACGAATTTCATCAATAAACCAATGAAAATTTTATACGCCATACAAGGCACCGGCAACGGCCACCTTAGCCGGGCACGTGAAATAATACCCCTGTTGCGCGACAAGTGCGAAGTAGATATACTGGTTAGTGGTTACCAGTCGGAAGTTGAACTTCCGTTTGAAGTTAAATATAAGCCCAGGGGGTTGAGCTTTATGTTTGGGAAAAAGGGCGGGGTCGATCTCTGGAACACATACATCGAGGCCAACTCAAAACTGTTTATGGAGGAAGTGCGCAGCATACCCGTACGAGATTACGATTTTGTTATTAACGATTTTGAACCAGTTTCGGCATGGGCCTGCCATTTTAAAAAAGTTCCGTGCATTGCTTTTAGCCATCAGTGTGCTTTGCTCGATAAAAATGTGCCCAGGCCAAAAAAGAAAGACTTTATCGGAAGCCTAATTTTGAAAAATTATGCCCCGTCAACAAGTCGCTTTGGTTTGCATTTCTGTAAGTATTCGAAAGATATTTTTACACCTGTAATACGGTCTGAAATCAGGAATATCGAAAACACCGATGCCGGGCATTATACAGTTTACCTGCCTTCGTACGACGATTCATTTCTTTTAAAAATATTGCAAAATATCGATGAAAACATAAAATGGCAGGTTTTCTCCAAAAGGGCACCACAGGTTACCATTCAAAAAAACGTTGAAATTTATCCGGTAACCAACGATGGTTTTATACGCAGTATGGCATCGTCAACAGGCGTTTTATGCGGTGCAGGCTTTGAAACCCCTGCCGAAGCTATGTTTTTGGGGAAAAAACTTATGGTAGTTCCCATGCAGAACCAATACGAACAGCAATGTAACGCTGCTGCCTTAAAGGCAATGGGGGTGCCTGTTATTAAAAAGCTAAAAGAAAAACATATAGAAACAATTCGCGAATGGATATCTTCCGATTTTAAAATAGAAATCAGCTATCCCGATATCACGGCACGCATTGTCAACCAAATTTTTGAAAGTTTCATTCTTGGGTTAATTGATGGTTCCAATCCCAAGAAATATATTTCACTGACCTATCCGGCCGAGAAGAAAACAAAACGAAAGAATAAATTGCCTGCCCATTAACCTTGTATTATTAATAAGAATCATCTAAAAACCTTTTTTCAAATTGAAAACAAAAAACTTTTCAAAAAATGCTGCTCTCGCGAAGATTGTTTATCCATAATGTTTCAGCACTTTCCGGGGGTATGCTTATGGCACCATTTAATTTGTTTTCAAACAATGTTTGTGAATTTCAACAATCTTTTCCTGCCCGAGAAAAATTTGGTAAAAACTTTGTTTGGGGGGCTGCCAGTGCTGCTTTTCAAACCGAAGGCGCCGCCTATTCCGATGGTCGTTCAGCATCGGTGTGGGATACCTTTGCTTCAAAAAAGGGAAAAATTAAAAATGGCGACAATGCCCTTGTTGCATGCGACTTTTATAACCGTTATACCACCGATATTGCCTTGCTGGGACAAATGAATTTCAACGCCTTCAGGTTTTCATTGTCGTGGCCGCGCATAATCCCTAATGGAATAGGCAATGTTAACCTTAAAGGAACCGATTTTTACAACCGGCTTATCGATACCTGTCTTGAAAAAAACATCGAACCCTGGCTTACATTGTACCATTGGGATTTGCCCCAAGTGCTGGAAGACAAGGGCGGCTGGACAAACCGGGATATACTTGATTGGTTTGGCGAATATTGCACCACAGCAGCAAAAAAATTTGGCGACAGGGTTAAAAACTGGATAGTTTTAAACGAACCAATGGCATTTACATCTTTTGGTTATTTGCTTGGTTTACATGCCCCTGGAAAAAGAGGCTTACATAATTTTATGCCTGCCCTGCACCATGCAGCGCTTTGTCAGGCAATTGGCAGCCGCATTGTAAAAGATATACTGCCTGGCGCTAATGTTGGCTCAACCTTTTCCTGCTCTTTGGTGGAGGCTGCCGATGACAAACAAAAAAATACCGATGCAGCAAACCGGCTCGATGCTGCGCTTAACCGTTTATTTATAGAACCGGCCTTAGGCATGGGCTACCCTGAAGATACACTTCCGTTTTTAAAGAGGCTCGACAAGTATATGAAACCGGGAGACGGGCAATTGCTCAAAGCTAATTTCGATTTTGTTGGAATTCAATATTATTTCCGTGTGGTAGCAAAGCATTCGGGGCTTCCACCATTGTATGCCGGCCAGGTTAAACCCAATAAAAGAGGGGCAATAACCAACACTATGGGGCTTGAAGTTTTTCCGGAAGGCATCGGCCAAATGCTCCAAAAATTCTCAGGCTATAAAAACATCCCTAAAATTTATATAACAGAAAGTGGCGCCTGTTTCGACGATATATTAAACAACAATGGCACAATTTCCGACAACAAACGTACAGGTTACCACAAAGAAACTCTTTTCCATTTGCTAAAGACCAAAAATAAAGGTATTGCGGTTGACGGATTTTTTGTTTGGTCGTTAACCGATAATTTTGAATGGAATTACGGTTATAAGCCCCGGTTTGGACTGGTATATATCGACTATGCCACACAAAACCGCTTTATGAAAGACTCCGGAAAGTGGTTCAGCGAATTCTTATCGGAAAAATAAAAGGTTGAGAAAATCACTTCAACAAAAAATGATAAAAACTCATTTTTTCTGAAATTGCTAACAATAACTTTGTACTTCAGTAAAAATAATGCGAATTATCATAATTTTTATGTATATAAATACATTACATTTGCATTAAAATACAAATATAAAAACATCAGAACGCTATGACAAGTATGGATTTTATTAAGAAAGAAGACCAGTATGGTGCACATAATTATCACCCCCTGCCGGTTGTTTTGGACAAGGGCGAAGGAATTTTTGTGTGGGACGTAGAGGGCAAGAAATACTTCGATTTCCTGTCGGCATATTCTGCGGTTAACCAGGGGCATTGCCACCCAAAAATTGTACAGGCACTGGCCGAACAGGCAAAAACACTGGCACTTACCTCAAGGGCATTCTACAATAGCAGTCTGGGAGTTTACGAAGAATATATTACCAGGTATTTTGGATACGATAAAGTGCTTCCAATGAACACCGGTGCCGAAGGCGACGAAACAGCGCTTAAACTTTGCCGCAAATGGGCATATACAAAAAAAGGGATACCCGAAAACCAGGCAAAAATAATTGTTTGCGAAGGCAACTTTCATGGCCGTACCATAACCATAATTTCAATGTCAACTGACCCCGACTCATATAAAGGCTTTGGCCCCTATACCCCGGGTTTTGTTGTGGTGCCCTATAACGATTTGGATGCCCTTAAAAAAGAACTCGAAGACCCAAACGTTGCCGGGTTCCTGGTTGAACCCATACAGGGCGAGGCAGGGGTATATGTGCCAGAAGATGGGTATCTGAAAAAAGCTTACGAATTATGCAAATCGAAAAACGTACTTTTTATTGCCGATGAAGTACAAACCGGCCTTGCACGTACAGGAAAATTGCTGGCCTGCGACCATGAAGGCGTACGCCCCGATGTTTTAATTTTAGGAAAGGCTTTATCGGGTGGCATGTACCCTGTATCGGCGGTATTGTGCGACAACGATATTATGCTTTGCATAAAGCCCGGCGAACACGGTTCGACCTATGGAGGAAACCCCTTGGCTGCAAAGGTTGCAATTGCTGCCCTTGAAGTTCTGAAAGAAGAAAAGCTGGCCGAAAATGCCGAAAAGCTAGGAAAAATTTTCCGTGCCGAAATGCAAAAGCTGGTTGACAAATACGAAATGGTTGAACTGGTAAGGGGCAAAGGGCTTTTAAATGCAGTAGTAATTAAGCCCACCAACGGCTTAAAAGCCTGGGATGTTTGCCTGGCCATGAAAGAAAACGGCTTAATAGCAAAACCAACCCACGAGCATATTATACGTTTTGCCCCTCCTTTGGTAATAAACGAAACACAACTAATGGAAGCAATATCCATTATTTCAAAAACCATTGGCCAGCTTAGTAATAAATAATTCTGTAAAATATGGGCCGGGCATTGCCCGGCTTTTTTTTTAATATCAAAAGAAAGTAGCAGTTTGTAAAATTTCACATAGTGTAGGTCAATATATCTTCAAAATAAATAGGTGAAATCAGCTTATATTATTTTTTTTGCTACTTTTAATATCGCACGAACCACCTAAAGATGAGTTATAAGGTATTAATTGTTGACGACAACCTAAACAACAGCAGGTTAATCGAGGGTATCCTAAGCGCTGATGAACGCGAGTTTGAATGTTCTTTTGCCCAAAACGGGGGTGTTGCTTTTGAAATGGCCAAGCTAATTAACCCCGATTTAATTCTTATGGATTTGTTAATGCCTGAGGTTGATGGTTTGGAAGCCTTGCGGATGCTTCAGAAACATAACGAACTCAGGGAAACCCCTGTAATTTTTATAACAGCATATAAAACCAACGAAAACTTCAAACAAGCTTTTGACGAAGGTGCTTTCGATTTTATAACAAAACCTATCGACATTAATGAATTGCGTTCGAGAATTAACCGTGCCCTGGGAGTTGGCGAAACCCTGCGGCGCATTAAGTCGAAAATCAGCAAATATAAGCAGCAACGCAAAGAGTTGGAGAAGAAAGCGGTTTTGGCCCAAAATGTTCAGAACTCCTTTATTGTTACAAACTATAACGGTGAAATTGATTGGGCAAATGATGGCTTTAAAAAACTGCATGGAATAACCATTCACCAACACATAGAAAGAAACGGCCGCGATATCAGAAAAGTTTACCCAAACAACGATGTATCGAAACTTATCGACAAATGTTTCGAAAAGCAGGAGCCCATAAGTTTTTCTATAGGCCTAACACAGGAAAATGGCACAGAAAAATGGATACAGGCATTTATTTCGCCACAGTTGACAAAAGGCGGAAATGTAGAAAAACTGATAATTGTTGAATCGGACATTACCGACCTGAAAAACAAAGAGAGGGAACTTTACGACCAAAACCTTAAAATGCTGCAAATAACAGAAAACCTCGAAAAGGCCAATTCACAGCTTGAGCAGCAAAAAGAAGAAATAAACATTCAGAAGCAAAAAATTGAAGAAGAACAGGAAAAATCGGAACGCCTGTTATTAAATATCCTGCCATTTGAAGTAGCCCGACAACTAAAATCGAAAGGAAGGGCAGGAACTCGGTTTTATAAGCATGTTTCGGTATTATTTACCGATTTTAAAGGTTTTTCAAAACTTAGCAAGGAAATTGAACCCAAAGAGCTTGTCAACTACCTCGATGAATATTTCATTCGCTTCGATGAAATTATAGGCACCCATTACCTCGAAAAAATTAAAACTATTGGCGATGCCTATATGTGCGCCGGGGGCCTCCCGCTAAGAAACAATTCGAACCCTGTCGATGCAGTTCTGGCTGGTTTGGAAATCCAGCATTTTATGGAAATTGTAAACAAAGAAAACCTGGATAAAGGCCAACCCCTCTGGGAACTTAGGATTGGCGTGCACACCGGGCCGGTTGTGGCAGGTGTTGTAGGCAAGAAGAAATTTGCCTACGATGTCTGGGGCGATACCGTAAATGTTGCTGCCCGTATGCAGGAACGTGGCGAGATTGGCAAGGTAAATATTTCCGGCGACACCTACAACTGTATAAAAGACTGGTTTGAATGTGAATACCGCGGAAAAATTGAAGCCAAGAATGTTGGTAAAATCGACATGTACTATGTCAACCGCCTTATGCCGGAATTCTCTGTCGATGATATGGGGCTTATTCCCAACGAAGATTTTAAGGTTCTGGTAAATAAATTGTAGCTGGCCATTATTTGATAGTTTAAGGTTTTTGTGAATAGTGAACCCTGATGAGTGAACAGTGAACAGTGAACAGTAAACGGTGAACATTCCCTTCTAAAAATCAGGTTTTTGTGTTTACACAAAATAATTTATACTCTCCATTTTTCATTCATTAATTTTCTTCATTTCTTTCAATATTAATTATTTTATTACCTTACGATATACATACCTTTATTTTCGATCCTAAAATCTTGTCCTTAAGAGCTAATGTTAATCTATTGTTTATTCTGTATTTATTTTACCTTATCCTCATCTTAAGTTTAGGTTAATTCTGCGTTTAGGGTGAATAAACAGCTGTGTAATTGATTACATTTGTTAAGTTAATATTAACAATGTGTTTCGTTAATGTTATCAAATATGTTTCACTTAATACTTCAAGCTATGAAAAAAATAATATACCTGGCCTTTTTGCTTGCACTTATTGCACCACAAGGCATTGCGCAAATTTTCGAAGGCGACAACGGGCTTTACTATGCTGCCAACGATTTATTGTACCAGGGCAAATACTCCGAAAAATTCCAAAACGGAATGGTTAAAACCGAAATGGAATTTAAAAATGGCCTGCTGAACGGTAATGTTAAAACCTATTTCGAAAATGGCACCCTTTCGGAAGTACGGGCTTTTAAAATGGGTCAAAAGAACGGGACATGGTTAACCTATAACGAACAAGGCAAACTAACCGGCGAAGCTAATTATGAGAACGATAAAAAACATGGCCGGTGGCTGGTTTACGACGACAATGGGGTACTCCGCAGCGAAATGCACTACCACAAAGGCACAAAAACAGGTTTATGGAAACAGTTTGACGAAAACGGCAAACTGATTAACGAACAGCGTTTTTAATATTAAACCTGTCCTATTCATTGATACCGCCTATTAATAGGAACTTACAAATAAAAACAAACAGATAAAAAAAAGGGATTATTCTAATCCCTTTTTTCTGTAAAAAATTATCCAACACTTGCCGTTAAATATAAATCTGAAACAGTTTTTTTCTTCATTGCCGGCATCTCCGAAACCGGTGTAAGAAAAAGCGTTATTTGTTTTTGGCAGCTATTCCCGTCAATGGATATTTTTTCGACCCTCGCCCCCTGATAAGTAACCAAATTGCAAATAACATTATACTTGCCCGGTTTTATACCGGTAAATTCAAATCTTCCGTCAAAATCGGTATAAACCTCATGCTCAATGCCCTCTATTACAACTTTCACACCAACAAGGGTTTCTCCGGTTATTTTATCAATTACTATTCCTTTTACTGTACTACAGCCTTGTTCCGGGCCATTTTCCGGCAAAAAGCTTATTGAGGCATTCAACAATTTGAAACTAAGAAATAACAACATAACAGACAGGGAAATTTTTTGCATTTTGCTAAATTTATTTGAGCCCAAAAATACTTTGCAACTATAAAACCAGCGTTACAGAATAATTAAACCTTTGTTATTTTAAACTGAAGTAAATGTTAAGCAATAAAAAAACTGCCCCAAAATAGGGGCAGTTCAAAAAAAATCTACTCACGAACTTTACTTAACCAGAATTTTAATTACCCTGTGGTTGTTGTTTACTGTAACTTTCGCATAATAAACACCAGCAGACAAAAAGCTAACATCGAAAGTATAAGAGTTTACCCCGGCAGCTGCATATTCGTTGTCAATTGAGTTTATCAGCTTACCGTTTACATCGAAAACAGAAATACCTACTAAGGCGTTTTCATTTAGGTTTACCGACAGGATGGCTTGTGTTTCAACAGGGTTAGGATAAACAAATACAAAACTTTCATCTGCTTCTGCCCTGTTTATGGTATTGGTTCCGCAATTTGACGACGCCCAAATAGAACCGCATAAAACAGGCGAACCTGATAAAGGCTGAAAATTTGGAGTAGTATAATTAAACGGATCGTTAATTTTCAGGCCTTCAATATGCGACAGGGTATCGTTATTAAGTTTTTCCTGCATAAACCAGTTGCGAATGCCATTTTCACCGGCACTAGCATCGGTTTGGAAATAAACCCCGCGTATTTGGGCAACAATTGTGTTCTGTACTGTTAGTGAATCATGCTCAAAGGCAGAGTTGAAGCTTCCTTCCGATTCGATGCGCACCCCGCGGCCCCAACCGGCAAAAACAGAATTATATATTTTCAGGCGAGTATTGCGCCTAAGCCTCATTGCAGAACCTTCGGCATGTTTTGCCCTGAGCGCCGTAGGTTCGCC
>JAFGQZ010000069.1 GCA_016935435.1 Bacteroidales bacterium
AACAGAAACCTATTCGGTAACCAATGTGGCAGGTGTAACCTATACCTGGGCCGTACCGGGCGACTGGACAATTACTTCCGGGCAGGGAACAAATTCAATTACGGTAACTGTTGGCACAAATGCCGGCAATATAACCGTAACCCCGTCGAACGACTGTGGCAACGGCACAACACGAACACTGGCTGTTGCAGCAGAAATTCCTCCTGTAATAATCGGTAACCCTGCTGATGTAACCATTTGTGAAAATTCAAGTGCCATTTTCAGTATAACTGCAAGCGGAACAAACCTGACTTATCAATGGCAGGAAGATCAGGGTTTTGGTTGGATTGACCTGTTAGAAAACGGAACTTATACTAATGTAAACACACCTGATTTGTCGATTAACAATGCAACAGCAATAATGGATGGTTTTGCTTACCGGTGTGTTGTTTCTAACCCAGGTTGTGGCAGTACCCAATCAATACAGGCTTTGCTTACCATTTACAGTTCACCCCTGATTACTTCCGATCCGGTTGACCAAACAATTTGCGAGGGTGGAAATACAACTTTTACTGTTGGTTTTACTGGCACCAATATCAGTTTCCAATGGCAGGCCAACGATGGTAGTGGTTGGGCAGATCTTTCCAACACAGGAATATATACAGGGGCCTATTTGGCAACTTTAACTTTAACAGGGGCGAATGTTACTTACGATGGTAATTTATACAGGTGTATCGTTTCAAATTTGGCCTGTCCGTCCGATACTTCTTCTTCTGCAAGCTTAACGGTTAACACTGCACCGGTAATTATTACTCAGCCACAAAGTATTGTTGCCTGCGAAGGAACACAGGCCTCGTTTAGTGTTTCAGCTACAGGTGCCGGCTTAACTTATCACTGGAGAAAAGACGGGATTGCCATTCCGGGCGCTACAAACCCGGTTTATACCATATCAGCGGTGGTTGTTGGCGATGCTGGCAATTACGATGTGGTTATAAGTGGAACTTGCGGCAATATTACAAGCAATACAGTAACATTAACAGTAAATACATTACCGTTAATTACCGATCAACCCGACGATGTGGATGAATGCGAAGGCAATAACGTGAACTTTACTGTAGTTGCTTCCGGAACTGGCATAACTTACCAGTGGAGAAAAGATGGAACTGATATTCCGGGTGAAACTTTTGCTGTACTTAACCTTTCATCTGTTACACTTGCCGATGCTGGCACCTACGATGTTGTTGTTTATGGCACCTGCGATACAATTACCAGCAATCCTGCTGTATTGACCGTATATGCTGAAACAACCATTGATATACAGCCAACTGCTGTTACTATATGCGACTCATCTACAGCAACATTAAGCATAAGTGCCAGTGGATATGGGGCATTAAGTTATCAGTGGCAGCGCAAGGCAGGCGGCATTTGGGGAAATGTTTTTAATACTGCGAATATTAGCGGTGCCAATACCAGCGATTTAACTATTAACACTGTTACTTCTGCCGATACCGGTTATTACAGGTGTGTGGTAACCGGGTTCTGCAATATTGCTTATTCCGATTCTGCACTTATCGATATAAATTACATTCTGGCAGCCATTGGAAAGCCTGCTCCGTATTTAATAGATACAAACACAACTGTAATAAATGTTTCTGTAGCTGTTTCAGGCAGGTTCCTGCGCCACGATTTGGGCATAGCCCTGGTCGGCCCCGATGGCAATGAAGTGTTGCTCAAAGGCCCCGAAATGTGGATACCCGGCTGTGAAACTTTCAATGCAAACAGTCTTGATGTTACTTTCTCTAACCAGGTAAGTGGCACCTATATCAACATTTGTTCGGGCAAAAACATTACTGGTACTTATTCTTCAGAAGATTTCTGGGGTTCGCTACATGGCCAGGATCCGGCAAATGGCGGCTGGAGGGTAAGGGTTTACGATTATGAACCAAACCATGCCCCTACCGATGGTGTGCTTACATCTGTATCCATTACATTCAGCGATACCGATATGTATGGCGATACTGTTAACCTTATTTATAATTCAGGGGCAATTAATATAGCAGTTACCGATGCCAATGTCGATGGCGTTGGAATGCCAAGCGATTACCTTGTGCCTATGGAAATCAGCACCAGCTGTTTCAACACCAACGATGCTGAAGTTGTGGTTACTGTTATTGGCGGTGTGGCGCCATTCCATTACAACTGGACCGGCCCGACTGCTGTTCCGGATACCAACAAATGGGAACTCGGCCCGGGTTATTACACTGTTACAGTTACCGATGCACTGGGCTGCCAATCAACGGCCTCTGTTGATGTGCAGTCGCCTCCGATAATTAGTATTACTGACCTTGTTTTTACCGACTCCGTTTTATGCTACGGGGCAACAACCGGCGAAATAATTGTTAAGGCTAACGGTGGAACCGGTGCACTCGACTACGTCCTTATGCCCGGGAATATTCCTTCGTCATCGGCCGATTCAGGCTGGTTTAACGGTTTAGGGGCCGGAACCTATACCATAGTAGTTACCGATATAAATGGTTGTAACATCGATTCAACCTTAACAATTGGCCAGCCCCTTGAACTGGAGCTTACCAGTGCAATGGTTACCGACAGCATATATTGCAACAACGATTCTACCGGGCGAATTGTAGCAACGGCAACAGGCGGTACGCTGCCTTATGTTTTTGTTTTGGAGCCTTTGGGTATTGTTAACGATTCAGGTATTTTCGCAGGACTAAAGGCCGGCAATTATATTGTTAAACTTACTGATGCAAACTCTTGCGATACGGTAATTTCTGCTACAATAGGCATTATTGAGCCACCTGTGCTTGCAATTGATACAGTTATAATCGACTCAATAAACTGTTATGGCGATCTTGCTGCTCTTCGGGTAATTGTTTCTGGCGGCACTCCTGGTTACAGGGTTTCTATCGACAGTATGGCTACCTGGGCCGGTAATATCTCCGACACAGCCTTATTCTCTGGCCTAACTGCCGGTAAGTACGATATATTTGTTGAAGATACAAATGGATGTATGGTTTCGTACCCATCGGTTATACTTTCGGAACCTGCCCAAATTACAGTAGATGAGGCTTATTTTACCGACAGCTTGGTTTGTTTCGGCGATACAACCGGTACTATTGTTGTAAAAGCATCGGGTGGCACCGGACAACTTGTTTATGAGCTGATGCCTGGCAATATTACTTCGGAATCGGCCGACTCAGGTTTATTTACGAACCTTTCGGCAGGTTTTTATACTGTTGTTGTTACCGATGAAAAATTGTGTACCGCCGACACATTGTTTGTTATTGCAGAACCCTTGGCAGTAACTATCGATTCGGTTGTTATTACCGGGGAGATACTTTGTTCCGGCGATACAACTGGCGGCATAAGGGCTTATGCTTCCGGGGGGACACCACCTTACGCTTTTGTCCTGGAGCCGATTGGAGCAGTGAACGATTCCGGAATTTTCGCAAACCTTCCTGCCGGCAATTATATTTTAAAAATTACCGATGCCAATAGTTGCGATACTGCAATTTCTGATACCATCAGTATTATCGAACCTTCACCGGTTACTATTGATACGGTTATTGTTGATTCCATTGCATGTTTTGGAAATTTCGCCACATTGGAAATTGTTCCCTCGGGCGGCATAGCAAATTACCGGGTATCGATAGACAGTATGGCAACCTGGCTAGCAAATGTTTCTGATACTGCAACATTTACCGGCCTTACTGCCGGCAATTATTATATTTTTGTTGATGATGCCAATGGCTGTATGGTTTCGTACCCGGTGGTTACTTTAACAGAACCAGCAGCAATTACTATCGACGATGCATATTTCAGTAGTTCCTTGTCGTGCTTTGGACAGGACGATGGTACTATTGTGCTGAAAGCTTCTGGTGGGTCGGCGCCAATAACTTTTTCCATTACAGAGGGCAATATACCTTCGGAATCGGCCGATTCGGCTTTGTTTACTGGTTTAGGTGCCGGTACATATACTGTTCGGGCTACCGACAGCCGCAATTGTTATGCCGACTCGGTATTTACCATAGTTGAACCATCGGCCTTAGTGCTCGACAGCGCTGTAATTGTGCAAAATATTATATGCTTTGGCAATAATATCGGGCGCATAGAAGCCTTTGCTTCGGGAGGCACTGCCCCTTATACATTTACTATTTATCCCGAAGTGGTTGCTGCCAATACAACTGGTATTTTCGACAGCCTGCCACCGGGCATATTTACAATAAGTGTTACCGATGCAAATAATTGCGATACAATAACCAGCGACACGCTGGAACTTATTACCCCTATACCGATGTTTATTACAAATGTTATAACCACCGATATAGCTTGTGCCGGCGACATGGCAGAAATTACTGTTGTTATTGCAGGTGGTACTCCCCCTTACCGGGTTTCGTCAGATGGCGGCGCCAGCTGGCCTTTAACGGGTATTATCGATACAGCAGTGTTTACCGGCCTTACGGCAGGAAATTACGATATTGCCGTAGAGGATAATAACGGTTGCCAGCTTATTTACCCCACCGTTTCAATTACAGGGCCAGCTACTTCACTGGCCATCGATTCTGTGGCTGTTACCCCGGCAACAGGTTGCTATGGCGATACAAACGGGACAATTATTGTATATGTCTCCGGTGGCTGGGGCGGTTATGAGTATTCCGTTGACGGGACAACCTATCAGGCCGATAGCATATTTACCAATCTTGGTGCAGAATCTTATACATTGTATGTGCGCGACAGCGGTGGGTGTATCCTGTCCCAAAATATTGTTGTTGGCGGCCCTGACCGGTTACGATTTGATTTGTTACGTGTTCAAAATGTCCAGGGCGAAGAGCCGGGTTATATTTATGCCCAGGCCAGTGGCGGCACACCTCCCTATACCTACACAATGGGTACGCTTACCAACACTACTGGCATGTTTGACAGCCTCGATGTGGGCTGCTACACCATAGAGGTAAGCGATGCAAATAATTGCACTATCGACAGTACGGTTTGCATTGAAAGGGATGTACTGGATGTTATAGTGGAGGTTGAAAACCCACGTTGTTTTGGCGATACTGCCTATATTAAAATAATGGTAAATGACGGAACCCCGGCATTTGAACTATTTATTGGAGCAAATAATGGGCCGTTATTTAAATATATGGATATTCAGAGTATTCCTCCATTTGTTTATACAATACCATGGAATGTTTCAACTTCAATGAATTTCAGCCTTAGAATTGTTGATGCTACCGGTATGACTTACGACACAACGGTTAGCATTGTAGTGCCTGAACAGATACACCTTACAAGTTCGTTCAGGAACCTTACCTGTAGCAGGGCAGATACCGACCTGGAAGGCAATACTGTTTACGATGGAAATATTACCGTAAATGCTACCGGTGGCGCCGAAGGCTTTGTTTACAGATTGTATTCGTATAATTCAATTAACAATTTGTACTATCTTGAAGATTCAACGCTAAACGGAATATTCGACAGTGTCGGCCAATACGTGGATTACATGGTAAGGGTTACTGACAGCAATGGCTGCTATGAATCGGAATTCTTTACAATTGGGGCAACACATATATTCGATGTCTTCCTGCAGCCCGATACTGTTTTGTGTAAAGATGCCTACATTGACTTATATAGCGGAAGAAGCTATTCCGGCTTTGACAGTGACCTGCAAGTTGATTGGTTGTTCCGGCCCGACACCATTTATACCGTTTATGAAACTACAAAAGCTGAATATATATATGGTTTTGATACTCTTTTAATCGATGCTGCACGCATTAAAGTTACCCTGCCGCTTACTGTAAGTATGACACTGAGCGACAAATCGTGCAAAAAAGTGTCGGAAATGAAAATTGGTGTGTTCCCTTCGATAGGTATGAATTTCGATGTGGAAGGAAGCTCAATTGTTTGGGAACCCGATTCGAACACCATAATTGGCACAGAGGGCAACGAATTTGTTGTTACTTTGCCAGGTGATTATTATTTTCATGCACTGGTTGACGATCCAACGGTTTATTACCCGGGACTATGGGTGCCTGTTGATAGCAGTATGCCATCAGAAACCGATTCGGTTTTTATAGAGTATATTGTGCCAGAATACCCTGTTCTCTATGGCATAGGCATTACCAATTACGGATGCGTTGAGATGGACACCCTGTTTATTGTTAACCGCCTGGCCATTGATACAGTGTATAATGTGTTTACGCCAAACGGTGACGGGGTGAACGATTACTTCGAGTTCAGGCATGCCGAACAATACCCCGAAGCCGAAGTGCACATTTACAACAGGTGGGGGCAATTGGTGTATTACCAGAAGAGGTACAACATAAACGATTCAATGGCCCGTTGGGACGGCAAATCGATGAAAAACGGGAAAGATCTGCCTATGGGCACTTACCTGTATGTAATTACCCCCAACGACGGAATAACCAACCCAATTACCGGAACCGTTACAATTGTTAGATAACCATGGAAAAAGCAATATCAACCCTACACAATAGAAAGCGCCTGAAAATCATTTATGTTGCATTTTCGTGCTTTTGCAATATGTCTGTAACAATGAAAAGAATTGCCGCACCCTTATTATTGGCATACATGTTTGTTATATCTGCGAAAGCCTCGCAGGACCCGCTTTATACGCAGTTTATGACAAACCCTTACCTGATTAACCCCGCCCTTACTGGTACTTCTAACTATTACCAGATAATGGCAAACAACCGTATCCAATGGATGGGTTTTGCCGATGCCCCTATTACCAACACTATTAGTATGTACGGGCCAATGGTAAAACAGCCGATGGGTATTGGAGGGTACATTATGCAGGACAAGTTTGGCCCCGAAAGCAAATTCAGTATTAACGGTACTTATGCCTATAACTATGCAATTACCGAAGATATGAAAATTTCGATGGGGCTTATGCTCGGGTTTTTCCAGCATAAAATCGATGGCGGCATGCTTACCATTAAGGAAAAAAACGACCGGTATTTCGGCGAAGGCCAGATATTTCAGAATTACAGGCCCGATGCCTCTGTGGGTGCTTACCTGTACTCAGGGTTTTACCATGTAGGGCTGTCGGTAACCAACCTTTTTGGCAATAAGGTTTACTTCGAAAACGACCAGTATATTGCTGCCGAAGAAGATACTACCGACAGAAGTACTTTAAGCCGATTAAAACAGCACTATTACGTACATGGCGGATATAAATACTTTTTTAACCGCGAGTGGGCAATTGAGCCAACCCTTATTGTACGCAAGGTTTCGGCAACCCCCTTGCAGCTCGATTTTAATGTGCGTACATGGTATGGCAAGCGTTCGTGGGAAGGTAATAAAATATGGGGCGGCGTTTCGTACCGCACCGGCGATGCCGTAAATATACTTATTGGATATAGTTACCAGCGAAAAATTGAGGTTGGCTATTCGTATGATATTGGTATAAGTAAAAACCGGTATCACCATTCAGGTAGCCACGAAATTATGATTAGCTTTAAATTTAACGATATTAAAGAATACTAAATCAAAAATAAATTAGTGACCTTCCTGGGAACCAGGAAGGTTTTTTTTTATCATTCCTTCATCGGTGCATTCTTCCAGTAACTGATTTATTGTTTTTTTTAGTACCGGATGCACAAATCCGGGGCAAAGCTCATTTAAAGGTGCCAGGACAAATTTCCTTAGGTGTGCCCTGGGATGGGGTATTTCCAGCCTTGCCGATTTTATTGTCAGGTTCTCAAAGAATATTATATCGATATCGATGGTACGTGCTTCATAACCTGCCGTGCTACGTACCCTGCCTAAATCTTTTTCAACTTTCAGGCAGGTTTCTAAGAGTTCTTCAGGGCACAGGTTTGTTTCGGTTTCAATGGCCTGGTTATAATAGTTTTCCGAATCGTGGTAGCCCCATGCTTCGCTCTCATATACCGAACTTTGTTGTATTATGCTGCAATTGTTTTTTTTGAGCCGGGAAATGGCATTAACGAGGTTTAGTTCTTTGTTGCCCGAGTTTGATCCCAACAATAAAAATGCTTTTGCCATTAAATTAGAAATATATGTTTACATGTAATCGGAACAAAAATATGTATTTTTACTTCAATGTTTTAAAACGTATTTGCAAGTTGTTATTTCGTAAAACCAAACACTATGAAAAATTTTTTTAGCACACTGCTGGCTTCTTTCCTGGGGGTATTGCTTACTACCATTTTCCTGTTTTTTGTTTTTATTGTTGTGCTGGGGGCAATGGTGTCGTCGCAAAATAAACCACAACCAGTAAAAAACAACTCGGTTTTATATATTCCGGTCAATACACAAATTATCGACCGCCAACCTGCATCGTCGATAAACCTTGGCCAGTTTGGAATCGACAAACGTCTTGGCCTTAACCAGATATTACAGTCGATAGAACATGCAAAAACCGATTCGCGGATTAAAGGTATATATATCGAAACTTCGATAGTTGAAACAGGTTATGCCACTATCGATGAAATACGCCTGGCTTTGACAGATTTTCGAGAGTCGGGCAAGTTTGTGGTTTCATACTCCGATATTTACACTCAAAAATCGTATTACCTCGCCTCGGCATCGGATAAAGTTTTTTTCAACCCGGCAGGAATGTTTATGCTTAATGGCCTTCGAATAAAAACACAACATTATAAAAAAGCACTAGAAAATATTGGCGTAGAGCCTGTTATAGTGAAAATGGGAAAATATAAAAGTGCCACCGAACCTTTTGAGGAATATAAAATGAGCGATAACAACAAAGAGCAGATGAATGCCCTTACAGGGTCGATGTGGAAGAATATTTCTGAAAAAATATGTTCTTCGAGGCAAATAAACGAAGATACGCTCGATTTTCTGATTAATAACCTTCTAATAGGTTCGCCTGAAAAACTGCTTGGGTATAAGCTTGTCGATAGCCTTGTTTATAAAGCCGATGTTCTTGATTACCTAAAGAACCTTTGTGATATTTCACTTGGCAAAGATTTAAATGCAATAAGCATTGGCGATTATTCCAGAACAATTTCCCACGGTGGCATTAAGAGCTTGTCTGATAGCAAAATAGCGGTAATTTATGCATCGGGTGCAATATACGATGGCGAAACCGATGGCGAAAATATCAGCGGGGAGCAATATGCCAGGGAAATTCGCCTGGCTCGGCGCGATTCAAGCATAAAGGCTATAGTGCTAAGGGTAAATTCGCCTGGCGGCAGTGCTGTGGCATCAGATGTAATTCTTGATGAAATTGCCCGCACCAGGGGGGTAAAGCCAATTGTTGTTTCAATGGGCGACATGGCAGCTTCGGGCGGTTATTATATATCGTGCCAGGCCGACTCGGTTATTGCCGGCGAAAATACTATTACCGGTTCAATAGGCGTTTTCTTCAGGGCTGCTTATGCTAAAGCTCTGTTTGATAAAATGGGCGTAAGCTTCGATATTGTAAAAACCCACGAACATACCGATATTTTTTCAATTACACGGCCATATACCCATGACGAACTTGATTTTCTGCAACGCAGCATTGCCCGTACATACCAGCTTTTCATGGAGCGTGTTTCTGCCGGGCGTGCCATGAGCATTGAACAAGTCGATAATATTGCCCAGGGAAGGGTGTGGAGCGGCACAGATGCAAAAAGAAACGGGCTTATTGATTCTTTTGGAGGTTTAAACGATGCCATAAATGCTGCAAAAAAACTTGCCGGAACCGGCGCTAAATACCAGCTTGTTGAATTGCCAGCACAGGAAACAGCCTTCGAAAAACTCGTCAGGGACTTATCGGCTGAAGCTAAATTCAATAAGGCATTGGGCTTGTTTGGTTTCGATAAACCTTCTGTTGGCCAGTTGGCCAATTGGGTCAAATACCAGGGAATTATGGCAGAAATGCCTTTTTATTTGACGGTTGAGTAAATGTGGGATCATTAAACTGAAAAGCTGCCAGAAACCCTCTGGCAGCCTTATGCGGATTTATTGCCTGATATAATTAAGGGCCTTATTTTTTAGTTTCAAAAAAGTTTAAATTGTAAACCTGTTTTAACACACAATCATAAATTATAATGAAGTATAGAATTTTATTTTTCCTGGTAATATTAGTATCAGCGCATACTGCTAAATGCCAATCGACCACCGGGAATATAGTAATTGATGAATTGCTTGGGGCTTATTCCCCGAGGAATTTTTCTTCGCTACCTGTTACTGACGAACAACTCGAAATTATACTGAAGTGCGGAATAAAAGCTCCCAGCGCACGGAACCTGCAACCCTGGAAGTTTACAGTTGTGCGGAACGTGCAAACCATGAAAGAGCTCATTGACAATGCCCTGCCCGGAAATGTTCTGATAATAATTTCTGGCAGGGAAGCGGACAATGGAAAGACACCCGATTTCGATTGCGGGCTTGCTACACAAAACATGTTTATTGCAGCAACTTCGCTCGGGTTAGGTGCGCGCATCTATGGGAGCCCGGTTGGGCTTGCCAACGAAATGAAGCAAAGACTGGAAATTCCGGAAGGGTACAAGGCAGTAATCATTTTACGTGTTGGCCATATCGAAAAAGATATCGATGCAGTATCTTCTGCCACTTCCAGAAATCCCATAGATGATATGGTAAACTACCTGAATAAATAAAGCCACCTGCCTTGCGGCAGATGGCTCCCCTTTTGCCATGAAATCAAAACAATGAAAACTACAAGTCGTTAATTTCTGTGAATTGTATAAAAATAAGTTTTCGCTGCAAATATATAAAAATCTGTTCAACAAAAAATATCAGTTTTTTTTTCTAAGGATTAATCAGGCAAAATATATTGCAAATAGTTTTCACAAAAATTGTTTTTGCTTTTGCTGTAAACCGTTCAAGCATATTTTTTGTATAATTGCCCCGTTAAATAGTTAATTGTATATATGGTGAAAAATATAACTGTCAGGCCCTGGTTTGGCCGGCTGGTTTTTTTTGTGTTGCTGATATTTATGGCATTTTTTTATAATTATCAGAATTATTTGTTTTACCGCCCCCAGTCGGTACACGCATGGAGGCAGGCCGATTGTGCATCGCTTACCTTAAATTATTACCAGAACGGAATGCAATTTTTCAGGCCCGAGGTGCACAACCTTACTTCCGACGGTGGTACTACTGGTTATTGTTCCACCAGCGAAGTGCCGGTTTTGTATTACTTTGTAGCTGGCCTGTATAAGATGTTTGGCCCACATGAATTTTTTATCAGGCTGGTAAACATGCTTATATTTTTTACAGGGTTGTTCTTTCTATATAAAACCATAGTTCACCTGTACAACGATAAATTTTGGGGCATTGCCTTAAGCTTGTTGTTCTTCACTTCGCCGGTTTTAGTGTATTATGGGAACAATTTTCTTACCAATGTTTCGGCTCTTTCGTTGAGTATAGCCGGTTTGTATTTTTTCGTGCGCTATTATTCCGAAAGGCTTATGCGCTATCTTATCCTGTCGCTTTTTTTCTTAATGTTGGCCGGGTTCTTTAAAATAACCGCCTTAATGCCCCTGTTTGCCCTGATAGGTAGTTTTTTGTTGGAAAAGCTCGGGCTAATTAAAAATACTTATGTTTTTAAGCATTCAAAAGTTTTTTTGTTTGGTTCTGTTTCTGTTTTAATCCTTGTCGGTGCCTGGATAGTTTATGCCGCCTATTACAACAAGTGTCACGATTGTTATTACTTTTCCACAACAATTTTCCCATTATGGGAAATGAGCATGGAAAAAATTAAAGAATTGGCTGTGCATGTTGCACAATATTGGTTTACTGAATATTTTCATCCATTGGTGCACTTGTTTTTTGCCTTTTTGCTTGTATTAATTTTTGCCTTGCGGAGAAAAGCAGACCGGTTTTTTATGGTTGTGCTCTTATTGCTTATACTACAGTCGGTTGCCTATATTGTGCTACAATTTTGGACTTTCTACGACCACGATTATTATACCATAGAACAGAACATTGTGCCAGTGGTAATTATACTTACTGCTTTTGGTGCAATTAGGGCAACTAAGCCTCAGATAAGCAAATCGCTTGTGGTTAAGATTGTTTTTGCCTTTTTTCTGCTTTTTAATGTTCGGCATGCCAAACAGCAGGTAAGCGAACGTTACACAGGATGGAAAAACCAATACTATAAAGAAAAAAAAGATATTTACAGTATTTCGCCATACCTGGTCGAACAGGGCCTGAAAAGCGACGATAAGGTTATTTTTGTCCCCGACGGAAGCAACGTATCGTTGTACCTGATGAACCAAAAAGGCTGGACCCAATATACCGATGCACGCTTTAACCGCGGAAATGCAATTATCTATAACCGCGACAGCGCAGGTATCGCAAAATCGATTGAGCAAGGCGCGCAGTACCTTATTGTCAACAATATTGCCGATATATACCTAAACCCCTACCTGAAAAGTTTTTGCAGCAACCTGAAGGGCAAATATGGCGAGGTTTTGGTTTTTAGCCTTTCGGGAAATACCGCTAATTTTATTTTAAATGAACCAGTGGCAACAGATACCCTGATTTGTAATGCAGAAGTTACCGAAGAAGGTTTTTTTGCCGTGGCCAGCGGGGGCTTAGTTTTTGGAAATGGCAATACACAATCGGACGAAGAAGCCCTTACCGGTAGTTATAGTTCCAGGCTCACCCGCGAATCTCCGTATGGTATGACATACATCGAACCGAAAACCGTTTATGGCAAAAGTTATATGGTAACCGTTTGGCGCAAAGGTGGCAGCGAAGCCGGAATTATTGCCAGTGGCCCTGCGGAAAGCAATTTTTACTATAAAAATATAAAAAGCCATAAAACCGATACCCTTGGAGGATGGGAAAAACTTCAATTGCATTTTTTTGTGCCACGCTCCCTCGATGGAAAAGAACTAAAAATATATTTGTTTAACCCTTCGGAAGCACCGGTATATTTCGATAACCTCGAAATTATCCGTTACGAAAGTATAGCAAACAGATAAAGTAAAATTGTTAATGACAGGTTTAACGCACCTAAGCATTATTTAGATTGAATCTATATTAAGCCCCCTGCATAAACCTTTATTGACCATAAGCTGTTTTGGTTGTAACTTCAATAAAAATTTAAAATTATGGCTTTTGAATTACCAAAATTACCCTACGAACTTGAATCGCTCGATCCGGTAATTGACAAACGTACTATGGAATTCCATTATGGAAAGCACCATCAGGCTTATGTAAACAACCTAAACAATTTAATTCCCGGTACAAAATGGGAGAATGCTTCGCTCGAGGATATGATAAAAGGGGCAGAAGGTGGTATTTTTAACAATGCTGCCCAGGTGTGGAACCATACCTTTTATTTCTTTTCTTTCCGATCGGGTGGCAGCACTGAACCTGAAGGAGCGCTGGCCGAGGCAATAAAAACAGGTTTTGGTTCATTCTCAGAATTTAAGGAACAATTTTCGAAGGCTGCAGCAACAGTTTTTGGCTCTGGTTGGGCCTGGCTTTCCAAAGACAGTGCCGGTAAATTGTTGATAAGTCAGGAAAGTAATGCCGGTAACCCCTTGCGAAGTGGCTTAACACCCATTCTTACCTGCGATGTTTGGGAACATGCCTATTACCTTGTATATCAAAACCGACGGCCCGACTATATTAAAGATTTCTGGAATATTATTAACTGGGAAGTTGTATCGGCAAGGTTTTAATTCGAAATTGCAATAAAAAAGCGTGCCTCTGCCCGGTTAACTGCCAGGGAAGAGACACGTTTTATAGCTTAATATTTAAGCATTTTCAATCTTCCAGAATTTTTAATTTAAGGGCATGGGCTAAATCTTCCGGGGTGTCAATGCCAAAAGTTTCGAACTCAGTAATGGCTGTTTTTATTTTGTAACCATTTTCCAGCCAGCGCAATTGCTCCAACGATTCGGCCTTTTCGAGCAAACCTTGTTCGAGCGTTGTAATTTCACTGAGCACATCAGCTTTGTAGGCATACAATCCAATGTGGTGATAGAAAATATGCCTTTCGAACCATTCGTTGTTCTCGAAACCCCTGATAAACGGAACCGGCGAACGGCTGAAATATAGGGCTTCCTTTTTCTTGTTAAGAATTACTTTGGGTTTGTTCGGATCGAAAATTACTGCCGGATCATCAATTACTTTCACCAGTGTGGCAATCTCAGCGGAAGCGTCTTTTACGAATATCTTTTTCAACATGTCAATTTGCCCGGGCAAAATAAAAGGTTCATCGCCCTGAATATTTATAACAACATCAAAATTTTTCCCGGTTTTATGGCAATACAACTCCATTGCCTCCCTGCACCTGTCGGTACCGCTCGGGTGATCGGCCGATGTAATCAAAGCTTTTCCCCCTGCTTCGGTTACTGCTTCATAAATGCGGCTGTCGTCGGTAGCAACAATAACATGGTCGAGGCTTTGTTGCGCCCGTTCGTACACGCGCATTATCATAGGTTTGCCATGTATATCGGCTAATGGTTTCCCTGGAAATCGGGTAGAAGCATACCGGGCAGGTATTATTCCCAAAAAATCTGGCATAATGTTCTTAAATAAGGTTAAACAAAATGAATTTTTTTAGTGAATATTGTAATTTTGTCAGTTGGTGTAAAAATAGAAAAATTAATAATTTCACGTATCGGCAGATAATAAAGAATTGCCCTGCCTGACAAATTTGCCTGTATTTATGAATGCACAAACTATTAAGCAACGTTTTGGTATTATCGGAAACTCGCCCGGGCTAAACAGGGCAATTGAAGTTGCGGTGCAGGTAGCCCCTACCGATTTATCGGTGCTTATTACCGGCGAGAGCGGGGTTGGAAAGGAAGTTTTTCCGCAAATAATACATGCTTACAGTTCACGCAAACATGGAACCTATATTGCCGTTAACTGTGGGGCAATACCTGAAGGTACTATCGATTCGGAATTATTTGGGCATGAAAAAGGTTCTTTTACTGGCGCTTACGATAGCAGAAAAGGGTATTTCGAAGTGGCAAACGGTGGCACTATTTTTCTTGATGAGGTTGCAGAGTTGCCCCTTTCAACACAGGTAAGGTTGTTGCGCGTATTGGAAACCGGCGAATTTCTCAGGGTTGGTTCTTCAAAAATAATAAAAACCAATGTGCGGGTTATTGCTGCTACTAATGTTGACATACCCCATGCCATTGCAGAAAATAAATTTCGCGAGGACCTGTTTTACCGCTTAAATACCGTGCCAATCCAAATTCCGCCATTAAGGCTCCGGCGCGAAGATATCAACCTGCTGTTCAGGAAATTTGCCGTTGACTTTGCCGAGCGGAACCGCATGCCTGCTATTTCGCTTACCGACGATGCACGTACTATTCTTGAAAAATACAGCTGGCCCGGCAATATCAGGCAACTTAAAAATATTGCCGAACAAATATCGGTTATTGAAACCAATAGGGTAATCGATGGCATTGCCATGCGGCAATACCTGCCCGATTATTCCGAAGAAAAACTGCCTGCACTGTACCATCGCGAAACGGTCGATCAAAAAACGTTCAACTCCGAAAGGGAATTGCTGTATAAAATTCTTTTCGATATGAAAAACGATATGACCGATCTTAAGAAGCTAGTACATGATATAATCGAAAGGGGAGGGGTCGATGCCGATTTGCACTCAACAAATGCGAAAATAATTCAGAAACTTTATCGCGATGAGCCGGCTATTGTTGAAGACGAAGTGCCAAAGCATACTTTCAATATAAATACAAGCCAATCCGATATTATACAGGATACCGAAGAAATTGTCGAAGAATCGCTCTCACTCGAAGAAAAAGAAAAAGAATTTATATTAAAGGCCCTTGCCAAACATGGAGGGCGAAGAAAAAATGCTGCCGACGAACTGGGCATATCAGAAAGAACATTGTACCGAAAAATTAAGGAATATGATATTAACTAGAACAAAAATATTGAAAATTGCCTTTGTGTTAATTTTACCCGTATTTATTGCCGCAGGATGTTTTAGTTTACGGTACGATTTTAAAGGGGGCGTTTCCATAAGGCCTGAAATAAAAACCTTTTCGGTACAATATTTCGACAACAGGGCCAGTTTGGTTGAGCCCTCGTTCAGCCAAAGGTTTACCGATGCCTTGCGGGAATATATTGAAAAAAATACCAACCTCAGGTATGTAAATGGCTTGGGCGATGTCGATTTTTCGGGCCATATATCAACCTACCAAATTACTTCCCAGGCTGTTGTGTCGGGTGAAAGCTCTGCAATGGTACGGTTTACAATTGGGGTTAAGTTTAGCTTTATGGACACAAAACTGCCCGAGGAAGATTTTGACAAAACTCTTTCGGCTTTCAGGGAATTTGCAAGCACACAAAGTTTTAGTTCTGTCGAACAATCGCTTTCGGGCGAAATTATTGACGAACTTATTGAACAGATATATATTGCTGCTTTTGTTAACTGGTAAATTTTTGCAATGAATGTACAGGAAATAACCCACTTTATCGATAATTTGTCAGAACTAAACAGTGAAACAGCAATCGATCTTACCCTGCTTGCCGATCAATATCCGTATTTTCAGGCTGCCCAACTGCTGCGTATCAAAAACCTGTATATGCTTTCTCCGGCCATGGCAACCCCTGCACTTAATTTCACGGCAGCTTATGTTACCGACAGAAGAATTTTATATTACCTTTTGCACCCTATCGAAGAAAAACCTGTTATAGCAAAACCCCGTTCGCACGAAAAGGAAGTTAAAGACACCATTCGTGAAAATATTTCCGATACCCTGCAATACCAAAAAGAGCTGGCCAAGGCCGATACTACCGATGAAATTGAGTTTACGGCTTCTATCGATTTGCGCAAGGAATACGGTCAAGGCATTGAGCTTGATGAGTATGTCGTTCGGATAAATAACGATAAAGATACTTTTGAATTATTAAGCGACAATACAGGATATACAGCCGGGGAGTATAATGTCGAGGCCGGGGAAGATGTGGCCGTGGACCAGCCGGTAAACGATGCCGAAAAAGAAGTTGTTGATATTCTTTCGCTTATTAATAAAAATGTTCCTGCTGAAACATTGGCTGATAGCCATAGCAGCAATGCAGAAGGAAAATCAAAGAACGATTCGCTTATAGACAACTTTTTAAAAACGAACCCCAAAATTGTTCCTGTAAAGCCTGGCGAGACCCCTGTTAAAGATATATCGGAAGATTCGGTTAAAGAAAGCGATCATTTGATAACCGATACGCTGGCAACGATATATCTTAACCAGGGCAATTATGCAAAAGCAATTTTTGCTTACGAAAAATTAAGTTTGAAATATCCGGAAAAAAGTGCTTACTTTGCCGCTCAAATTACTGAGATAAAAAAATTAATAGAAAAAACTAAATAGATTAAACAATGTACCAGTTAATTTCTGTATTAATTCTTTTGGTTTGTGTACTGCTGGTATTGGTAGTATTGGTCCAGAATTCTAAAGGTGGCGGGCTTGCTGCCAATTTCGCAAGTTCAAACCAGGTAATGGGTGTAAGGAAAACTGCCGATTTTCTTGAGAAATCGACATGGACCCTTGCCGGCGCTTTGTTGGTATTAAGTGTACTTGCCAGTATGACAATACCCAAAGGCATTGAAGATAAAAAATCGCGCATCGAAGACCAGGTAACCAACAGCCAGGGGCCTATTAGTTCCGACATGATACCTGGTACAGCCGGTCAGTATCCTTCCGGAGAAGAAGAAGAATAGCCTCTTAGGGCCTGCAAATTATAAAAGTGTCAGTATGTCATACATGCTGACACTTTTTTTTATTTCTTTAGTTTGGCCAAAATGCACATGTAACATATTTAAATTTAGGCAGGTACATATATTAAACCAGTACATTCGTCATTATTTATAATAATAATAACTGAAAAAGTGTCGGAAAAACTGCCTCAAAATAGCCTAAAATATTGCTGGCATAAAATATGATAAACACACCGCGGAAAATTTTAAGATATGTTTAACTAAAAATATAAGTAAAATGTCTGAAGTAAAAATTAAACCTTTAGCTGACAGGGTACTGGTTAAGCCTCAGGAAGCAGAAGAGCGCACAGCCAGTGGAATTATTATTCCCGATTCTGCCAAAGAAAAACCACAAAAAGGAATTGTTGTTGCTGTTGGTTCCGGCTCGAAAGACGAAAAAATGGAAGTTAAAGTTGGCGATGTTGTACTTTACGGAAAATACGCCGGCACCGAGCTATCGGTGGAAGGTAAAGATTACCTGATGATGCGGCAGTCCGACATTCTGGCAATTATTTAATTGTAAAACTTAAAAAATTATAACAATGGCAAAAGAAATAAAATTCAATATTGAAGCCCGCGATCAGCTTAAAAAGGGTATGGATCAGCTTGCAAATGCTGTAAAAGTAACACTCGGGCCCAAAGGACGCAATGTTATTATCGAGAAAAAATTTGGTGCACCATCGGTAACTAAAGACGGTGTAAGCGTTGCCAAAGAAATAGAACTCGAAAACCGTATCGAAAACATTGGCGCCCAACTTGTAAAAGAAGTAGCTTCGAAAACTGCCGACGATGCCGGCGATGGCACTACTACGGCTACTGTGCTTGCACAATCGATTGTATCGGTTGGGCTTAAAAACGTAACTGCCGGTGCCAACCCTATGGATTTAAAACGTGGTATCGACAAAGCCGTTGCCAAGGTTGTTGAGAGCCTAAAAAGCATGTCGCACGAAATTGGCGAAGACAACGAAAAAATTAAACAGGTAGCCTCTATTTCGGCCAATAACGACGAAGAAATAGGCAAACTTATTGCCGAAGCAATGAAAAAAGTGTCGAAAGAAGGTGTTATAACTGTGGAGGAATCGAAAGGTACCGATACCAGCGTTGACGTGGTTGAAGGTATGCAGTTCGACCGTGGTTACATTTCGGCATATTTCGTTACCGATGCTGAAAAAATGGAAGCTGTTCTGGAAAGCCCGCTGGTTTTATTATACGACAAGAAGATTTCTACCATGAAAGACCTTCTGCCAGTTCTTGAACCGGTTGCACAGGCTGGCCGTCCGCTGCTTATTATTGCCGAAGATATTGATGGCGAAGCCCTTGCCACACTTGTGGTCAACAAATTGCGCGGTTCGCTGAAAATAGCTGCTGTTAAGGCTCCCGGCTTTGGCGACAGAAGAAAAGAAATGCTAGAAGATATTGCTATTCTTACAGGCGGGGTGGTTATTTCTGAAGAAAAAGGCCTTACCCTTGACGGCGCCAAAATGGATATGCTCGGCAAATGCGAGAAAGTTGTTATCGATAAAGAAAATACAACCATCGTAAATGGTGCAGGCGACAAGAAAAATATCGATGCCCGCGTTGCCCAGATTAAAGCCCAGATTGAAAAAACAACTTCGGACTACGATAAAGAAAAACTTCAGGAGCGCCTTGCAAAACTGGCCGGCGGTGTAGCAGTACTTTATGTTGGTGCTGCTTCGGAAGTAGAAATGAAAGAGAAAAAAGACCGTGTTGACGATGCCCTGAGCGCAACCCGTGCAGCTATTGAAGAAGGTATCATTCCCGGTGGCGGTGTTGGTTATATTCGCGCCATTGCTGCCCTTGAAGGTTTTACTGGTTCAAACGATGACCAGAATACCGGTATTTTAATAGTTAAACGTGCCCTTGAAGAACCACTTCGCCAGATTGTTGAAAATGCCGGCCTCGATGGTTCCGTAGTCGTTCAGAAAATTAAAGAAAGTAAAGACGACTTCGGTTACAATGCAAATACCGATAAGTACGAAAAATTATATGCTGCCGGTGTTATCGACCCGACAAAAGTTGCCCGCATTGCCCTTGAAAATGCAGCTTCTATTGCAGGCATGTTCTTAACAACCGAATGTGTTGTTGCCGATATTAAAGAAGAAAACCCACCTATGCCACCTATGGGCGGCGGCGGAATGGGCGGTATGATGTAAAATATACCTGAGAATTTATTCAAAAGCCCGGTACCACATTTGGTGCCGGGTTTTTTTGCATTTATCGCAATTATATCCTTTGCTGGTTTTACTGAGTTTCGCTGAGGACTGATAATATTGCTTATCGTTCCTGCCGCTCGTTTTCTTCCTGGCCGGAAGTAACGGGAATGCCCGGCAATGCCCTGCCTGTCAAAGGTGGCTCAATAACCCAGGTGCTATCGGTTCCCTGAACAACTATTTTAGCCACTGTGCCGCCCGAATCAAACACGGGTCTGGGCGCTGTTTGCCCCGGCCGCAACGGAGGGGCTTCCCAGGCTGCCCGTATAGCGCTGGTTGTGCAGCCTTCCATTTCAATATGTACCTCAACGTGCGAGTATCCGTTTGAGCGGGCTTTTATTAAGGCTTCTTCGGCCTGGAACCTGGCAAAATTCGGTCCGGCTTGCATATTGCCATGTTTAAGCGACAAAGGCCGTGGCGGATAACCAATAGTGCCATCAATGCCCGGGTAGCTCCTGCCACTTGCTGTATCGCCAAATAGCCTGATAGGTTCGCCTGTTCGACGGAACAACCGTATTGCCTGCGCAATTTCGTGCTGTGCTGGCGGTCGGTGGTTATACATTACCAGTACTCCGTTATTGCCCGGAATGGCCTGTTCTGTATGCCGCATCATAGGGTTCAACGGGTTGTCCATCGAGCGGATACGTATTATTTCGCTTTGAACACGGTCGGTATATTGTTGGGCAAAATCCTGGACCCGTCTTTGAACAATTCCATTTCTGCGGTTTGCAGGAATACGGTTCAGGACAGTTTCAGGGTTTCCACCATTCGATCGTATTTCTGCCATCCACATGTCGAAGCCTACCCTTATATCCTGGCTTAACGATTGGCGAAGTGCCGATTCCAAGGGGCCAGGGTTTTCAAATGCCAGGGGCCTTGAAATATCAACCGGGGGTGTTGCCTGTGGGTTTGGAATTTCTGCCCCTTCGGGGCCGGCAGGGGTCGAGCCCCTCGATGAAAGCCTTGCCCGTTGCCCGCGTAGCTGTGCGTTTCTGTAAACTTTGCTGCCTGTTAGCAAAAGAACAACACTTCCTGAGCCGGTGCCGGCACTTTCCGAACGTTCTATGCTACTAAGCCTTGATCCTGTGCCCAGCCTTTCGCCTGTTATGCCTTCAATTAACTGCGAAAGGCCAACTGCATCACCAATAGAATGTAATATGGTTAGCGGGATAGGGATATCAAGGTCTAATTGCTCTATTTCTTCGCGACGGGTTAAATACGATTGGATGCCCGAATATACTGCTATGCCGGCAAGTATTATTGCTGCGGCAACTGCGGTAATAATGCCGGCGCCTACGGCAATACCAATTATGGCAATTACACAAAGCCCTGTGGCCAGGGTTTCGCCAAAAGATTCGAGCAAGCGGCCCGGGATTATTTCGTGCCTGTCGATCGATTCGGATTGAACAGGCTCCACAGCAGCCTGATCCAATTGTTGGGAATAACCACTTTCCAATAGGTCAACCAGGACACTTGCAGGGCTTGTGCTCAAGAATTCCGGCGAAAACATGTGATCGGTGGCCCAGTTCATTAGTTCTTCGGCCAACCTGTTAAGTACCTGTTGGCGTTCTTCATGGCCAGTAACCAAAATATCCCTTCCTTCGCCCGGAATGGGTATTCGGTAAGGGTATGTCCTTGACGATTCTCCCCATAGCCGCATTGCATAAGAAAAATACTCTTCCCAGTGAGCCTGTCGGCTTGCCCGTTCCTGCTCCGATTGTATTTGCCTTTGTTGCTCAACGTACCTGCGGTAACTGGTTTCCTGTAAGTCTGTTAAATGTTGATCAAATGATTGTGAATATAGTGATAGCCATATTTCTACCGGGTCGTAGTTACTAATGTTTGTATCTTCGATATGCTGGTCGATCCAATCGAGATAGCGGTTCAGGGCCGCCGACAAAACAGGGCGTTCGCTTTCCGGGGCGGTATTAAGCCTGTTGTTCATGTGGCGGTACAACTCAAGAAAAGGTTGCACAGGCGATTCGGGCAGTGGAGCTGTGGCATGTTCAAGCGACCATCGCCATAATTCGCCCGGTTGCCTTTCGAGAAATTCTTCGGTATTGTAGTTGGCACCAACCCAGTTCAGGTAAGTTATTGATGCATTAATAAGTACCGGATCATCTGAAATATCGACATGTTGGATATAGTCCAGGAATTGTTGGCGCTTATCGATCATGGTTTGTTCAGCAGACGAGATACGTTCAACTGCTTCGAACCATACACGGCCCCTTGTGATGCCATCTCTTGGGGAATAAGCTGAGCTTCGTTCAGAAACCCTTAGCCTGATCCGAGGTTCAACAAAAACCTGTTGCCGCCTATAGGCTGCTGCTATTCTTTCTGCCGCCTCGCCCGGAAGTAGATGTGCAACAGGTATGCTTTCGTTAACAAAAAAAGGCCTTATGCCCGAAGGTTCAATATTTAGGTCGAGTGTAAATTCGGGCCGGGGCTCGCGCGAAGTTGCATAAACTTCTAATTCAATGGTATCGCCCACCGATATGTATCCGGTATCGGTAGCAAAAACCCGGGCAAATTCATCAAAACTTTGTCTGTCGGCTTCCGACAATGCATTATAGAACCTCTGTGCCCTGTCGGTTAAACGTAATGCCTGGATAACCCTTAAAAGAACCGGTGGCTGAAGGCCCCTCATGATATTAAAAACGTTCCGGGCTTCGGTTTCATTAATTCTCCAGTCGAACAAGCCGGTGCTTAACTCATGGTGTATATCGGCAAGTGCCTGACGGGTTTCGGAAAGCTCTCTTCTAATACTATTCCCTTCGGTGCTTTCTTCCGGTCCATCGCGTTGTATGGTATTCTGCACAACACTATGCCCCTGCTGTATTGTGTGGGTCAGCTCATGTGCCAGTAAACGTTGCCCTTCGGTATCTGTTGTGTTAAAGTTTCCCGAATTGAAATAAATATCGGAACCATGGGTAAATGCCCTTGCATTTAATTTGCGGTTCATATCGACTGCATGGCTGTTTGTGTGTAAACGTACGTCCGAAAAGTCGGCGCCAAAAGCATTTTCCATCTGTGCTTTTGTGTTTTCCGGTATAGGCATTCCCGCTCCCGTCGTTTGCAAATCCGACTCAATATTGACATTGCCAGCCTTATAAAAATTATCTTGCGAGGGTTGTACCGAATTTTTCTCAGTGTTTTGGCTGTGTTCAACTTTAACTGGCTCAATTTCCGGCGTTTCGGGCTGAACAATACTGGGTTCATTTATTCCGGAAATGTTGTTTTTATGAATGTCCTGTACAACTATTTCGGCATTTTTATCGGCCTCCAGCTCATATCTGTCGCCCGGTTGACCGACAATTAGCTTAGTCTGAATATTTGATCCGCGAGCAAAAAAATCAGCCCCAGGTTCCTCTTTTTCCTGTAATTCAGGTTCACCGGTTTCGGTTTCTGCCGGGCTATTTGCGTTGGCCGGCTCAATAAGGAAAAGTTCGACCCTGCGGTTAAAAGCACGGCCATAAACGGTGGCATTTCCGGCATTGGGCCGCAATTCGCCTTCGGCTGGCGGGTTATCGGAATCAATTAACCGTCCGGGGGCTATCCCTGACTGCTGTGCCAGGTTGTAAAATGCCTGCGAGCGCAGTCTTGCCAAAGCCATGTTTTCTGTCTCTGTGCCCGGTTCCGATGCATGGCCGACAAACCTTAAGTTATACTGTGGATTTTCGTCTAAATAAGGTATAACTTCGTCGTTAAAGAAATCGATATGTTCTTGTTTAAGTTCATGGCTTCCGACAGCGAAATTCATAAATCTGTAATCGGGATTACCAGGGGCATCAACCTCCGGATCAAACATCTGGACTATACCTCTTGAGCTTTCCGACTCGGTAATTTCTGTTCGGCGGTTTGCGCCTTCCCTTAACCCAATTTGCCTTTCAAATAAATTTCGGGCAACCCGCGATTCCCCTTCGATGCGCCATACTTCTCCCTGGAAGAATGCCATAGCGATATCGTCTTCGGAGACAAAGGGGGCAACCAATGTATTAATTTCGGCCAAACTGCTGTTGTTACTTGTCCTGCGGGTAATAGCATCCATTTTTTCCTGAACCAGTTGCTGTTGAATATTTCCCGGTGATAAGTGCAACGAATTGTAATACTCATATTCTTCCCGTAAGTGCTCCATCTCCTGTTCAAGCACTTTGCGGGTAAGCCATTCGGTAAACCCCTCGTTAAAATACCTGCCATTGGCCGATTGATATATCCAATTTCTGTAATTAGTATTAGAATAATAATGAACTGTTTCGTGTATAACAGTTTGCATACGATCGTTGCTGTCGCCTTCGGGATTTATATTGATAACCGGGCCAGCATTAGTAAAATTGGTGAACCCCGCAATATCTTTAATAACACCATTAGCAATAATTTCTGAATATTGTTTATTTTCTATTATCCGGGTAATAATCCTGTTGTAGTTCGGACCACCCTCACGTATATTATAGTCACCAATATTTGTATGTTGCCCCAATAATCCTTCGATCCATTGAAATTTTATATTATCGTCGATGGTATCGGGTGTTATTAAACGTACCGAAGAGGAATAGTTATTTCTTTCCGGCGCTCCTAGTTGTGGAAAACGCTCACGTACCAGAGCATCTGCAGCCCTTGCCTGATCTTGCACTTCGGCAAGGGAAGCAACCGGATCATTCGATTCCGGCAGATTTGCCATAGTTGTTAACTGTTGGACTGCCTGTTGAATAATATTGTCTTCGTCTTGTTGCGAAAGGGTTTCTTCTACAATTTCGCCGGATGAATTAGTCCGTGGCGGGGCCAACTCCAGGTTCTGATACATTTGGTGGTATCTATCCGGATCCTGCCCGTTTGGGGTAAGCTGAATGGTTTGAAGGTTGTTTTGACCTTCAATTTTTGTAATGTTGCTGGATAGAGTGTTGGCGGCATGCTTTCGGCTTATTTCCCCGGGGTTGTTTTTAAAATCGATATTCGGTGAAGGGGTTAAATGTTGCGGGAGTAAATTTTGTACTGTGGGGTTATTTAAAAAGCCATCGCCGGCAGCCATCGCCATTTTTTCCGATGGTACAGCCTGCATTTGTAATTCCTCTTCATCTGTAACGAGGTCAGGGCTTGTAACGGCCATTTCTGCCATACCTCCCGGGTTAGGGGACATTTGTAATGTTGGTGCAGGTATTATTGGTGAGGCTGAAATAGTTGTTCTTTCTAGCGGTTGACGGCTTTCCGGCACACCCGGTTCAAAAACCCCGGCTTCGGGAGCATCGATAATTTCCTCCGGTTGATTGCTTATGCCAGGCTTGTTTTTAGGAAATGATTCACCAGGCTTAACGGGTAAGCTTGTGTTTTTATCGGATGTTTGCCTTAATGGAAGTACTTTATACATTGATATGAGAACTCATTCCTATAAATAAAATCAATCTAATTGAAATGCGTAAGTATTCTTTGGATTGAATCGAAATCAATGGCATTTGATTCAAATACACCTGTTAAAACATTCATGTCGAGTGTATCTTCATCGGATTTAATTTCCAAAATACAACTGACTTTTATTTCTTCCCCGGGTTTAAAAATTCTGCATTCATTTAAATCCCAAGTTTTATCGTGCAGATGAAAATTATAAGTTAATGATTTATTGGCACCAACAGAATCTACCGATGGAATATTCACGGTCCAAAAAATTTCTTTTCGCCTGATGAAACAAGCTTTTTTAGTATCCGCCATAGATGATACCTTAAAATAAAAAGCATAATAGCCCCCGGAGCACTTTTGGCTCCAGAGGTTTATTTTCTGGCTGGTTAGATTTCTAACTTCTAAATGGAAAGCAGTGTGGTTATAACTTAAAAATAATTCCATTTGTTCCGAGCTTAATTTTAAATCCACGTAATAGTTAAAGTGCTATACGGGCTAATACGCCTGTTACCGTTGCAAACATCTACAACATAAACCCTGAAAGTCCAGGTGCCCGGATAACCAGTAGGCCCGTTTGGCGTATCCCTGCCCTGATACACTCTGCCATTTGCCTGGTTAAGGGTAGTGCCATCGGTATTCACATACCTGTTGCCTGCAACCCCTCCACCATATCCGTTCCTGTGCCCATAGCGCTGTGTGTCGGTTGCGTCCCTGTCCTCAATCCACCTGTCGGCCGGGTGGGCTGCCGGGAAACCTGCATGTGGCCTGGTAATGCCCAGGGCTGCAACACTCGACACCCATGTGGCGTCCCATTTTATATCCTGCCTTACCTCGCAACACGATGCAAAAATCCCGTTATTGGGATCGTGATCAAATTCGGCAGTAAATGTAAACGGAAACCTTTGAGGACCAAGCAGACGTGCACCCCCAACATAAACAGGGTTGGTTTTTACACGCCCCTTCCTGATAAAATTAGCCAACGCCCTTGATTCGGAGGTAAGGCCTTCGGCCCTTAATTCCCTGAACAATGGTGCAGCAGTGTCGGGCCCCAGTTTGCCGTCCTGGGTAAGGTTATTGGCAGCCTGCCACCGTAAAACTGCATTAACAAAATCGGCATCGATTGTTGGTGGATCGGGACTGATACCAAGCACATCCCTTACAGTTGATATTAGTGTGGCAGGTGCCCTTCTTAATTTGGCAGTATTATAGTTTATTGCATCGGTAACTTCCTGGGGGGTTAGTACCCTGGGCACATTGGTGGGGTTTGGAGGTTCTATGGCAAAATCGGCCTGAATGCCAGGGGTATTGCTATTACCTTTTTTCGAAGCTATATTTTGGTTCCGGGCATTATTTCTCCCGTTTTGTTGAACAACATGGGTAAGTTCATGCGCCAGTAAACTTTTTCCCTGTGTTGAAGAAGGATTATATTGCCCCTGGTTAAAATACATGTTATCGCCAATCGTAAATGCCCTGGCGTTAAGCTCTTTGTTCATCTTTGTTGCATTTTCGCCATTATGTACCCTCACATATTGGAAATTATATCCAAACTTCCGGCTCATATCATGGTTAAAATCAGGGGGCAATGGTGAACCTGTGTCGTTACTGTTTTGAAGGAGAGATACAAATGTGCCAGATGGGGCTGTTTCATTTACATTGTTTCCTATACTCTTTGTATTAATGGTCATAAATTGGTTTCCGGCCACACTTTCTTCTTCCGGGTTATACGAGGTAAATCTCTGCCCACCGGATAAAGGAGACATCTGAATTTTAGCCTGTACAGTTTCTTCCTCTTCCTCGGGTTGCATCTGTATTTTAGTTTGTACCGGCTCTTCTTCCTCCTCTTCTGGTTGCATTTGAATTTTTGTCTGTACAGATTCTTCCTCTTCTTCGGGCTGCATTTGTAACGTTTCCCCTTCACCCATTTTCATAACGCGATTTGCTACGGCATCGGCTTCGCGTTCGAATTTGTCGCCCGGCCTGCCAACTGTTAACTTGGTTTGAAAAAAAGGCCTTCTGCCGGTGTTCTCGTTTTTTTGTTTATAACTCAGCATAATCGGTACATTTAAAGTGTTCTGCGGTTCTTGTGAAATTCTCGTTTTATCCCCTCAATTATGTCGTTAAGGGTAATAAGATTGCTGTTGCGTCCGAGGGCTTTTAAAGAACAATGTTGAATAATGTTGATTATAGCCCCGCCGGAAATTTCGTATTTTGCAGCTATCTCGCCGAGATCGACGTTTTTATCAAGCTCGGTTGATGCTGAAAAGCCATTCTCCCAAATTTTCAACCTTTCATCGGCACTGGGCAGCGGAAAGTGTATAACCGACTGGAACCTGCGCATAAACGCATCGTCGATATTACCTTTCAGGTTTGTTGCCAGTATAACCAATCCGTCGAAATCTTCAATGCGTTGCAGCAAATACGATACCTGTTGATTAGCATACCGATCGTGTGCATCTTTAGTGCTGGTGCGCTTACCAAAAAGGGCATCGGCCTCGTCGAAAAATAATACCCATTCCTTATTTTCTGCCCGATCAAAAATTTTGGCAAGGTTTTTTTCTGTTTCGCCAACATATTTCGAAACCATTTGCGAAAGGTCGATGCGGTAAACATCACGCTTGTTTTTTTTGCCCAGTATGGCAGCAGTAGTTGTTTTTCCAGTGCCCGGAGAACCATAAAACAATGTTTTATACCCGGGTTTTAGAATTTTATCCATCCCCCAATCGTTCATCAGGGTTTTATTGTGGTTAATCCATGTTTCGATTTCTTCGAGTTGCGACTGTACCTGGTAATTAAGAATTAAATCGTCCCATTCCATTTTAGTGGTAAGCAGTTTAGCCGGAAATTCGCCACTGAAGTTAGGCTTGCGTGCTTCGCCAAGTGTAAATAAATCCAGAATTTCCTGCGACACACAAATCGACCCACTTAGTAGCGGCTCGTCTTTACCGATATCCTCGAGCCATAATATATTTTCACGACTAAACTTATGGTGCCCGTCGAAACAGCATTGCAACCTGAACCTTCTTTCCAGGTTATTTCCTGCCAGGATAAACATTGCAGTTTCGCCTGTTGGGATAAAACCTGAATGGTTTTTCCCTTTTTTCCCGCCAAATTCGGTATAAATATTCTGTGTATTTTCGTTCCTGACCAGGAACATATCCAACATTTCGGGTTTAATATGCGGAACGAGGCCAAGTATTAATAAAAACCGCTCTTCGTAATTCAGGTTATGAGTATTCAGAAACGAAGAGTAGGCTGATATGCTGCCATTCAGTTCCGGAGGTACAATTTCATAAACATCGGAATATTTTGTTTCTTTTCGGGCATTGAGCAGCGAACGAGTGCGGAGTATTTCCCTGAACCACTCAATTTCTCTTGCAATGTCTTCAGCATTCGATTTTATGTTATCGTTTACCATTCTGTATAAATTAGCTCGTTGTTCCAGGGTAACTTAGTTATTGAAAATGGCCACGGAATTTTATCGAGTAATATATCGATGGCATTTCTCTCCACAAGGAGTTTCCAACTACCTGAATTATATTGCAGTTTTCCCTGACGTTGTAAAAAATTCGCCCGTAAGGCATCGATATTTTTAGTCTTTAATGCCTGCCATCTCTCCAGTATTTCTGATAATAAAAAAGAACATTCATCCCGCTCATCGTTTGTAAGTTCTATTTCGATGGGCACAGGCTGTTGAATGTCCAATCCGCAAAGTATTTTGTTAAATATCAATTCGTGTTCGGGGGTAATTGTTTGACCTGTAGCTAAATACTGCATAATATGAATACCCCGAAAAACAGATTCTTCAGTCAGGAATTTTTTATGATTGTCAATAATCTTTAAGCCATCGAACAAATATGGCAGGAAAGGCGAAAGCAGCACCAACCCGGCATTTTCGATATAAAAAACATCGTCGGTGGAAAAGCTATAGTTGGTTTTGTCTGAAAAGAATTCGGGGGTTGTTTCTGTTTCTTTAACCCTTCTACTTTTAACCTTATAATCTTCTTCACGATTATCTTTAGCTAATTCAATTTTTTTCGGAGTTTTTTGCCATTTTTCGGCAATTGACGTTTTTTCCGGTTTAGTTTCAAGTTCTGATTCAGGTTCTGGTTTAGCTTTTGGTTCTGTTTTTGGTTGCGGATTTGGAATATCGGTTGGGGTATCAAGTTTATAGTCAACCAGTTTGGTGGATGCTAAAGACTCAACGACGTTTTTTTGCAAAGTTTGTTCATTGTTAGTTATATCTGAACCTGCAAAACTTGTATTGGTATCAAACCCGATAGTTTCTTCTTCGATTTCGGTCTTTTCTGATATTTCTTCTAATCGATTGTCTGAGTCGGAAGAAAATTCCACAACACCAGGTTCTTCTTGGTTAAAATTGCTGGTATTTTTCTTCGTAAAAGTCTTATCGATAACTGCCGCAATATTTTGCTTTTCTACTTTCGGCAGGTTTAGCAACGAAATATGCCCGGAAAGCAAAGTATAGAATTGTTCCTGCGCAGATGGACTGTATTTATTTTTAATAAATCCTGCCAGTTTTTTGATAAAATCAACAGATTTTACGCTGTGAGGAATGTCGCTATTTATATTTACATCGAAAATACTTTCGAGGGCCACCACCCTGAAATCCGAAGCAAACAGGCCGTCTTTAAATAGTTTTTCCAGTTTAAGTTCGTTAATAATCTTGAGAATATTTTGTGTATAATCGTTGGTAAAAAAAAGCAAAAACGTCAGAAATTGCTGATTGTTGAGCTGAAAAGCAATTCGTTGGCAGCTATTTTTCCGGCGTAAAAGTTTAATAATTTTTGTTTGGATCTCATGTGAGGGGTTATCGGCTACCTTCTTGATAAGCTGATGCAACGAAAGTTTTTCGTCAGACCCGCAAAACCATGCTATGTTGCCATTTTCCAGGTAATATATTAATTGCTCCGATGCCGAATCGGGCTGGCGGATAAGGGTACTTTTTGCTGTTCCGTTATCGATTCTGCTGTTTTCGGTATAATCTGCGCGATGCTTATTCAAAAAATTGGTAAGTTGCACCTTGAGACCGGCAATGCTTTTCGATAGAAATTCTTCATCGAGCTTTTCATAGGCAATTTTTCCAATATCGATTTCAAGTCTGTCAACCCGAAGTACCTCATTTTCGCTGGTAATTTCCGAAAACAGTTTATCGGCCTTATTATAAAACCCGGTTTTAACAATATCCGAAACCTGGTTCTGGACTTTTACAGCCATTGAATTATCGGGTACTGTTAACTCAAATATATGCCTGCTAATTATATGGCTGTTGCTGTTCATATCTCATTTATTCCCTTCTGTTTATTGCCATGCAGCCGTTTTATTTGTCATTTCCGTTTCCCCCGCAACGTTCCGACTGGTAATTTTTCAGATAGTCGGCCATTTGTTGGTTTGTGGTATTATCATTTACCAGTATCCCTATGCATTCGAGCAATTTGCGGATAATTTTGTTTTTTACCATGTAGCTTATTTCTGCATCGGAAAAGCCTTTTGAGCCCCGAAGGGCTTCCAGGAGTTGCTGGTAAGGTTCATCTGTAGGTTTTATTTCCCTAAGGTTTAAGATTGACAATACATTTTCGCGTCCCCAACACAGGAGTATTTCTGCCGAAAAACATGCATTTAGTGTGTTTGAGCCGCAATTTTTCGACTGATAACCAAGTATAAGGTTTTCTAAGTCGTTATAAGTAGCATCTTTGGGTACTTCAACACCTGCGCATTTGAGAAGTTGCCTGCGGCTTTCTTCGCTTTCGAGTATATTGGTGCGTATTTCCTCCAGGGTAAACCCTCGCGATTCTTTAAGGCTGTCGAGCAGCAACTGGTAAATATTGGCGCCTGGGCCTATTTTAATTTTTCTTACTTCGAGAGCAAATTTTACATTGTCGGCACCCCAGCATTCGAGTATGGCCAGGCTGTAACAGGTTTTGACCACTTCGGCGGCCTTAACCAGTATTACAACTTTTCCCGTGTCTTCGGCGGCTTTATTTTTTTTCTTGGTTTCTATCAGGCGGTAAGTAAACATATCGTAGCCGGAAAAGTCTTTTGGCGGAGAGTAAACCAGTGGGCCTTTGTTCGACAGCTCTTTAATTTTCCCTCCCTTTTCCGATTCTTTATCGGCTTTAATTATATAATCGCCCCCTAAAACAGCGTAATCGTTTCGCATAACATCAATTTCCACGCTGCTATTAATGGTAACAAAGGCATAATCGGGCCTGGCAAAGGGGTGAATGTCAAATATAAAACCATCGCTGTCGCACATTGCAATGCAATTATTTTTATTGCAAGCTATATAGGGTAAAGCAAAATCGGCAATTACCGTGTTCTCGTCGGCATTGTTGTAAAGTATAATAAAAGTCCCCCCCTTTGGTACACCTGCCTGGTGCTCGATTCCGGGGTGTTTTTTAATATATTCTGAGAAAACTGGTACATTCTTCCCGGCGAAATATTCTCGGCGTTTAAAGGAGTAATATATACGGAGCAGTTTGTTATAGAAAAATACATCGACTATTTTGCAAATTAAAGGAAATGCGCGCTGAGCAAGGCCATTCAGCACCGGAAGGAGTTTTTCCTGTTCGTCTTCTTTTATTTTAATTTTCTCAAGAAGCTTTAAATCGATAATGAAAAAATCAAATGTTTCAAAAATAAATTTCTTATAATTTTCATGAAAGCTGTTGAAATTGAAACCGCCTATACATTCGGCAAAAGATTTACAGATACTGTCGAGTATTTGAACAATAACTTCAATTTTTTTCAGGTAATTCTTTATCTCTTCGGGGTTATCGGCATCTTCAAAAATAATTTCCTGGTTTTCTGCAATATACTTGAAGAGTTCTTCCAGGTCGGCCTTGTAGGCGCAGAAGTTTAAACGCAGGAACATATATTCTTCCTGCAAATCTTCAAAGCCGCAACTATAATCGACAGAGAAAGTACTGGTATCGGTATCGAGCTGTAGGGCAATAGTTTCAAAAGGCAAATCGAACTGCTCCCTTAAGGTTTGTAAACGTGCCAAAACCTCGTTGAAATTGCGGTTGGTATGCCCTTCGACACGTAAGAAGGGTAGGTCTTGAATATCGAAATACAATGGAGTTTCCTGTTTGCTTTTTATGGTGCTTTGATCGTTTATTTGCCCGTCGTACGACAAAATTAGCCCATCGGCAGGGTTTGGGCATTTTTTACTTACATCGTAGTTCCAACAATCCGATAATTTGCCCAGTTTATCATAATGACTTATCCGGCTTAAATTATAGTACCAGGGTATAGAGCGTAAACTCATCAAGGTGCTTTTTTCAAAGCTTGGGGTAATTTTGACCTGCGAATCGCCTTCGGCCTCACCGACAACACCATTTACCCGCCCAAGATCGAAGCTCTCGAGCATTAAAACAAGCCTGTTATGTAGAAGAACAGTTCTCTTAATCAAATCTTTTTGCAGATTATAAACAGGAGGTTGGATAAATATATGCCTGAATTCGATTTGCTGACAGGGTGAAAGTTCTGATGGGACAGCTTCACCCAGCATAAGGTGTTTCGGGAACCTTGTCATATCGGAGCAACATTCCGACAAAATATCAAAGGATATCTGGCGAAATTCGTTATAACCGGCTATCAAATCACGGAAAAAGTCATAGACATACTGGATACCCAAATAAGACTTTACATGGTAAACGGTATTTTCAATAAAATTAATTAATTCCGATTTTAATTCTGTGATTTGACTCAGCTCAAAAGGATTTTCCTCATTGTACGATTCGAGAAGCAATGGCCTATAAATTGAATATGTTTCACTAAGGGCGTCAAATACCTGGTCGAAAACAGCCAATATGGCATTGGCATAATTTTTTGAAAATTCGGCATAATCCCGTGAATGATTTTGTAACGGGTTAAAAAGAACACGGGGAAGGTTAATTTCGGGCAATCCATATTTTTCGGGAAACAAAGCATCGGGCTTTCCTGTATTAGTACGCGACCAAACAGTTGCTAAATCTTCTTTAGAAATAAGTAAAGTCCGAACATTTAATTCCTTTTCTTTACCAAGTTCATCGCAGCTTTTGCCCAGACACGACTTTAAATCTCTTTCGTAACTTTCGAGAAACAATAAAACAACTTTATCATTGAGAAACCCTGCAGGAGAATTTAGGTTTCTTATACCCGGACCGTCTTCAGTATCTTCGGTCAAAAGTTCCCAGAGATCAATATCCATCTCGTTACTGGCAGGATCAACAAAAGGTTCGTAAACCGTTCCGGGAGGTAAGTTATATTGCCTGTATTTAATTGTTTTGCATTCTCCAAGGCTTATCAGAAAGCCTTCTGATGTGATTCCTGCACCTTTTGAAATTGTCAGGGTGTGGCCAACCGATAAGTATTTAACCTCCAGGCCACAAACAACGCCCATACCAATGAGCTTTGCCCTTGTCAGCCTGTTTTGCTGATCGAGATAATTTACTGTTTTATTCAGTTGGGCGCTGGTAAGCACCTGGTTGCTTTCAAAAACCGTGTAGGAGTTTAGTATATCGGCCATTGTATTATTTTTTAAGCATTTCCGAGTACAGAATAATCAAGAATTACCGCATTTTCAAACGTTCCAGACCCTTCGCAATCGTGAAGAACGCCCGAAGGGTAAACAGAGCGTAACCTTTTGTTTATATCGATAAATTGGTTCAGACTGGCCGAAAGGTTTCCTAAATCCTTTGCAGCCTTCACATTTTCAACCAGCCATCTTTTATATTTTTCTTCAAATTCGCGCATCTGCCTGCAGTTTATCCAGCAAATATTGAGAAACACATGAGCAGGAGCTTCTAATCTAAGCTGCCTCTCAAAAAACCTTCGAAAATCCATATTATCAAACCTTCCCTGCCAATACGGTAAAACAACACTGGCAACACAGGTATATGGATCGGTAATCTGACAAGCAAAACATTCCGAATCATCGACAACAATGTCCCACAAATCATCTTCGATATAAACCTCTACTTTATTAACTATTATTTCCTGGTATGTCGAGTGGTCGAGAATCTGTTCCAGTTTGTATTTTGCATTGTTTTTGCCGGATTCTGAACCCCTGATTTCAACCATATCGCCTGGTTTTACATTCAAAACTTCGGTATTATTAATTTCGATGCTTCTGTTTTCTGCAGAAATTCCTGTGATGGGCGTTCCTTTAAAATAACTGATAAACCCCATTGGATTCGAATAGAGGATATTTCTTGGAATGTTTTCGAAGGTATATATTGTTGTGCGGTTGGTATCGGCATTAAAAACAACGCTACGAACAGAATATTTGCCATCGTCAACGCCCGAACCGGTTACCAGTATAGTGCTGGAAATATCGGTATTGCTAAAACGATCGATTTCTGCCGATATGTCCCCTTCTACTTTAAACCATCTCGCACCCCTGCTGGCAGAATAAATCGGCAGTTTCTTTTCGAAGTATAGCGAACCATTCTCACTAAGGCCTTCGATTAGAGTGTGAGGTTTAACATCTATATTATGCAACCCTCTAACTTTAGGCCTCACAAGTACATGCTCAATAATGTGGAATCCTTCGTGACTGAAGAATTTTTGTTTGATAAAGGATATAACTGCCTGAATTGCTTTTAACTCGTATCCACCCTTAATAGTAACCGTATTTCCGGTAAGTGCCACAATACCGAAAATTTTTGTAAACGATATTGTACCTGTTTCATCTCCGGAAGGGATTATTTCTTTGACAGTTATTAGGGTGTCTGAGCCATCGAAAATTATTTGTTTTACAGTAAATTCTCCATTGTTGCTAACCGATCCGTTTATAGTTATCAGGTCGTCTTCAAAAATAAGGTTAGTCAAGTCGGCATTAACTATAAAACAGTTGTATTCTTTATCGGTATTATAACTATACACTCCGGAAAAGGAAAGATTACCATCGACAATTGTTGACGGCAATAGCGGATCGACTGTTATATTTATTTTGCTGTCGTTTGCCGCAGCAGATAAAACCGAATAAGTGCCATCGTTACCAGTAGAACCGTTAATTGTAACCGTTGCAGGATTTAAGTTATTAATTTCGTCAGCTAAAATAGTGTTGAAGTTACTTTCGAACGATTCGGCAATATCGATACCGTGGTTGTTTAGAATCCTGAATCTATAGGCCCCGCTATCGCTTGTATAATAATACCTGCCCTCGATTCCGGCATTGTAAACCAACTGCCATAAAACATCAAATAAATTATCGCTTGCTTTTTTCTGAAGATCGGCAATTGTATCGTTATTGTAATATAATTCGCCAAGCGGTAACGTATCGGATGGAATATGTTCATCGACAATTATTACGGTAGTTGCGGCTGAGTCGGTTGCAGATGTTACCGTATAAACACCATTATTGCTATTCGAATTGTCTATAACAATTATATCGCCGGCAGCTAGTTTTTGGGAAATATTTCCATCGATAAGAATGGTATTTGCAGCAATATCAACAGAAATTATGTCTACCACCGATTTTGCCGTACCGCTTATTTCAAATTGTCCGCTTAATAAACAATTTGAAGGGCTATAACTGAAAGCTTCGTTGTACAGATTATAATTTATTATTGCAACCGGCGGATCTGGTACCATATCGATTTCGATGGTATAGTCGATATAATTTTCCAGTGCACAGGAGAAATTGTTTCGGTTCGACTCGGGGTTATTATAAAACTCGTTGGAAAAAATGCCGATCAATTCTTCAATTGCGCTTTCTAGTTCACCTCCCGGATCAATATCTGGAAAGTCGCGCCGTTCGCTAATTCCAATAATTTCATCGTTACATTCAATAACGAAATAATAATTCAATCCGTCGTCAGTAAGCTTTTTATATCTTTCTTTCGAAACACCGTTTACTATTAACACTTCGAGGGCGCTTTTTGCCTGATCTTCATCGATATACGTTTCAAAATTTTGCAATAAAACTTCTGGCGCTGAATTACTAACAGTTAAATTATACCCTGTACCGCTTGGTACAATGCCAAATGAATTGCTGAATACAAGCGTATCGGGCAGCCTTTCGTCGATACCCGACAAATACGATACCCGGCGCTGTAACCCCGAAATATTATCGATATGCCAAAGTTTGCAGGGAGAATAATAATTAAACCCTTTACCCCTGCCGGAACTGATTAAAGGATATGCATTCAGGAATTTAAGTTTATCGTCGATAAGTTCGGCCGGGGCTTTTAGCTCGCCCGATATTTTAAAAGTAAGCAGGGCATAATCGGTAAATTTCTCTGCAAAGCGGCCAAGCAGATGATCGAGAAACTTATTTTTTCGAACATTAAAAAGCTCTTCATCTTCGGTAATATTGTTCAGGCTGACCATATGCCCTCCCTTATCGACATAGAGTCCGTTTGCATCAGGAACGATATCGAACAGGGGTTGAGTATAATATGTGCGCCCGATTTTATAGAAACCCAGGCTGTCTTTTTCTGCATTCATTGAAAAGAGATCTTTCACATGCGCCAGTTGGGCAAAATAGTTTGCCAGTAACTGATCGAAAACCATAAGATAACCTTTGAGCTGTTTTGCCTGTGCCTTGCGTAATTTTAAGGCCTCTTCGTTTAAACCGGATACCGGCAATCCTTCGCTACCTATGCCATAGGTCAACGGGAAATCGTTTTGAATGCTTTCGTATTCTTCCAGCTTGTAAAATCTCCCTTCCGGAACAGAAAAGTCGAGAACAGGATTATATAATTTCGGCACCCTCTCGGACGATTCGAGGGCTTCAATTAATTCTTCTACCTTTTCTGCGGATGCCCTGAAAGGAAGCTTGTCTTTATAGAAGGTTACTTTTGAATCGATTATGCTTAACCTGGGAACATAGTTTTTATCAAAAGCAAGGTTCATGCACCACTTAACACTTTTTGAAGGAATGGAGCCATCTTCATTATCCTGAGGTATATTTGCTATCTGAATGGTTCGAACAGCAACTACCCCCTCGATATTCATTATTATTCTGATGATATCGGATACATGGATTGTTTTTTTGCGATCGGCAAGTTCCAGTTCGCTGTTATCAATAAAACCATGTTCGAGCAATGGCCCTTCGAATATTTCATCAACAGTTAAACATTGGGCAGAGTTTGTTATATAAAAAACCAACAATTCGCCTTCGGTGAGTAAATCCGAGAAAATATCGTTTTGTACAGAAATTTTTGTCCTTCCCGTATTATCGTCGTAACTGACCGATTTAACAGTATAATCCCCATCGTTGCTCCTTGAACCGCTTATGGTTACGGTATCGCCATCGGTTAAAAGTTCTGTTAGGTTTGTGCCAATTGTAAACGATTTATTAATCTTATCGATCGAAAGCACCGCATTTTCGTATTTCTGCCTGCATTTATCGAGCATCTCCTGCAAACTGTAAAAGTTAACTGCCGGAGAGAGGAATTTTGCAATTTCGTGATAGATAATTGCTTGTACCTCCTCAATATCGGCTTCCGGATCGAGTTCTACGTCGGCGCATACCGCAATTTTTTCAACTTTAAGGGCATTCAGGCGGTAAAAATCTTCACATAAATTTCTGTTTGCATGAAGCTTTGTTTTAACTTCAGCAATAATTTTTCTTATCTTATTGATTTTTAACAGATAAAAAGCATACAAACTTGATTCATCGTAATATATAAAACTGTTTAATGCATCTTCGATATCCTGTATGCCCGGAATATTAACCACATCGGATGCCGTTGTAATTGTACCATCGAGTTTGATAATATTATTTTCCAGAGAATATGAAAAACTATAATTGCCAGGGTAATTCGAAAAAGCGAGGGTAATGTTATGTATTTCCGATTTAACACTCAGCATATCGTCCCAGTCTAAATCGGTATCGTCCCATCGTGGAAATTCCACAACAACTTTTATGGTAAGCCCGTTGAGGTTTTCATCGGGAGTATGTTCTTCAATACCCAGGTTGCGGGTTATGGAGTTATCGTTTAAATCGCCATAAGCATCGCATTTTTCAAACTCAAGTAATATATCGTATAGTATTCCTATTTTTACGGGTGCTTGTGCCGGGGCCCCATCAGTAGGTTCATACAGGGGATCTGGCACGTAATCGAGCAGGCTTTCGGAGTTATGTACATAAATTGGTACTTCATTTGAGACTGATTCCTGTAACCAGGCATTTTTAACCCCAACGTGTTCGCATCCCGAATCTGTGAAATCGAAAATATCGATATCGATTAACAATTTTCTGTAATCGTTTATTGTAACTGGCAGGTTGGGCAGTATTTCCCTGGCAGTAAAGAAATTTTTAATATCGTATGAATCTGTCCCGGCAATATCCTGCGCCAATAGATCCTTTACCGGGTACCCGGCCCTATAACCAAGTTCTGTAATGGCATAACATAAAACCTCGAGTATGCTCACGCCTGGATCGTGTATATTATAATCGGTCCATATCTTTCCGGCCAGGCTTTGAATATATTTAATACCTTCTTCGCGCAGAAATGAATAAAACCGGCTGTTTGAATCGGGCTTCTTTTTCGATATGGTGATTGGTTCAGACATTCAATGTGGTTTTTATTCGCAGGGACAATTATTTGTTGACGCTATTTTAACTGTAATTACTTCGTTATCGGGACAAAGACATTCTTCTTCCGCCTTGAGTACCGTTATACTGTGCGACGAGGAAGAACCAAGTATTGATGCCGAAGTGGAAGCTACAGCCTCGTCAACATCTTTTAACGGGTTGTTTTCCGGATCGTCGGGTACAATATGGTACATCTCGAAACAAGTTACATAATCGACATATTCTTGCTCTTCGACAAAGTGTAGGATTACCGATTTGTGTATTTTCCCTCCAAAAACTAAATCAGAGCCCTTTTGAAAAGCCCACGGTGATAAAAATTCAATTATTGCATTCTCGAGCTTAGCAGAATAAATACCTTTATCATAGCCCGCAAAAAATTTTACATTGAATTTAACACGTACCTCTTCGAAAAGTGGATTATGAATATGAAGATTGATAAAGGGAGGCCTCACTTTATCGATAAAATCATTTATCGCATATAAAGTGGCCAGGCTTGTTCGCGGTTTTAGCGGATCTACAGCATTCTTATTGCGAACATTCGAAACAATAATAATACTGACATTACCAGGAGAAGCTTCGTTAATGCCTTGGAAAGTACCTTCGAAACGTGTGTGGTTCAGGCATTTTGCCTTATAGATGTCAGGAAAGTTCTGTAATATAATTCTTTCGTAATCCCAGATAGTAATAGCCCTGTTTTTATGTCGCAACCTCTCGCTGACACGCGTATAGAAATCGTTACTGGTTTCTTTTACTTTACCGCCAAACGAAGTGTAAGGTTGCTCGATGCTTTTAACTGATGAATCGGCAACCTGCAGTTTTGAGATTGTCTTTTCCGGCAGTGGTTTGCTTAAGAACTCCGGATCGTTATCGTTGTCGGAAAAGCCGGCCTTTGCTGCCTGACAGATAACATTTATTAGTTCGGGTATTCCGTTTGAATCTTTAGAAGCAGTTGCCCGAAGCCAGTATAATCCATTGGTAAGGGCGGTGTTGTTGTTTGTTGCATCAGAAGGAATACCGAAAATAATAACCCCCGTGGTTATTAACCCATTAGTAGAATCCGATAATATATCCTGATCGTTGAAATCGACCCAATTGTTATTCGATAAGTAAGACCAACTGATTTTAGGAGGGATCAAATCGGGATCGGAGGTGCCTTCTGAAATCTGGAAAAGAACAGATAAATTCTGTTGGGGAATCAGTTCTTTGATACCAATATATAATTCGCCTTCGTTATTATATTGAGGCAGTAAATAATTATTCTTCCGGGTTGTATCAATTTCACTCACTCCCAAAGCCAGCACGTGAAAGAACTGCTCAACACGTTTATTATAATCGCTGGCCGGTACACCTTTCGTTCCGACTTTTATACATGAAATATAATCGACCGAAAGGCTTTCGATTTCTGGGGTATATGGTTCATTCGGCAACGATTCGGTGTAATTGTCCATTTTTCCTTCGGGGGTAATGGCTGTTAACACCGCATTAGTGTACGAACGCTGATAATCTTTATGGCCAAAGTCGGCTCCATCGAGCGAAAGCTTTATAAAACCTTTTTGCGTTTTTTGATCGAATTCATCAAACTCTTCGAGTTGTACATCACGGTCGATATTGCCCAAAACAGTCACAGGAGGTTCGCCTGCCGGATCAGGGCTTGTAAAGGTTATAATTTTATCGGCTTTTAGTTTTCCATTGGCATTTGCATTAAAAATTGTATCATCATCGGGCGATACAGGTACCCATGATTTTTTGTCGAGAATCGACGGATTGACAACAAACGAATCATTGTTACGAACATCTGTTGTCGGATAGTAATTATTGTAATAATCGTTAAAGCCCTTGGAATCGTCGGGGAGCCCAAACCATTTAACATTAATTTTTAATTCGTTAAGCCTTTTCTGGAAAATTTCCCAACTGCCAATAAAAAAGTTCGACGTTATAATAGGCCTGTTACCAAATGGCTGAAAAGGTTTTCCCGGATCCAATACCGATTGATCGTTTTGTATAACAAGGTTTTTAACTTCGCGAACATCAGCAACAATATCAGCACTTGAAACGGCAAGCTCCTTTAATTTTTTGTATATAAACGGATTGCTTTGCGATTTTGTGTTAAGTATAACTTTAACTACTGGCCATTCTGTAGAAAAATCGTCGAGCAGGTTTTCTTTATTATATGCCACAATTGCTGCCTGATCGCGTGTAATTGTACGCTTTATTATTATTCGGTTGTTCGCTACATCGACTTTGGTACTGTTTGGCGGCTCGCCAAAGCTGTATATCAGATCGTTTATTTTATCGATTCCAATATATTTTATTGCATATAACTGGTCGAGTGTGGTAAATTTTTTCGAATGCAGCTTATCTCTTTCGGTGATAATGCGGGCAGCAACAGTTAGCCCAATATCGTAATCCTTAACCTGATTCCCGAACCCAACCAGAGGGTTGTCGAATATCGGGCCATCGGTAGGTTCGTTTCCCGCAATTTCAGCGGCAGTTTTTGCATTGTTTATATAATCGAGAATGCGGCCGGCAATAACCGAATCGACCTCGCCAACATGGCCAACAAATGTTTTTTGCCATATGGGTTCAATCCATTCTTTCTCGCCACTGAATTTAAGCCTGAAAGCGTCGTTAATATCTGTGCTGGTTATACCAGACAATAAACTACTGTTGCTTGAAAAATTTAAATATATTTTAACAATGCGTTCACCTTCAGCAAGGAACAATACCGGCGATGCAAAAGCAAACCCGACTTCGGCCAAATCCCTGTCGGCAACTGTTGCACTGCTTGTACCTGAGGCAATGTCGGGGAAGGTAATCCCCCCGAAAGTCCTCCAGCTTTTTTCATCGTTTTCGGGTTCGGCTCCTATGCCGTCGCCAGAGTTTGCAACCGGCGAAGCATATAACCGGTAATTGTTGGCCGGATATGGCGATAAGTCGGAAAAGATATCGTCTTTGTTTACAAATACAGCTTTAAGTTCAGAAACAAATGCTTTGTTCAGGGCAGTTTCGCGATCGATTTTATATACCACGTTGTTTCCTAAACTGTCTTTTCCTGCTTTAAATGCAGTATCTTTTTCGAGAAGAAAAGTTGAGGCATGTTTAGCTAATTCGAAAATTAAATATACCTGATCGGGCACAGCAGGATTTTCTGCCAAGTGGAGCACATCGCGATAATAAAAATCGAGGTGTTTTTTTGTAATCTGGTTAATTTCGTCCTGGGCATAACGGAAAAGTTTAAGGAATGCCATAAACAAAGCATAATGAGGGGCATTATACTGACTGTTGCCCTCAACGGTTTTATCGAAAAACTCTACCCATGTATCATTGGCAGTGTTATCGTTTTTAAAATATTTTATTTCTCCGGCAAAATCAATTGCAAACGATCGTAAATCGTCGATACTTCGCTCGTCGACAGCAACATACCCTGGCAATAGAGTTTTAAGGGTACGTTGTTCCTGACTTGTACCATCACGTTGCAAAGGATTTTTTTTATCGCAGTTTATTGACATCTTTTATTATAGTTGTATGTCGGTAGCTTCATTTATATAATAAGGAAATACAATATTCCGACGCGAATTTGTGGCGATTATGGTATAGTCTATCTGTACTTCTACCAGTCCGTTTTCGTTATCCTGCCTAAAGGTTATATCGTCGGTAACTATGCGTGGCTCGTAAAACAATATTGCACGTTCGATTTTAACGCTTATGCGTTTTGCAAAAGAAACCGTAAGTGGTTCAAAAAGCATCTCTTCCATATTGGCACCATATTCGGGCTGCATAATTCTTTCGCCCTTTATTGTCGACAACAATATTTTAAGGCTTTGCCTGATATCTTCTTCATTATCGACCATTTTGACCCCATTTTCGCCCCTGGCAAATGTCGGGGGAAACGACCAGCCCCTACCGAGAAATGAATTGTTTTCCGAAACCATATTAAACAGATTTATCCGATTATTACTGTAGGTTCGCCAACTGCTGCCGTAGCGCCGCATATCGATACATCGCCCACACGAATAGCGGGTTTTCCCCCAATAAGAACTTTTGTACTCCCCATCGGGAAGGGACTAACAGTGGGTTGATGGGCCACAGGCGGTAAAGAACAGACATGGTTGTCGCCCATAACTGCTGCCGGCATACCTCCAATTAAAACGGTAGGATCACCCGGACCAATTATTGTTCCTCCATGTGTTGTTGTATCTGTTACCCTGGCTGCTGCTGGCATATTTTTTATTTTAGTTTAACATTACTATAGATCCTTTTACAACGGTTTGTCCGCTAGACGACACTTCCGCACCGGCACTGCCTTCCGATTTTAATTGTGCCGAGGCTTTTACATTAATATTTGTGCCTTCGAGGTTAATATCGCCCGATGCCGTAATATTAACATCGCCGGCACTTTCGATATTTATTCCGTCCGACATCAATTCGACTTTATTGCCATTTTCATCTTCGATAAGGATCGAACCCTCATCTTCACTCAAAATAACTTTGTTGCCGTTAGGTGTTTCTATGGTAAAACTTACCTTATCGTCGTCGAAAACAAGTTTCATCTCGCTTTTGGTAACAATACCCTTTGCTTTGTTTTCTTCGTCGGCTGCTAAAGGGGCAGGGTGAGCACTACTGTAAACCGAGCCGAGTATTATCGGGTCGCGCGGATCGTCGTTTAGAAAACCGACAATAACCTCATCGTCAATCTCGGGCCTGTATATCATACCTCGTGAGCTTCCAGCATCAAAAGTTGTTAACCTGGCCCAAACTCCGTCGTTTTCGTTATCGATAACCGGCAGCCTTACCCTTATCCGCTCTTCACCATCGGGGTCTTCATGAATATTTGTTACAATACCTATTTGCAGACCGTGAACAGAAGGAAGAAGCCCTCCGGCTGCTTTGTCCCCGATATTATCATAAATGTTTGCAAACCAGTTTTTATCGAGCCCAAAACAAATATCGGTTGTCCAATTAGTTTGATTTGTAACATTGTGTGCTACCGACGAAACAAAAGCACTCCCGTTAAAACGCTCACCAAATCCGGCCAGAGTTATAATATGACCCGGTTTAATATCGCTATACCCCTGTATTATTACTTTTCCCTGAATTTTAGCCAAGCGGCTCCGCAAAAACTGTGCATCGGCCCATGCTTTAAGTTCGTCGTCGGCAACCTTACCAGAATGCTGGAGTTGGAACTCGGAAAGGCCAATAACATCAGCAAGTTCTGTTGCAGTAAAATTTCCCTGCTCTGTAAGGCCCGGATCTTCCCCTTCACTTTCAACAAGGCTTTGGTTGGCTATATCCCATGAAGTGCCCTTAACAGCAGTAAACTGATCACGGGCATCCATTCCAGCTTCAAATTCAATAACATTATGGCCGTAAGCAAGTTCTACCAATGGTTCTGCCGACATATCTGGAGCACAAACTTTTATCGATCCATCGTCGACAAAAACCAGTTTTCCGTTCACTTCTGCCCTGGAAACCAGAAAATCCCAATCGGTTACATGGTGTTGCACCATTTCGGCATGATTCACATCTGTAGCCTCAATATCAGATTCAAGGCTATATTCACCAATTATTTCTTCGATAATATCGCTGTCGGTAACTTCTTCGAAATATTTACTCTTCCTTCCGATAGTAAGCTTTACCGACTCATCCTTGAGGTCGAGGATAATTTTTGAAGGCTTATTTCTTTTGGCTTCGATACTTTGTTTAATAATTATACCCTTAAAAATAGTGTCCTCATCGTTATGGTAGCCCCCTTTTATTTCAACCTCTTTGCCCGGAACAAACATATCGCCTGAGCTAAGTTCAAAAGTCTCCTGCGATACGCTGCCATCGAAAAGTGTAAGGCGGGCAGTGGGGATTTTATTTACCGATTTGGCAACAAAAATGGTATCGATACCATAATCGCCCCCTATAGCATTTCCATCGATTAAAATGGTAAATGTGGCAAGATCGGTTTCTCCCTGGGTTGGTATAATCCTTGACTCAGACATTTTCTTTTTTGTTTATCGGGGGCAAAACCAATTGCTGTCCGACTTTTAGTTTTCGTATGTTGTTTATATTATTTACCCTGGCTATTTCGAGGTAAAGCATTGGATCGCCATAGACTTTTTTGGCTATCAGGGGCAAATTTTCGCCTTCATTTACAATGCGAAAATGGGTCATATCGGGCGATTGCCTCCGGGCTTCTGCAGCCTGCTCGGCACGCGAAACCGATTGTTTAAAAGTGGCATTAATATTTGCCCTTAGAGGTGCACCCGACGAGTGAAATAGTTTGTAGGTTATAGCTGCCCGTTCTAAAACACCCTGGAAGATAAAAGTACCCCAGCTTAGCTGTAAAAAATTAGGCTCGTGTGTGGAGCTGTTTAGCCCTTGAGTAATTCCAAGAAAGAGGTCGATTTGTGCCTGTACATAGCCAACTTCACCAGCTGCCGGGTTTAAATCAACCGAAGCGCCTCCTACTCCCGAAACACCGGTGCCATCAAAAAGAAAATCGAAAGAAACACTGTCGGATTTTAACCTTCGGTACGACTGGGTATCGGCTGTACCTCCCTGTGGGCTTTCTTCAACCCAAACCGAACGAAAATTCTGGCTGAATGTATTCGGATTATACATAACAATAAATATTTCACCGGTAGGTGTTTCGAAGTTTGCGTCTTCATAAGCTTCTATAGTTAGCTTCGCAACTTCTGCCAGTCCGTCAAAAAGGTCTGTCAATCCCATTAACGTTCGTTTTTCTCTTTTATTAATTTTATTAATTGGCCGATATTTTCTTCGATACCTGCCATCGAATTATTTTCTTCTGAAAATTCTGCCAGCTCTGCGTTTTCACCTGTATTGGCCGAATCCCGAATACTTGCCCTGATTATAAGTTCCCGTATTTCTATCATAATTATTAAATCAATGAAGTAACATCTATCCTTCGAAAATACTGGTAGGCAAATTCCACGCTTTCGATAACTATCGACGATTGCTCGGCATTAAAGTCGGTAATATTCCATTTTACCGGAAAAGCTTTAATAAAATTCCAGGCCTGTAACGGTATATGATCACCATTAAGCAAAATAACCGTTATATCGTTGGCGCTGAAAGAATAGCTTTCAACCGAATCTTTATACCATTGCATCAGTTGCGAGCCAATAAGCATCCCACGTTTCAAAATCAGGTTTTGATAAGTTATCGGGTTTGGAAATTTATGCTTAAAGCGGTTCTCGCCACCTTCGTGGTATTCTTCAATACTAATTTCAGAACTAATACCCGACACAGACTGAAAACCAATATCGGGTATACCGGGATATTTCAATAATAACCCTTCGAACCTGACAACGAAATGAAAGCCTACCGGTGGATAGTAAAGAGCCATAGTTTATTCCAGTTCTTTTTTGGTCTATGAGAACTCAATGGTTAGCCCTTCGTGACAAAGTTCGATAGTTTCAATAGCAACTTCGTTACCTGTTGAGTTTAATGTGGGGCCATCGACTTTGCTTGGATAGGCATTTTTTACCTTCCATGTTACCACCGGCGCATGTTCTTCGTTTAATAGTGAGATAGTCAAATCGCGGCGTTCAATATTATTTTGTTTTACAGTATTTAACCATTGAAAAAATTCGTTATCGCTCCTAAAAATCCCGCGTTTTAACGAAATGTTAGAATATTGGGGAATACCAGGCATTTTAGTAACCTGATACTCAAGAGAACTACCTTCGCGGTAATCGATATTCTGAAGTTCAACAGTAAGGCCCGAAACTTCGGTAAAACCTATCCGGGTGCCACCCCATTCCACCTGGAAGTGGAAAACACTAACTGGATAATTTGCCATAATTATAGTTTTTAAAGGTTTATTATTTGCGTTTTAAAATGATTAGTCTGCATAGTGCAGAAATTGTGAATTGTGAATTGTGAATTAATGTTATGATACTGTTTACTGTTTACTTAAACTTTAAACTTTAAACTGTGTAGATTTGCCTTCAATATTAGAACTCATTGTAGACAATTAATCAACCTAAGACTCCTGCATTTTATGCGAAAATTTAAGAATGATGAATTCAGCAGGCCTAACTGCTGCAAGCCCTATTTCTATATTCATTCTTCCTTCAAGAATATCAAGGGCTGTCATTGTTTCTCCCAATCCTACTTTCACAAAAAATGCCTGTTCGGTTTTCGCACCAGCGAGTGCCCCCTGCCTCCATAATGTTGTCAGGAAGTTTTCTATCATGGTTTTCGTACGGAGCCATGTATTGGCATCGTTTGGCTCGAATACAACAAATTCTGTAGCTTTTTTAACCGATTCCTCGATAAAAATATACAAACGCCGAACCGGCACATATCTCCATTCGTTGTCGTTGCCGGCCAGTGTACGCGCACCCCACACCAGTGTTCCCTTGCCCGTAAATACCCTTATAGCGTTTATTGATTTACCGGTCGAAGCATCGATATTAAGGGTTTTTTGATCTTCGTGTGTAATTTTAGTTACCGGTCCAATGACCGATTTCACACCAACATTTGCCGGAGCTTTCCAAACCCCACGCTCGCGGTCAACCCTGGCATAAATACCGGCAATGGCGCCACAGGGCGATAATTCGGCATATAAATTACTGATTTCGGCAACAATACTCCGATAAACGCTGGGCCGGGAATCTTTAAGTGTGCTTAAACTCCCGGCTATTGGATCGACAGCCGCTGGGTTGCTATTTTCCGTATGTGTATCTATGTCAACCTGCGTTTCGTCGTAGCCATAGTTCAGAACTGTTTTCAGAAAAGGATAATATGCTGCTCCATATTTTAAATTATCGGTGCCTAAAGCATCCCGAAAAGTATCGATATCGGAACCGTAAACATCGGCAATTGTAAACCTGTCCTGCAGCTTTGCACAGTGTGCCATAGCAGTGCTTATTAATGCCCCGTATTCTGTAACATCGGCTAAAGCATGGGCATCCGGGAAAATCAATAAGGTAGGTTCATCGACTTTTTCAAGCTCTATAATCCCTTTAGTCAATCCACTGGAATTATTTGCCGGGGCCTCTACTGGATCGTCGTAATCGCCAACCGATAATATATAGCATGGCCCGCCACCATTCTGGTAAAACATAAGTACCTGGTAATACAGCTTATAGTCCGATGGCGTAGCAAGACTTGCAGTAATAGTACGAGTGGTAAGATTATCGGAATCGTCGAGGGTATCGGCAATCGTAATACTGATATCTTCTGCATTGGCTTTGCCAAATATCTCTTCGTATTCAAGCACCGAAGTAATTCTTGTAGCTTTAAATAAAAGAGCTGTGTCGTCGTTATTTTCGGTTGCCCTTTCGGTATATCCGATAAAAACAGGAATAGCAGTTTCGACCGCGGCTACGGAAGCCGGCAGTTTGGAGATTTCTTCGATGTAAACTCCTGGTGTTTTGTAGCTTGAAGCCATATTTTTTAGTTTAATTTATCAATAGTTAGTTACTTATAATATCAGGATTCCTGTAGTTTGTGAGAAAACTTCAGGATAATAAACTCTGCAGGCCTTACTACTGCCATCCCTATTTCAACATTCATCCTGCCTTCCAGAATATCAAGGGCAGTCATTGTTTCGCCGAGGCCAACTTTAACAAAAAAAGCTTCGTCGGTTTTTGCACCGGCAAGTGCTCCTTGCCGCCATAATGTTACCAGAAAGTTTTCGATCATTGTTTTTGTACGAAGCCATGTTTTGGCGTCGTTAGGCTCAAAAACTACAAACTCCGTAGCTTTTTTTACCGATTCTTCCACAAAATTGTAAAACCTACGTACCGGAACATATCGCCATTCGTTGTCGTTTCCGGCCAGTGTGCGTGCTCCCCAGACAATGCTGCCTTTCCCGGCAAACTTCCTTATTATGTTTATCGATTTTCCCGAGGTAGCATCAACGTTCATGTCCATTTGCTGCTCGTGTGTAACCAAAACTGTTGGTTCCTTTACCAGCCTCAGGCTAACATTTGCTGGAGCTTTCCATACGCCTCTTTCATAATCGACCCGTGCAAATACCCCGGCCATGGCCGATGAAGGGTACAATGTTATTTTATAGAGTTTTTTGATCTCCTTAACAATATTGTTGTATAGCGTTTTGTCGGGGGCAACGCCGTTTGAGCCACCGGCAAGGTTAGCCCCTGAAATGATTATCCCTGCATCGCCGTTATCGGTATATGCAAGGGTTATGCTGTTTCCGGTGGCACCGGCGGTGTTTGCTGTTAGTGTTATAATGCCAGACACCCTTGTTGCGGTGTATGCTGCATCGGCATAAGAGGTAATTGCCGTATGTAGCGATGTAGCTGCCTGTATATTGGTGGATCCGGCATTCCAGTCAACCCCTTCGGTAAAATCGTGTCCGTTTATGGTAACAACATCGCCAGCCAGCAAATTATAGTCATCAACGGCAATGGTGCCAGTTGCAGCAACCGCAGCAGCTATTCCGTTGTTAACATCGTCGAGCGAACGTCCGCCAGTAAAAACTGCTCCCGTTCGGCTGTCAGTAATAGCTATGCCTGAGTCTTCAAAATTAAGGTCGATAGTTGTTTTGAGCGACGGATAATAGCAGGCGCCGTATTTCAAATAATCGGCACCTACATCAGCCCTGAAACCTACGCCATCGTCGAAAACCGTTCCTCCTAAAACCCTGGCGTCGATAAGTGCAAAACGGTCTTGTTGTACACTGCATTGTGTAAGCATATCGTCGTTAATGGTCTTGCGGCCTGCAGCATTTAATATAATAGCATCGGGCACAACCAGCAGGGTTACCTCGTCTTCTTTTTCAACGGCTGCAAGACCTGCCTGTAATGCCCCCAGCGAAATTAATGTCGATGGATCAGCTGGAACAGGGTCGGGTGTATAAGTCCCAACAGATACAACATAACATGGGCCTCCGCCATTTGCAAAATACATTACCAGATTATAGTAAAGTATATAGGGCGAAAGCTTTGTTGTTGCTGCCACTGCTATCGAAGTTTTTTCTTCCGTTACGCCGGTACCCGTCAATGTTACAGTTAACGCCTCGTCGAAAGCTTTTCCAAAAATTTCTTCATATTCCAGTAAGGAAGTTATCCTTACAGGTGTATTTGCAGGAAGAGTTACTCCTTTCTTAACACTTTTTTCTGTGTAACCAACGAATGCCGGAATTGCTGTTGCAACCGGTGCCACTGATGCCGGCAGTTTCGAGATTTCCTCGATATAAACACCTGGTGTTGAATAGTTGGCCATAATACTTTTACTTTAAATTATTTTTAATTCTTATTGTTTTGTCTGTTTTCAGATAAATACATAAACTTCAGCTTCGGGCACCCCTGTTTCGGCCTTTCTGATTGTGCTTAGTGAAGGATTTGGTAAATGAGGCGCAATAGTTTGGTTATTCGATGCCTTTCGAAGCTGAATGTTTGATTTAGGCAATTCGTAGAAAGGGATGTTTTCTTCCGACCGAAATACCAGCGAAGGCAATTCGTTAACTTTAAAATCGTAATGCATTAATGATGCTGTTACTGCTACCGATGCATCGCCGTTAATTGCTGTAACAATAGCATTTGCCGTATCTTCGGGAGTTGCTCCTTTTATAAATTCGGAACCTTCGGTAAAACCAGTTCCATTTATTGTAAGTGTATATCCGTTTACCGAATTGTTTATTAGCGTAATGATACCATTTGCGGCTTTTGTTGCTGTTCCATCCGATAAAGTTTCGCCCGACAATATAAGAGCAGGAAAAGTACCCCCCCCCGAATATGCCATTATTATATTGTTGCCAGCTTCGCCTGGAGAGTTGGCCTCGATTAAAATACCTGAATACGCCCGATTAAAATTATTGATTTGATATGGACTTCCGTTTATTGTTCCACTATCGCTTATAATAAGCGATTCGGTGTTAAAATCGATTTTCTTGCTTTTATTAATAATAAAATATTTCCAGACAGACACAGTGCGGGAAAACTGAATCTTGTATTCTTCCGCAAGACCATACAAATGTGCGCTTGCATTGTCGTATTGAATTTCGGTGATCCCTAATATTTTTTTACCGGAGAGCAAATCATCGGCATAAATTTTTTCTTCTTTCAAAATTGTTGTTCCGGTTGAATCCAGTATATTAATTGTATACCTTCCCTTTTGTTTTTTCCTTAAGTCGATTTGTTGTCCAAACATATTTGAATGACTGATAGTCAGGCTTAACGTTGTCGGCAATGGATTGCCATCAATATCTTCACCAATGGATACAGGATTACCATCAGTATCGGTCACCTTCATTAAAACGCTGGCTGGATTTCCGCTAAGAGTAAAGGAGAAAGTAAATAATTGAGGCTGAAGCGAATCGATTATTGAATGTTCGACAATTTCGGGATTACTTTTATTGTTTGATGCGTTTGCCGGGTTGTTTGTATAAAAAAGAATATTTCCCGACATGTAATTACGACCGGCTGGTTCGTCCAAATCGGTAATATTGAGTAAACCTGCAGCATTGTTGGCTGACATATAAAACCGGAAATTTTGCTTGCCCGATATTGGTATAAGTGGTGTAATACCATCTATACCGGTACGAAAAAGAACCGTAATACCATGCTGAACCTTTTTAAACAGCATATTACTGTTTTTAAGCAAGGTTCTTGTTTCTTCCAATGGGGTAAGGGTTACAAACCGGTCGAACCCGTCCGCAAAATAGTTATGCCCTATAACCAGATTAAAAAGCCTTTTATAATTAATAGTCATACCCCTTTGATTTTCCGTTAACCGAGACTTGTTCAATTGGTGCCGACGACTGCTGGAATTCTCTTTCCTGGAATGTTATGAGCCTTATTTTATATAGTACCGATGGCAGGTATTTGGCCCCTACAACCGACCAGAAATTATATAACTGTTCGAACGAATAGGAATAAAGCTCAACAACAAGCTTGCTAATATTCGGATCGTAGGAAATCAGCGAAGGTGAATTTTCGCGCGTAAATACATTTTTGGCCTGGAAAAACGATATGATAAACGATAATTGCTTTAACCCCTCAACATAGTCATCGGATGTGTCAATTTCGTCGTTATCCTGAAAGTTAGCTGAAATAAGCACATATAGATTCAGATTTATTTCAGGGTTATAGTATTCAACATTTCCCTCCTTATTCATGTAAGCAGTACGCTGGTCTTTATAAACCCTTTCTTCTTCTATATTGATGAGGGAAACGCCCAGCGATTTATCGGGTATCATAATGCCGCCTGTTTCGGTGGCAATACTGGTAAGAAATACCCTATCGACATCGGGGGTACCTGTTTTTAGTTTCAGGTACTGGTTGAGCTGGTTGGTTAAAAACGAAAGCGATGTATGTATCATTTCAATTGCCTGGTAAATGACTATTGAACGAATAGGTTTGGTTGTTACAGCTTACGGGGAACTTCCCTGAAAGACAAGAACAACATAGTTTAATAAATCAAAAATGGAACTTCTGTGGATAGAAATCAATCCTCATTAATGAGGGTTTTTGCCAGGATTTATATCAACATTAGTTTTGTGGCCTGCTTTATAAGTTCTGCTGTGTTTTTTACCTGCAATTTACTGATGAGGTTTTTACGGTGCGATATAACTGTGGTAACGCTAATATTCAGGTTTCGGGCAATTTCTTTGGCTATAAGCCCTTTGCCAATCAGGTTGAGTACTTCGCTTTCGCGTTTTGTAACAGTAGTACTTGTATGTGGAATATTGCGGGGCAATTTGCTGTTTTTTATTGCCAGGGCATTGGCCATTTCGGTTTGAAAAAGCCCGTCGGCAATAAACCCGCATTTATGTAGCGTATTGTTTGGGGAATAACGGTAATCGAACGAAACAAACTCAAGGTATTTCCAGAAGCCGTTTTCATGCTTTATACGACAGGCCATGCTATTAAAGAAATAGCTTTTGCATTCGGGATGCGATATGTTGCTAATTGGCGAAGTAATATTGAAATAGCTTAGAAACTGCATAGTATCGGACGGGTGTATCAGGTCTTTAAGCGTATTGCCTTTTTGAATAGTGCACAGCAGGTTGTTGCCAAGAATGGCCAATACCGACTGGCTAACCCGTGTAAATTTTTTCGTGTTTAAATCGTAATCGAAGGCAGCAATGCTTTTCGATGCATCGAATACAGGAATGAGGTTTCCGGGGTTGTGCTGGAAGCACACAAACAAAACCCGCAAAATGTCGGTCAGGTAGAAGGTGTCCATCATGTAGAGTTGTAGTTTGGTTGTGGTTTATATTATACTGGGTTCAAAAATGCCGCATATGTATTGGTATATAGTAATTTATATATTTTGGTAAGGGTTTTTATTTAACCTTTATACTGTAAATTTAAAAAAATATTGTGCCAAAAAAAAGCAGAAGCAAGTATGTTACAGAACAAACTTAAATGCACCTGTAACCAAAATTGCTAATGAGGATATGGAAAGTATATATTTTTTCACTGCTGACACTTATTTTGACTTTTATGCAAAAAAATGTGGCCAGTAAGAATTAATAGATAAGGAACAGATTATTGAATTTGTTAATGCCTATTTTTTGCACTAATTCAGTTCCCTGTCCCTGAAGCCCATAAGGTACAAAATTGCATCGAGGCCTATGGTGGAAATGGCATGTTTGGCATTTTCCTTCACTTTTGGCTTTGCATGAAAAGCTATGCCCAACCCGGCAATGTTTATCATTGGCAGGTCGTTTGCCCCGTCGCCTACGGCAACAACCTGTTCGAGGTGTATGTCTTCTTTAAAGGCAATTTTCTTTAGCCATTCGGCTTTCATTTCTCCATTAACAATATCGCCAAGGTGTTTGCCGGTAAGTTTACCATTGGTAATTTCCAGCTCATTGGCAAAAACATAGTCGATATCGAATTTTCGTTGCAGGTATTTGCCAAAGTAGTTAAACCCGCCAGAGAGTATAGCCGTTTTAAACCCATATTTTTTAAGGGTTGCAAACAAACGTTCGGCGCCCTCGGTTATCGGAAGGTTTTCGGCAATTTCCTGCATAACGGTTTCGTCGAGGCCTTTCAGCAATGCCAAGCGCTGTTTAAAGCTTTCGTTAAAGTCGATTTCGCCGCGCATGGCCGCTTCGGTAATTTTATCGACCTCGTCGCCAACGCCCGCACGTTTGGCCAGTTCAACAATTACTTCGGCCTGAATAAGGGTGCTGTCCATGTCGAAACATACCAGGCGCCTGTTACGCCGGTAAATATTATCGACCTGAAAGGCTATATCGGCGCCTATTTCGCGAGAAATATCCATAAATTTCTGCCGCATTTCTGGCTGGTTTACCGGAATGCCCCTAACCGAAAGCTGGATACATGCCTTTGTCGAACCTTCATCAATATTCTCGCCCAGGGGGATACGGCCTGTGAGGCGTGTAATATTGTCGATATTAAGGCCCTGGCTGAAAATAATGTCGGTAAGTTTTGAGATTTGGCGGGCTGTAATTTTACGTGCAATGAGGGTTATAATATAGCGGTCTTTTCCCTGCATGCTTACCCACTGGTTGTATTTTTCTTCGCCAATGGGGGTAAACTTAACTTTTATGCCGGTTTCATAGGCTTTAAACAACAGGTCTTTTAATACCGGTGCCGACTCCGATTCTTTGGGCAGTTCGAACAAAATGCCCAGCGAAAGCTGATCGTGAATAACTGCCTGGCCTATATCGAGAATGTTAACATTGTATGCCGATAAAATTGTTGTGAGGGTTGATGTTACACCCGGCTTGTCTTCGCCTGTAATATTTACTAAAATAATCTCTCGCTGCGCCATTGGTTATATTTTGTGTGCAAAGATAGGCATCAACCGGTTTAAAAAAAAGGAGGCCGGTTGAATTAACCGGCCTATTATATAACTATTTTGATAATTATTAAGATTGTGTTACTTACCTGGTTTATTCGACCATAATTTTTTGTGTTTCTGTTGAACCTGCATTATCAGTCAGACTGATAAAATAGATGCCCCTGCTTAAATGGCCGATATCGATTCGGGTTTGGCCATGCAGGTTGGTTTTTGGTTCGCCGATGATCTGTCCGTTTGCATTAAAGAGGCTATAACTGACAAATTCAGGGTTGTTAATGAACAGGCAGCCGTTTGCGGGGTTAGGGTAAATAAGGGTAGTTGGTTCAGTTGCCGGTATAATACTATTGGGCATGTCGGGATCGATAAGCAAAAGTGTCCCGAAATAGTCGGCAGTTTGGTAGTTGACATCGTTTTTACCAGAGGGCATTTTCATCGATCCGATAAAATTGTCGCGTGCAAAATTTCCATCGTTATCGCAATAGGCAAGGGTGAGCCCCATAATTTCGTTGGCTGTTAGCTGCCTTCGGCTGTTTTCGGGCGAGTTTCTTGTAAAATCGTCGGTAAACACTTTTATGGCAAATTCCCACATATAGGTGTTCGGCGCAATGGTATCGATTTTTACTTCAAGGTTATCGTTAAATGTTTTGGGCGAACGGTCTTTATCAATATCAACCGCATCGTACTTAATGCTTGCATGGTAGGCAAAGGCATTGTGGTTGTACCAATGGTCGCCGCCCGAGTGGTCTTCGTCAAAAAAAATCTCTACACAATCGTCGGTCCAATACCTATCGGCCGGTTCCGATTGTTGATCCGATAAAGAATCGTCGGTTACTTCTACAAGCATATATAATAAATTGTTGTCCCAGGCAAGTTTGTACCTTCCGGTAAAGTCGCTGGGGGTCATTGCGGGGCCCATCCATAGAACATTTATTGGGTACCATGCAGCCGAAGCCCAGCAGGCATCGGCATCGCTTCCGTCTATTGCAGGGGGAGTATGGCTTATGTATGCTTTAATAGTATCGGTTTGGGTTTGTGCAACGCAGGTAATGGTGACTGCAAGCCAAAGAAATGTGAGAAGGAGAATTTTTTTGTTCATTGTGTTGCGTTTATATGTATAGTTTTAATATTCATCAACTTTAATTAAATCGCCATTTTCCGAGAAGTATTTCCATTTTCCGGCAGGCAAATCGTTTTTATACGAACCTTTTAATTTTACCTGCCCCGATGGGTAATAATACCTCAGGTTGCCGTGTTTAAGCCCGTTTTTAAGTTCAACAACCAGTTTTGGGCTGCCATTTTCGTAATACTCTTCATATTTCCTGGCATCGAAATCTGAAACAAAGAACTCCGGAATGGTGTCGGTTTTAATAACCTCAGGGGGTGCTTCTGTCAGTGTGGCTTCGGAATAGTTAAACAGGTTAAGGATTTCCCCGGCATCATAAAAGGGTTTTTTCCAGTTTTCAACCTGTGCAACATATTGTGTTTTAAGCTTAAATTGCATAAGCAGGCCAGTTACGCTAATTTGGAGCCCCAGTTGTTCGAAACAGGTTATATACTCTTTGTTGTTTTGTATCTGTTGCCATGTTTCGGGGGTTACAAAATATTTGAGGTTATGGTATAAAACCTGAGGCTCGACATAAATCCATGCGCTGGTGTTGTCGGCAAAGGTATTGGCAAATGTTTTGTACCTTTCGGCATTGGCCAGGGTGTTGCCGGAAAAATAATCGTCGATAATGTTTTTTATTGTCTGCGGGTGGTTGCTTATAATCAGGCTTTTGTTGATTTGGCAAACATAAGGTTTTTCAATTTTTTTAAGGGTTTTTCCCATTAAAACCTTTAAAATGCCCGGAAAGGCAATATAGTCGATATTGTAGCCCCTGTAGTTTACAGTTTTGATTTTAACAGGGGTGTTTTTTCTGATTTGTTTGTAGATGAAGCGCATATTATCGGCTGCAATGGCCGAATCGGCAGCGTTGAGAATAGCAGCAAACTCGTTTGTTTGTCCGAGGTTCGAAGGTTGTGTCTGTAAAAAAACAACCTCGTCTTTCATCCAGGAGTATAGATTTTTGTTCAGGCTGATTTTGAGATGTTTTTCAATCATTAGGGTGTTCAGCATATAATCTTTGTATTCGTCGTTGCCCAACACCTTCATAGAGTTTAGAATGTAATTACCGGCATTCCCGAAATTTATTTTTACCAACGATGCAACCCTGTCGGGAATTACTGGCGATGATAAAATATCCAGCGAGCCTTTGTAAAGCACATCGGGGTATGTTAATGCTGATGTGTCGGCAAAACTCGAATACCCTTCGGCTTCAATTTCCCCTTTTTTGTCGATAGCAAATGAAATGCCCGAGAATAGCATGTTTTTAGTTGCGTTTTGAAAGCTTTCCTGCCCTTCGGGCGAGAGCACAGCAATATATTTGTTCAGGTTGCTGTGAATAAAGTACATTCGTAACAGCCCCCGGTTGTTAAGTTTCGAACGCACTTTTTGGAACGCTGTTTTTCTGGCAAGTTCCATTTGCTGCGATGCGTCAATCGATTGTTCGATAAGATTGTGGGAAAACGAAAAGAGTATTTTTCCCCTGACAAACGACATAAAGCTGTACCCACCTTCATCTTTATCGAGTATATCCAGTATTTTGTAGCCCTTATAGTCGCGCGAGCTTATCTCGAACCCTTTCCCCAGTGCTGCTGCTGCCAGTTTTCCGGGGTTTTTGTGGCGGCCTATCCGGCCTGCTTCAATAATATACAAAAAGTCGTATTCTTTTTTGCCAGTTGGGTGTTGCGATAAAATAACCGGTTTTGCCCCGATGAGCTTTAGCAGGTGCCTGTTTGAGTTCACCAGCGTATCAAACGAGAGGATGTATTTATTGAGTTCGTTAAAAAACTTATTTCGCCGATAGTGGTTCCAGGCTGAACTGTGCACGATGTTTTGCCAGGCGCCCAGGGGGTCTTTTGTTTCTACAATTAACACAGCATTTCCGGGCACAAGGTATAGCGAATCGAAGCCCGAGCGGGTACGGAGCAGGTAAATTGCAGCAGCCCCGGCAAGGATCAGAATTAATATAATTGAAAGTAAAAAGCGTTTCACTTTGCAGGTTTTATTTTGGGTTTAGCACTCCAAGATAATCATAATGAGGCCCATCTGCAATTTTATTGAACGAGAATTGTGCTTCTTCGGCATTTTTTTTCATGGTTTCGGCATCAACAAATACCCAGCTAAAGGTTTTGCCGGTAACTTTTTTGTAATGCAATTTATAGTTTACCTCGCCATAATAATTGCTGTTGAGGTTTATCCATTTGCTGCCGTCTTTTTCGTAATAGATATAATCGATGTCGCTTGAATCGAAAATAATCTGGCCCCCGGGGTTTAATAATTTTCGGCAGTGCCCCAGTAAAAATGGCATACGGTCGATAGTGCCGCATATTCCAATACCGTTCATCAGGAACAAAATAGTGTCGAAAGTTTCGCCGCTATAATCGAAAAAATTTGTGCACACCACTTTTTCTATGCCCCTTTTTTCCATAACGCTGCAACATCCCTCAGAAATATCAAGGGCTGTTACATCGAAACCGTTTTGTTGGAGGTAAAGCGAATGGCTGCCGGCACATGCCCCAACATCGAGTACTTTGCCCCGGCACATTTGCAGGGCTTGCTTTTCAAGCGCCGGCATTTTTTTGTGCCCCCTGAACAAATACGCCGGCCTGATAATTTCGTCGCCGGAAACATCGCAAAATACCTGTATTTTACTTAGCCTGAGCCGGCAATTGAAATAATCGAGAAGGGCAGCACCAAAAGGGTCGTTTTTAAGCATCATCTTCGGGTTGGTTTACAATGGCCACTGCCCTTACCGGCGAGCCATCGCCGTTTTCAATTTTCAGCGGGAAGCAGAAGAAATCGAAAGCCGTTTCGGGCAGTTTATCGAGGTTGCAAAGGTTTTCTACTATAATAATATTGTTGGGCAATAATTTCCGGTGGTTTGTCAGGTTGATGCTACCTGTCGGATCGACAGAAATAGTATCGATGCCTATGCCTTTTAAGCCCAGTGTACATATAAAATCGGTTACATCGTCAGCCGGTACAGGAAAATTATGGAAATATGCCGGCAAACCCCAATACCTGTCCCACCCGGTTTTGAAAATAATAAACGAAGGCAAAGGCTTGCCTGCCAGCCTTTTTTTAATGAAATTTATTGTGTTTGTGCCAAAGGCATTAAGTTCAACCACCAGGGCTTTGCCAAAAAATTGTTCGGGGCCACAACCTGTAATAGTTTTTCCATCGGGAAATATATGGGCTGGCATATCGATATGGGTGCCAGTGTGGGAAAACATGTGCAGGCGTCGTTCCGAAAAACCATCGGCAGCAATTGTACAAACTTCATCAATTGCCGGGGGCAAAGTGCCCGGGTAAACAGTCATTCCTGAACGAACTGTATGTGTTAAGTCAATTGCCCTGGCCAATGTGTTGCCGGTTTATGTTTGAGGTGAACAAGCCTTACGAGGCAAAAATACAAAAGCTGTTGACATAAATCAACAGCCCGGGGTTCTATGACACATGCACATTTTGTGCTATTCGTCGTCGGCAGTATCTTCGGCTATTTCAAGATCTTCGAAATTTTCGAAATCGTTTTCCGACGAGTTCGATTCGACATCATCATCATCATCGGGGGCTGCTCCTTTAGGCATGCGTATCAGGTACGAAACATCCTCGGTTTCGAGGGGCAGTGCCGACGATAGTTCACCGTTTGGTGTTTGGAACACAATCAGGTTCTCTTCATATCCGTCGGGATACGTTTCTTTGATTAATTTTAACAACTCTGGCGTTAGTTGCTCAAACTTTTTAATAATTTTCTTTTTTCCCACGTCTCAAAATAAATTGATTTCAGTCTAAAAAAGTACTGTAAGCCAATACTTTCCTTGCTATTCAGGCATTACAGTAATAGTGCGCTAAAAATAAAACATTTTTTAATTGTCAAAACAATTTTAAGAAAAATATTATCGAAAGAAAAACGAACAGTTTAAAAGTTTTTTAAACTTTAAACTTTAAGCATTAAACATGAAAATATCTATTTTTGCATTTTACTTTTAAAATCTCATGT
>JAFGQZ010000070.1 GCA_016935435.1 Bacteroidales bacterium
GCAAATATACCAGAACTAAACCGGCTGTTTTATAGGGTGGTAGTGAAGTTGAGCAATTAAAAACAGTGTGTTATGATAATATATGAATCAATGGATGCCTGCATCATTTACATCGAAAGTAAAAATTATGCCTACCTGGCAATAGAAGGGTTTATCGATTCTTCGAAAATTAAGGAATTTGCCAGCAAGTTTACCAGCCTTTGCTTGAACAAAAAAGGGCTGAAAGTTATTTTCGATTCATCGAAAATAACTACGGTTAAAAACAGCGATTTACAATGGATAGCCGAAAATATACTTCCACTATTGCAAAACAACGATATTCAGAAAATTGCGTTTTTAAGCCCCGAAAGTCCGTTTGGCCAGATGGCTGTTCAAAAATTCTCAAAAAACATTACGCCCGGCAAAGCCGAAGTTTTTCATTCTATGGAACAAGCCGAAAACTGGATATTTCAGGCCGACTCCTCAAAAGGAACATTGCTGACAACCATTTGCAAAAACTAATTTTTAGGCTTTAAGCCCCAACTTGCAAGTTTTTTATACCTTTGTCGGCTTAATTATTAACTAAACTTTATGAAAGCATACGTATTTCCCGGACAGGGAGCACAATTCTCGGGAATGGGCAAAGATTTGTACGAAAATTCGCCCGTTGCCAGGGAAATGTTTGATAAAGCAAATGAAATTTTAGGTTTCAATATCACCAGCCTGATGTTTTCGGGTACCGACGACGACCTGAAGCAAACAAAGGTAACCCAGCCGGCAATTTTTCTGCATTCGGTAATACTGGCCAAAACCCTGGGCGAAAAGTTTAAGCCCGAAATGGTTGCAGGCCACTCGCTGGGAGAGTTTTCGGCTTTGGTTGCTGCCGGCGCCATGGCTTTCGAAGACGGGCTGAAACTTGTATCGGCACGTGCCATGGCTATGCAAAAAGCCTGTGAAAAAACACCATCGACTATGGCTGCCATTCTGGGCCTCGACGACGAAGTAGTAGAAAAAGCTTGCGCCGATATTGACGACACCGTAGTTTGTGCAAACTACAACAGCCCCGGCCAATTGGTAATTTCCGGCACAGTTGCCGGTATCGACAAGGCCATCGGGAAACTTTCTGCCCTGGGGGCTAAAAGGGCCATTAAATTACCTGTTGGCGGTGCCTTCCACTCACCACTCATGGATCCGGCAAAAGTTGAGCTTGCTGCTGCTATCGACAACACAAAATTCAGTAAGCCTGTTTGTCCGGTATATCAAAATGTTACAGCAAAAGCAGTTACCGATCCGGAACAAATAAAAGAAAACCTAAAAACCCAGCTTACGGCTCCGGTTAAATGGACACAGACAGTGAAGAACATGCTTGCCGATGGCGCCACCTCGTTCACCGAAGTCGGGCCCGGAAACGTTCTTCAGGGCTTAATTAAAAAAGTAAGCAGGGAAACCCCCACGGAAAGTGCATAAAACCAATATTTTATAACACCGGAAATGGGGATAACAATCCCCATTTTTATTTTTATCCAATACAGTAAGCATTTACGGCAGTTTGTTTAATTTCGCCATCGAAAACATGAACTAAAGCCAATATTAACACCTGTGGATTTAACAAAATATTAAGATGAAAGTACTAAAATTCGGAGGTTCGTCGGTAGGTTCACCCGAACGCATAAAAAAGGTAAAACAAATTACAGGGGCAAACAAAACCCCATTGGTTATAGTGGTATCGGCCTTCCAGGGCATTACCGACCAATTGGAAATAGTGTCGGCGCTGGCTGCAACAAAAAATATTGCTTATAAAACCATTCTGGATGAAATAACAGAAAGGCACAATACAGCTATTGAACAGCTTATTACCGACTCCGAAAAAACGACAGTGCTTTCAATAACCAGAAATATGCTTGCAGAGCTTCGTGATATCCTGGAAGGTGTTTTCCTGCTGAACGATTTAACCCCCAAAATACACGACCGCATTCTGGGTTTCGGAGAAATTCTTTCTGCAACCATTATCAGCAGGTTTCTGGGAGGCGATTGTTTTATCGATTCCCGCGAGCTTATCAAAACAAACTCCGGTTTCGGCAAAGCACGTGTCGATTACCAGGCCACTAACGAAAATATAGCACGTAAACTTTCTGCACTTAGGGGAATATGTGTAGTGCCCGGGTTTATTGCTTCTGACGAACACGGCAACACTACAACCCTGGGCAGGGGCGGCTCCGATTTTTCGGCAGCAATAATGGCAGCTGCACTCAACGCCTCGGTTTTGGAAATATGGACCGATGTAGATGGTTTTATGACCGCCGACCCAAAAAAAGTAAAAAAGGCGTTTGCCATCGAATCGCTTTCTTATGCCGAGGCTATGGAGTTGTCGCACTTTGGGGCGAAGGTAATTTACACCCCTACTATTCAGCCTGCGTTGATTAAAAAAATTCCGATTTTTATTAAAAACACCTTCAACCCCGAAGCGCAAGGAACAAAAATTATTGAAAAATCGGAAGCCCATATCGGGGGATCGCCCATTAAAGGAGTTTCGTCGATCGACGATATCGATTTAATAACCCTGCAGGGTCCAGGCATGGTAGGGGTTAAAGGAATATCATCGCGGCTGTTCGGGGCTTTGGCCAAAGCAGGCGTAAATATAATTCTTATCACCCAGGCATCGTCGGAACATTCAATAACTTTTGCCATTTCGCCTACAGATACACAACAGGCCCTTTGCTCGATAGAAAAAGCCTTCGAAGCCGAAATAAACCTGCACGAAGAAATTAACATCGTGGTAGAGAAAGACTTGTCGGTAATTGCCATTGTAGGGGAGCAAATGAAAAACACCCCGGGCATTTCGGCAACCCTGTTCAGTTCGCTGGGCAGAAACGGTATCAGTGCAATTGCTACCGCACAAGGGTCGTCAGAATTGAATATTTCTGTAGTTATTCGAAAAAGCAGCCTGAAAAAAGCACTTAATGTTATACACGAAGGTTTCTTCCTTAGCCATTACAAAGAACTGCATGTGTATATAGTGGGCGCAGGAACAGTCGGCAGCAGCCTTTTAAGCCAGGTTAAGAAACAACAGCAACACTTGTTGGATGAACATAATGTAAAGGTGAACATTGTTGGCATTAGCCGTTCGAAAAAAATGGTTATAGACCCCGACGGCATCGGCCTCGACGATTATAAAAACAGTATTGAAAATGGCAAGCAGGCAAACCTCGATGAATTTATAGCTTCCATTCACAGCTTGAACCTGCGCAACAGTGTATTTGTAGATTGTACCGCCGACGAAAAAGTTGCTTCATATTATAAAACAGTGCTTAATGCTTATGCTTCGGTGGTTACGGCCAACAAATTTGCCTGTTCATCGGAATACGAACTGTATAAAGACCTCAAAAAAACCGCCCTTAAAAACAACGTAAAGTTTATGTACGAAACCAACGTTGGCGCAGGACTCCCGATTATTAACACTATAAACGATTTGAGCCGCAGCGGCGACAAAATACTAAAACTCGAAGCGGTTTTATCCGGAACACTCAACTTTATACTCAACACTGTTAACGAAGATATTCCTTTAAGCCTGGCAATAAAAATGGCTAAGGATAAAGGTTTCAGCGAACCCGATCCGCGTATCGATTTAAGCGGCATTGATGTTTTGCGCAAACTGGTTATATTGGCGCGCGAAGCCGGTTACCCCATTGAACAAACCAACGTTGAAACAGAACCATTCCTGCCGGCAGCTTTCTTCGAAGGCCCGCTCGACAATTTCTGGAAAAAAATTCCGGAATACGACAAGGAGTTCGAAAGCCGCCGCAAAGAAATTGCTGCCAAAGGACTGCGCTGGCGCTTTATTGCCAGCCTCGACCACGGCAAAGCCAAAACCGGACTTCAGGCTGTTGATATTATGCACCCGGCATACCCGCTGGAAGGAAGCAACAACATTATACTGATAACTACCGAGCGGTATAACGATGCACCCATGGTGATACGCGGCTATGGTGCCGGTGCCGATGTTACAGCAGCAGGTGTTTTTGCTGACATTATAAGAGTGGCGAATGTATAATTAAATTTTTAAACAGACGATCAAAGCGTTGAACAAAGAAAACACCAAAGCACTCTCATCAAATTGCACACAAAAAAAATAAACGTTATTTAAAAATAAACATGAAAATTCAAGGCGTAGTATTCGATTTCGACGGAACAATTGCCGACACCGAACCCCTTTGGCAACGTGCCGAACTGGAAATACTTGCAACGGAAGGCATAGTGCTTACCGAAACCGAGGTAACAAAAACAAAAGGGTTGGCGCCACTCGATGCGGTAAGCTACTGGTGCAACCGGGCCGGAAAAACAGTAAAAAGCCCTGCCCTGCTTACGCACGAACTTACCGAAGCTGTTATTAACCTGTTAAAAACAGAAGGCGAACTTATGCCGGGCATAATCGAAACCCTGGAATTTTGGAAATCAAAAGCCCTGCCAATGGGCATAGCTTCAGGTTCGTCGATGAAGCATATTAAAACCATTCTCGACAAGTTCGATTTAAACAAATATTTTAACCTGATATATTCCGCCGACTTCGAACGTTTTGGAAAGCCCCACCCCGGCATATTTATATCGGCCTGCAAGAAACTAAAAATCGACCCTCTTTTTTCGGTGGCCTTCGAAGACTCCTTTAACGGAATACTGTCGGCAAAGGCAGCAAGGATGAAAGTAGTTGCCCTGTTAAGCGACGGACAGATTAATGACACAAAATTCGATTTTGCCGATCTGAAAATAGAATCATTAATTAACTTTGGCGCCACAGAATTTAATCTATTAGAATCACTTTTATAAGTATTTAAATTGATGCCTGAAATATACTATTACTCAACCAATTTAAAGGCCCCTAAAGCCACCTTTGCCGAGGCCCTGCTAAAAGGCCTGGCCCCCGACGGCGGGCTGTATATGCCCGAGCGCATACCCGAATTTTCGAAAGAAGAGATTGCCGCGTTCAGCCAAAAACCATACCACGAGATTGCCGCAGCCGTGTTGTCGCAATTTGTGGGCAACAGTATCCCTTCTGTCGAAATTGCCCGCATGGCCCGCGAGGCTTATAATTTTGAAGTACCCCTTGAAAATGTTTACGGCAACAAATATATAATGCGCCTCGACCAGGGGCCAACGGCATCGTTTAAAGATTTTGCCGCCCGCCTTATGGGCCAGCTTATGCAGTATTTTCTGCAGAAGGAACACAGAAACATGCTAATACTTACGGCTACTTCGGGCGATACTGGCAGCGCTATGGCCAATGCATTTTACGATTTGCACAATATTAACATAGCCGTGCTGTTCCCCGAAACCGAGGTTACCCCCCGCCAAAGGAAACAAATGACTACCCTGCACAAAAACGTTCAGATAATTGCCCTTGACGGAAAATTCGACGATTGCCAGGCCCTGGTTAAACAAGCTTTTAACGACAACGCACTAGGATATTTAAACCTGTCGTCGGCAAACTCAATAAACATTGGCCGGCTTATTCCGCAAGCTGTATATTATATGTATGCATACTCCCGCCTTTGCGATATTACAAAAGGGGAGCAAATTGTTTTTTCGGTGCCTTCGGGCAATTTTGGCGACCTTATGGGCGGTTTGCTAGCCATGAAAATGGGCTTGCCTGTGCATAAATTTGTTGTATCAACAAACAAAAACGACGAAGTGCCGGTATATTTTGCCTCTGGCAACTATAAAACCATTGTGCCTTCGCGCAATTGCATATCAAGCGCCATGAACGTTGGCCACCCCAGCAATATGGCCCGTATTGTGGCCCTTTACGGTGGTGTAATGGACGAAAACGGGACAATTGCCCAAAAGCCAGGCCTTGAGAATATGAAGCGCGATATGTTTGCCACCAGCATTGATGACACTGCCACCCGCGAAACCATAAAAAGGGTGTACGACAGGCACAAGGTTTTGCTTGAGCCACATGGCGCCGTTGGCTGGGAAGGTTTACGGCAATACCTTTCGGAAAACCCCGGCGAAGCCGACAGGGTTTGTGTATCGTTGGAAACCGCACACCCGGCAAAGTTCCCCGAAGAAATTCAAGCCATACTTGGGTTCGATCCCGAATTGCCCCCAAGCCTTTCGAACCTCGAAGGCAAAGAAGAAAAATACGATAAACTGGCTTTCGACTATAAGCAGTTTAAACAATACCTTGTTAACAAATACAAGTAAAACAAACTTTAAACTTTGAACTTTGAACTTTGAACATTGAACATTGAACTTTAAACTTTAAACAAAACTATGCACGTAATCTGTTCCGATTTAGAAGGGGTATGGGTTCCCGAAGTGTGGGTAAATGTGGCAAAAAAAACCGGCATCGAAGAGCTGAAGCTTACCACACGCGATATAAAAGACTATGACGAACTCATGCAGTACAGGTTAAAAATTCTCGATCGGCATGGTTTAAAACTAAAAGATATTCAAGATGTTATCGCAAGCATTAAACCTCTCGAAGGTGCAATGGAAATAATCAAATGGCTGCAATCGGTATCGCGGCTTATTATTGTCAGCGACACATTTGTTGAGTTTGCCGAGCCGCTAATGCACCAGCTCGATTATCCGACACTTTTCTGCCACTCGCTCGAGGTGGACAACAACAACCGAATTATTGGTTACAAACTCAGGCAAAAAGACCCCAAGCGGCAGACAGTAAAAGCCTTGCAAAGCCTGAAATACGAAGTAATAGCCTTTGGCGACTCTTACAACGATATGAGCATGCTCGAACAAGCCGAAAAAGCATTTTTATACCGCCCGCCCCAGAATGTTATCGACGATTATCCGCAATTTCCCGTAGCAACGAATTACGATGAAATGAAAACCCTGTTAATAAAAATGATGGAAAACCATAAATAAAACCCGATAGGCCAACAGCAAATAAAACAGGCAATAAATAATCTTAAATTTCCATCAAAACATATTACCCTTTCCTCCCCTTGCTTTTTTACAGAAAAGTATTAATTTGCAGCATCTTGCAATATTTTTTATTGATACCTTTTATCATCAACCTAAACCTTGCCTTAAATGAAAAACTTGCTGCTTTTTACCCTGGCAATAACATTGTTTGCCTGCCAAAAAGAAGAAACTCACAACAGTTTTAACTACGATTTTAAAATAATAAGGGGCTTATCGTCTTCGGAAAGAACAGACAGTAACATATTTTATTACAACAACAACCAGAAACTGCTTGCTTACGACTATTATAAACTTGACAAGTGGCACCGTTTTTCTGTATTGTACGCACCGGCAAGTATTACAGTAAAATGCGAATCGCCAAATCTATTGTACGCCGACAATGTATTTTATAACAGTAGCGGAACACAAATAGATTCGGCATATTACCAGCTTTTGTCCGATTCTCTGGTACTCCACTATTCATACATTTACGAAGCGGGCAAGCTAATAAGTTGCCACAGAAGAAACACACTCCCGCAAATAGATTATTTTTATTGGTATAACCCTTCTGGCCATTTTAAAGATTCAATTGTTCCTGTTCCATATATCGATGGGAACTATACAATAAAAGAATATTTATACACCGATACGCTTAAACCTGCATATATGGTTGACGAAAGCGGGCTGTTTGAATACCCTGCAACATCGGGCTACCTGCCAAACACAATTACTACAACCCATTATATAGGCGGAGAGCCTGAAATTGTTCTCGAACAGTACCACTACACCCTAGGCAGCAATAAAATTACAGCAGTAATTACGGAAAATGGCGCTACAGCCCGAAGGCTTGTTTATGAGCGACTGGTTAACAATTAATTGCGTATTGCTGGTAGTTTTCACAACGGAAACTATTACATAATTGCTATACTAATTTCGAACCTCAAAAACACTACCTTCTGATTCCTTTGGCAGATTATATTGACTGAAAATACTTTTTGCCTTAACTTTAGCCTACAACAAACATAAACCCATGGCATACAAGAACATACTAATTGCAGTTGACAGTTCGAAGTACTCAGCAAGCGCAGCCCGTGAAGGCTTGCGGCTTGCAAAGGAACTTAAAGCCCGTGTATCAATGGTTTATGTAATACGCCCGGCCGATCCTATCGGCAACATCGATTCGGTATTGCTGCCGGCAACCCCCGGCAAAGACGAAATTGATGAAGGGTATAAGGTACTAGGCGACTATGCCGATGCATACAATCCCGACTGTAAACCTGAAAATATGGTGAAAATAGGGGATCCGGCTACAGAAATATTACAATATGCCTCCGACTGGAAAGCCGATGTTATTGTTATCGGCCGCCATGGGATCGAAAGCTTAAAGCACCTGCTTCTAGGAGGCGTTGTAGATAATGTGGCAAAAAACACAAAAATTCCGGTTTTGCTTGTTCCATTCACGAACAAAAAATAAAGATGCGAAATACATCAATACTCTTAAAAAACCTTTGGACAAGCTTAAAAATAACCTTGAACGATTATACAGATTCATAAAATGTTGCACAAAGGTCATAAAAAAAACATGTAACATTTGCTACCAATACCGAAAACAATTTCGACAGGACATTACAGGGCAAATTATTAGATTGCGCAATATTTGACCTAAAAAAACCTTTATGAAAAATCCGCTTTATACATGTACCTTGTTTTTAGTTTTAACTGGCTGCTCAACAAACCCTGCTATTAATGAAGTGCAGAACAGCAGCCCAATAAGGTTTAACTCGCTGGGGTTTGCCCCCGAAAGCCCTAAAACGGTTACCATTACAGGGGAACATTGCCGAAAAATACTAATCAGGAACACCTCCGATAGCACAATTGCCTTTAAAGCAAAAGCAAGGGGGCCATATACCTGCAGCAATACAGGTGTTCAATTCTGGAAAGCCGATTTTTCCGGATTACAAAATACTGGCTCGTATGTTGTTGAAGTGCCCGGAGTTGCTGTTTCAGCTCCATTTAATATTGAGAATGATATATACAGGTTTCCGTATGTTACAGCAATGAGGGCCTTTTATTTATGGCGGTGCGGCACCGAAGTTTTAGGCACACATTGCGGCGACACTTTTTGGCATGCTGCCTGTCATACAAACGACGGTTATTGGCACTATGCCGCTATCGGCAATAAACATACCAACGGCACCGGTGGCTGGCACGATGCAGGCGATTATGGCAAATATACGGTAAACGCCAGTATAACTTTGGCCAATTTGTTTATGGCCTGGGAGTTTTTTGGCGAAAAGCTAATCCGTATAGGCCTCGACATTCCCTTATCGGAACCTGCATTGCCCGAATTTCTTTCTGAATTAAAGTGGGAAACCGATTTTCTGCTTAAAATGGAATATCCCGATGGCTCGGGCCGTATTTCGCATAAACTAACGGGGTTAAGCTTCGAACCTTTTGTAATGCCCGAGTTCGATACGGCAAAACGCTATTTTACAAAATGGAGTTCGGCAGCAACAGCGCATTATGCTGCTGTAATGGCTATGGCCGCAAGATATTTTCAGCCTTACGACAGCAATTATGCAAAAACCTGCCTGAAAGCCTCCATTCGCAGTTATAATTACCTGGCAGAAAATCCCGCTGAGGTTCACTGCGATATGAAAGAGTTTAGCACAGGTGCATACCAGGCAGGCGACAGCGAGCCCAGAATGTGGGCTGCCGCCGAATTATGGGAAACCACCGGCGATGCCCGGTACCTTGCCGATTTCGAAACCCGGGCAGCGGTGTACCAAACAAAAATCGATCTTTCGTGGGACTGGGACAATGTAAAAAACCTGGGAATGTACACTTACCTGCTTTCGAAACGCAATGGAAGGAACACGAGGCTTTTCGGCCTCATTAAAACCAGCTTGGTGCAGGTGGCCGACAGCATTGTAAATAATACCCGTACCGATGCTTTCGGCAGGCCTTTTAACGAATATTACTGGGGCTGTAACGGCACCATTGCCCGCCTGTCGCTCACGCTCGCTATTGCCAACAAACAGGCCCCCGATAAAAAATGGTTAACAGCAGCACACGAAATTTCAGCACACCTGTTCGGTAAAAATATTTACGCCCGTTCGTTTATAACCGGACTTGGCATTAACCCGCCCATGTTCCCGCACGACAGGCGCTCGGGTGCCGATAATGTTGCCGCCCCCTGGCCGGGGTACATTGTTGGCGGAGGCCATACGCCCAACGGATGGCTGGATGAAGAAGACAGTTACAGCACCAACGAAATTGCCATAAACTGGCAGGCCCCCCTGGTATTCTTACTGGCCTGGCTTGCTGTAGAGACCAACGGGCAATAATTGGTTTTGTCAGCTGCACATATATTTGAACCAACCGATTTTCCGGTGAACAGATGTTTAAGTCCGGGGCCTTGTAAACTGAATTTTAACGTCTGACAGGAACAAAACAAAACTTGGGAAACGGATTTTTATTAAATTCGGAAGACTAAACCTTTTCCTGTTGAAAAACAAGCCATCACAAGAATCTGTTAAAACAACCCGTCTGCATATTTCCGGGCTTGTTCAGGGTGTCGGGTTCAGGCCTTTTGTGTACCGGTTGGCTACTGGTTTAAAACTAAACGGAAAAGTTTATAATCAAAACAACGGGGTAGTAATTTTATTACAAGGCGAAAAACTAGCCGTTGAAAAATTACAGGACTGTATTAAACCTGGAGCCCCTAAAACTGCAGAAATTGTCAACATCGACCGGCAAGTTGTTTACGAACCTATCTATTCTGAATTTTCGATAGATACTTCCCAAACCATCGATAATTCAATAACCCGGGTAAGCCCCGATATTGCAGTTTGCGAATCGTGCCTCGATGATATGAAACGTCAGCCACGCAGGCTCGATTACCCGTTTACAAACTGCACGCACTGCGGGCCACGGTTTTCGATTATCGAAAATATACCATACGACAGGCCTTTTACAAGCATGAAAGACTTTAAAATGTGCCCCGGATGCGAAAAAGAATATTCCGATATATCCGACAGGCGCTTTCATGCCCAGCCAATAGCTTGCAACAATTGCGGGCCAACTTATTCTTATTACTCAGGTAAAGAAACAATTACAGCTTACAAGGAAATTCTCGACACCATTAAAACCGACCTTGAATCGGGCAAAGTAATTGCCATAAAAGGAATTGGAGGGTTCCATCTTGCATGCGATGCATTTAACCACGAGGCCATTCTCGATTTAAGGAAAATTAAAAAACGCGATAAAAAACCTTTTGCCCTGATGGCAAAAGACATCGGAACTGCCAGGAAATATGCAGTACTTTCTGAAAAAGAAACCGAAGCTTTAACATCGTGGCAACGGCCCATAGTATTGGCAGAACAGAAAATGCCACATGTATTGTCAGAAGAAATTGCCAATGGCTTAAATACTATCGGCTTATTTCTGCCCTACATGCCTTTTCATTACAAGCTTTTTGAACACACCGGCAAAGAAATATTTATAATGACCAGTGCAAATTTAAGCGATTGCCCCATTATTACCGAAAACACAATTGCCCTGAAAAGCTTTCTGCCTCTACCGATGCCGGTTTTATTGCACAACCGCAAAATTGTTAACCGTGTCGATGATTCTATAGTACAGGATGATGCACTTGGTTTACGAATTATACGACGTTCGAGGGGTTATACCCCCAGGCCTGTAACATTAAATATTGATGTAGAAGGAATTCTGGCCACCGGCGCCGAGCTAACAGGGGCATTTTGTATTGGCAGGCATAACCAGGCTATCATGAGCCCATATATAGGCGATATTAAAAATTCCGAAACAATGGAATTTTTCGAACAGGCTTACGGGCGAATGAAAAAACTCTTCCGGTTTACCCCCAAAGTAGTTGCCTGCGACATGCACCCCGATTATCTTTCAACGGCATTTGCCAACACGCTGGGAATAACTGTGGTTCCTGTACAGCACCATCATGCGCACATTGCTTCGTGCATGGCCGAATATGGAATCGACGAACCTGTAATTGGTGTGGCATACGACGGCACAGGGTTCGGCACCGATGGAAAAACCTGGGGCAGCGAAATTATGATTGCAACCCAGAATAGTTTCGAAAGAATATATCATTTTGAATATGTCCCCATACCCGGAGGCGACAAAGCAACGGAAGAACCATGGCGTAGTGCTTTCTCATACTTACACAAAGCATACAACGGCAATTATCAGGCAACCTTAAAAATATTCGAAAATATTAATCCCGACCATTTAAAAATGGCAGAGACTGCCCTGACAAATAAAATTAACACTCCCGAATCGTGCAGTGCAGGAAGGCTTTTCGATGCAGTATCGGCATTGTTGGGCGTTTGTAAATTTTCGACATATCATGCCGAAGCCCCGCTGAACCTGGAACATTCTGTTACTGAAAATATCGATGATTGTTATGATATCGAACTGAAACCCGAAATCTCGTGGAATATTGTTATCCGACAGATTGTTGCCGACTTAAACAATAAAACCGCCACAGGAATTATTGCTGCTAAATTTCATAATACAGTGGCAGAAATCACCACACGGGCAATTCTGCAATTACACTTTGAAACCGGAATTTCTAAAGCAATCCTGTCAGGAGGGACTTTTCAGAATAGGTACCTGATAAAAAAAACCGTAGGTTTATTAAAAAATAAAAGCATTCTATTGTACCTGCCTTCTCAACTGCCACCAAACGATGGAGGTATTGCCCTGGGGCAAATGGTTATAGCAGCGAAACAGCAAAAGATATGTTTTAAAATAAGAACCCCTACCTAGGCGTAGCGTTTGCTAAGCTTTTTTATATTGGTAGCGTATGCTACAGGTTTGCCCCAACATCTTCTCCTTCCCCTAAAGCGGGAAGGACGATTTGTATGGTGCCTGGTTTATTATGCCGGGCACAACAAAGCATTCCCACTGGCGAGTTTTTACAAAGCGTGCTGAATTGTAAATGAATAGCAAAGGAAAGGATATGTAATCCGGCTATTTGATTAAAAATCTTAATTAAAAATTCTATTTGCTTATATTTATAAGTAAAACCGATTGATTTTATGTGCTTAAGCGTTCCGGCAAAGGTGTTAACAGTCGATGGCGACAGTGCCATGGTTTCCATTGGGGGCAGTATAATTGCCATTAACATTCAGCTTGTCGATAATGTTGAAACGGGCGACTATGTGCTTGTCCATACCGGATTTGCCCTCGAAAAAATTAACGAAACCGAAGCACTGGAAACACTTAAAATGATAGGTTTATTAAGAACCGATAAAGATTTTACATGAAATATATCGATGAATACCGCGATAAAAGTTTAGTTGCCGGGTTAATAGCAGAGATAAAAAAATGTTCAAAAAAACCGGTAAGGATTATGGAAGTATGTGGCGGGCATACGATGGCCATTCGCAAATCGGGCATCCACAAAATACTTCCCGACAATATCTCGCTTGTTTCGGGGCCAGGTTGCCCTGTTTGTGTTACCGGCAGAAGTTTTCTCGATAAAGCTGTTCTACTATCAGGAAACCCCAGAAATATTATTGCAACTTACGGCGATTTAATAAGGGTTCCGGGCAGTGTTTCGTCGCTGGAAAAAGAAAGGGCAAAAGGAGCTGATATACGCATTGTATATTCCACACTTGATGCAGTTAATATTGCCGAACAAAATCCGGAAAAAACAGTAATCTTTTTGGGCATCGGGTTTGAAACCACTACCCCGCCTACAGCTGTTGCTGTGCTTGAAGCACAAAAACGGAAGCTCAATAATTTTTTTATTCTCCAGTCACATAAAACTATGCCCCCGGCAATGGGTGCGCTTATAACCGGAGGCTCCAAAATCGACGGCTATATTGGCCCGGGTCACGTGAGCACGGTGGCCGGTTCGAAAATATACGAACCTCTTTTAAACAAATTTCAGGTTTCGGTTGCCATTTCGGGCTTCGAACCAGTCGATATCCTGCAAAGCATTTTATTACTTGTCCGGCGTATTGAAAATAACTCTCCCGGTATCGATATCCAGTATTCAAGGGCAGTTTCCCGCGAAGGGAACCTGAAAGCGCAGAAATTTGTTGCCTCAGTATTTAGTCCATGCGATGATGTTTGGCGTGGGCTCGGCAAAATAAACCATAGCGGGCTTAAACTTAAACCAGAATTTGCTGAATTCGATGCCGAAGAAAATTTCGAATTAAAAATTTTTGAAAAACCCGAACCGAAAGGTTGTATTTGCGGAGATATACTTAAAGGCATGGCCAACCCTGTTCAATGCAAACTATTCGGAGAAACCTGCACCCCTGAGAACCCGGTGGGTGCTTGCATGGTATCTTCGGAAGGTACTTGCGCAGCATATTTCAAATACAATAACTAATAAAAAAACCGGTGAATGAACAATAATCACATATTAATCGGTCATGGTTCGGGAGGTAAGCTCACACACCAGTTGATTGAAGATGTTTTTGTAAGGTATTTTAAAAATTCATATTTAAATACCCTAAACGATTCTTCAATTGTTAAAACCTCGGCGCATACTGCATTTACGACCGATTCGTATGTCATCGACCCACTGTTTTTCCCCGGTGGCGATATTGGCAAATTGGCCGTGAGCGGCACCGTAAACGATTTGCTGGTTTCAGGCTCGCTGCCCAAATACCTTAGTACCGGTTTTATTATCGAAGAAGGGTTTCCCCTGGCCGATTTGAAAAGAATTGTACTATCGATGGCCGAAGAAGCAGCTAATGCCCATGTTGAAATAGTTACCGGCGATACCAAAGTGGTAAAAAAAGGCCAGTGCGATAAAATATTTATAAATACTGCCGGTATAGGGCAGGGTATTGAAACCGTTTCGCACCTGTGGGGCAAACCGGCGCTTTCGCCTGGCGATAAAATTATTATTTCGGGTTTTCTGGGCGATCATTCGGCTGCAATTATGGCTGCAAGAAACAATATTTCCTTTGAAAAACCTTTGGTTTCGGATGTTGCCCCGTTAAACAAACTAATTCTTCCGTTATTCGAAAAATTTGGCAACAGCATAAAATTTTTGCGCGATATTACCCGTGGCGGGTTGGCAACCATATTAAACGAGCTTTGCAGCAATTCCGGGTTTGGAATAAATATCAGCGAAGAGAAAATTCCAATCAGGCAGGAAGTATCGGGCTTTTGCGAAATTTTCGGGTTCGACCCACTGTACCTGGCCAACGAAGGGAAAATTGTTCTGGCGGTTGAAAACGGGCATGCAGGAGCAATTCTTAAAACAATGCAAAGCCTGCCTTTTGGGGAACACTCTGAAATAATAGGGGAAATTATACACTCAAATTGCGGGAAAGTATTGCTTCAGACAAATATTGGAAGCCATCGGATATTGGATATGCTTTCGGGTGAGATACTGCCCAGGATATGCTAATAATATTTTGTTTGTTAGTTATACTGCAGCCGATGATTTTTGCAGACAGTTGTTTAGATTGTTATATCAATTCAAAATTCTCAATTCAATGTCGTTTAGTTAACGATATTTTGCCATCACACACCCTGTCATCCCTAAAGGGATCA
>JAFGQZ010000071.1 GCA_016935435.1 Bacteroidales bacterium
TGAAACGTCCATGAGTAAATAATCATTAACTCACACACGAAAATGATTATTTACGAATGGTAAGTTCCATCTGACCATTAAAAATTATATAATAAACAGATGAAAAGCTTCCTAATATTCACCTTATCAGTATTTTTTGTTAACGGGCTTTATGCCCAAGATACCTTGTATGTAAGTATGCCGGAAGCTGTAAAAACTGCCATTTCGAATAATTACCTGCTTAACCCTTCGAACGTTGGCAATTTAGAACATAGGACACTTTTGCCCCCAACCGAACTTAAGGTGGCTTATGGCGAACTGTACTCCCCCGAAACTTCTTGGAATTTTCATATCAGCCAGGAAATTAGCCCCTTGTTTCGCTCCGTGGCCAGCCATAATAAAGCCAAAATTAAGCAGGCCCTTCATTCGAGCCGTTTAGATTTAGCCGGCAGACAATTTGTTGTTGATGTTAAAAGTGCTTATATGCAATGTGTTTACTTGAACAATAAGCTTCGCAACATTGAAACCCGGCAGATGTATGCATCAAAGTTCTTCGAAACTGCAGCAACTAAACAAGAACTCGGCGAAACCTTGCTGCTTGATGAAATGAGGGCAGAAATGCGCATGTCGGAACTGGAGACTGCATATCTTAAGTGCCTTATCGATTTGGAAATGGCAGAGATAAGCCTGCAAAAGCTTATGTTGGTAGAGGAACATACAATTGCCTCAAGCAGCACACTTGAGCTTTATATGGTCGAAAAAGTTAATGCTTCGTCCGGGTATTCCGGCGAACTGTTTACCAATATCTCACAAAATAATTTCCTGTGTGCTGGGGCCGAACTTGATGAAATTAAGGCATCAAGGCTCCCTTCGGTTAGTGCAGGGGTATTCTTGCAGGAAGTTGGCAACTCAGGCATGCTAACCGGCGTTTCGGCAACATTTAAAATACCAGTATTTACCGGCATAAAAAATTATTCTGAAAAGTTGGCCATTATTGAAACAGAAAACCTTAGAAACGAATATGAACAGGTGAAATGGCAAACCGAACTTGAAATTGACAATTTGATCCTTTTGCTGGAAAAAAAATTTGCCGAGGTAAAGCATTACACCGATTATGCCTTGCCACTTGCAAACTCCCTGTTAAATATGGCAACAATTTCTTATCAGCACGAAGAAATTGAATTCGGCGAGTTTTTCGACATGGTTACCGAAGCCATGAACATTAAAGCAGCATATCTCGAAAGCATAAACGATTATAACCAGGCAGCGCTGACACTTGAGCTTTATTTAAAATAAAAAAACATGAAACCTTGCAAAAATTTACTTAACCGGCTAGCATATTCTTTAACTATTTTATTTTTATGTTTTGCCTGTAAACAAAACAGCATTGCACCGCAAAACATCAACAGTAAAACTATTTATACTACTTCCAGCTGGCTTTCGAAAAACAAAATTGTTACTATGCGCCCTGGTACCTGCCGGTATGCCGACACAATAATTATCGAAGGCTCGGTGAAAAATGTGCCTTCTAATATATATTATGTTTGCCTGAACGAAGAGGCTGCAATAACAAAAATTCTGGCTGCTGAAGGGAGCAGGGTTTCACAATTTGAACCCCTTGCAGTTATAGAAAGCAATATGTTCCTTGACTTAAAAGCTGGTTTTTTGGCATCAAAAGCAGCGTACGATTATCGCAAATCGGCTTTTCAGCGGCAGGGTGAATTAACGATGGAGCAAGCCGGGACAATAAAAAAAATGGAAGAGGCCCAATACAGTTATTTAATTGCCGAAGCCGAATATATTTGCATGAGGGCAAAACTTCAGTCAATTGGTGTTGACCCAGAAAAACTTTCGGCCGAAATGCTGAACAACAGGGCATATTTGCTGTCGCCTGTAAATGGCAACCTTATTGCTTGCAAAGCTTTGCAGGGTAATCGTTATTCCACTTACGATAATTTGTTCGCCATAGCCACTGCCTCAAATAAAATTATTGAATTTAACCACGAAACTTTTTCATCACACTGGTGCGATTCTGTTTCCAGATTTAACATTTCGGTTTCCGATACTTTCTTTTATGCTGGCAAATGTATAGCACAACCACTATGCAACGGACAGGGGAGCAGCCTGCAATTTGATTTGCCCGCAGGTTTAATTGTTGACAATGAAGCCAGGGCAGTTTTAAAATTCGTTATAAATACCCCGTGCCATATAGTACCGACAACAGCAGTAATCGAAAATAAATATATTTTGGCAGTCGAAAACAATGTAAAGGTAAAGGTATATGAAATACAGGTAAAAGAGCAAACCAGCGAAGGTTTAACTATCGAATGGCTACACCTGGGAGAGGGTCCAGAAATAATAATAAACCCTCCCGGAAAGCTGTTGCGCAAGTTGTTGAGGCAGGCCTCTTAACAATATTTTTCGAACAAAACGGCATGCTTCGGATATGCCTGAATGAGGTCGTCTTTATCAAACATTTCAAAATCGTCGTACTCAAAACCCGGAACAACCACACAGCTAACCAGGCTGTATGAGCCTGATTCGATAACCTCGGCAGCGAAAATATTGCCGGCAGGGATGTGCAGAAAAAAATATTCTGCCTTTTCGGGTTTGCTGCCCAATATTTTTGTGTGCTTTTTGCCTTCCCTGTCAATATATATCACTTTCAGTGGGCTGCCGTAATGAAAGTACCACATTTCGTCAGAACGCAAGCGGTGCATCCGCGAAATATCGCCCGAGCGCAATAAATAATAAATACTGGTTGCCAACCTGCGCGGCGACTTGTACCCAACAGGCAGGTGTTCTTTGGCAATATTCAGCGGCGAGCGAAATATCTCTTTAAAAAACCCTCCTTCGGGGTGTGGCTTAAGATCAAGGTGCTGTATCCAATACTCTTTTGTGGCCATTTATTATCAATTTGCATTGAAGTTAATAAAAAATGATGACAAAAATATTACATGTACTAAAACCCTTTTCACGATAATTTTGAATATTAAAACGATTATTTGTATATTTAATACAAACTGAAAACATCTCAGAAATGAAAGTGGACTTGCTCAAATACATGTCAGACAGGCTACAGGAAGATTCGGGGAATGTGGAGAAAGCTGGTCCGGTAGTTACAATTTCGAGGTTACACGGCTGCCCGGCAAAGTCAGTTGCCAAACTGCTGGCAGAAGAACTTACCCGTAAAATGGTTGCCTATGGGCAAGCAAATTCCGAATGGCGCTATGTAACCAAGGAAATTATGAGCGAATCGGCCCGCGAACTTGAAATGGATCCAAAGCAGATTAAATATGTGTTCGATTATGAACAAAAAAGCATGATCGACGATATTCTGGCATCTCACTCATCGAAATATTATAAAAGCGACCGTAAGATCCGGAATACCATTGCCAGGGTGATCCGAAACATTGCACACGAAGGAAATGTGGTTATTGTAGGCCGTGGCGGCGTTGCCATTACCCACGACATGCCCCGCTCCCTGCACATAAACCTTGAGGCACCCCTCGAATGGCGTTTGTTGCGTGTTTCCGAGAAACACGAGATTTCTTTCGAGGAAGCCGGGAAAATGATTGTCGATGTGGATAAGAAACGCAAACAGTTCAGGGAATATTTCGAGGGCAAAAATACCGACTATACCTGGTTCGACCTCACTTTTAACTGCATGACAATGTCTGTTGAAGAAATCGTAAAAGTTGTAATAAAAACAATGGAAATTCGAAAACTACTCTAAACAGCGAACTATACTGTTCAATATTTGCCCGATATACAAAAATATAAATACCCACAGGGGCATACTGGTTAAAAAATACAGGATTTGTTACATTAGAACAAACTATTATTATACTAACTCTTTGCAAAATGTGGAAACAAATCGCATAATCATTAACAGAATTTTTGTGATATTTAGTAAGTTTATATTTTTGTAGTTGTGTTCTAAAGAAAAGTAATGGAAAATCTGATACTCGAAGGTTCCGATACGCTGCCTACAATAGAAATGTTGTCGGAAGGGAAAGTTAAAATCGAAGGCAGGGCCCTGCCCGAAGATGCCGTTCGTTTCTTTAAACCGGTTTTACAGTGGATCGATCAATTTTCAGGCAGCCTCATATCTGTCGATATTAACCTTGAATATTACAATACCAGTGTTTCGAAGCAAATTCACGATTTTTTCAATATTTTAAACCGTAAGCCTGAAGCTACCAGCATAAACATTACCTGGCACTACGAAGAGGGCGACGACGAAATGCTCGAATCGGGTGAGATTTATGCCGAGTTGTTTCCTCGTTTTTCTTTTGCCTACAACCGTTACGAAGAAGTAGTCGAATAACCTGTTATTTTCCCATAGCTATATTCTAAGCCTTAAATTATAGGGTGCAATTATTGAAAACATGGCTTATATTTGCGCTCTGTTAAATACATTTCAGAGCTATGAAGAAACTCTCACCTATTTTATCTTTTTTCTTGTCATTGAATGCATTTGCCCAGGAAGGAAAATTTGGCCTCGGCATAATTGTTGGCGAACCAACAGGGCTAAGTGCAAAGGTGTGGACAAGCCAGACAAATGCCTTTGATGCTGCCCTTGCCTGGAGGGTTAACCATAGATATGGCGATGCTTTGCAATTACACGCCAGTTTTTTAAAACATTCGTTTGGGCTTATCGATGTTGAAAAGGGCCGGTTACCCTTTTATTTCGGTATAGGGGCGAAAGTTATTTTGGCAAACGACCCTTTAGTTGGAGTGCGCATACCGCTTGGCATATCGTATATTTTTGCCGATGCGCCGCTTGATTTATTTCTTGAAATTGTTCCTGTACTTAACCTGATACCTTCTACCGACTTTGATGTTGATGGTGGTATAGGCATACGATATTATTTTTAACCAATACATAATTCTTTAATTTCAAACACCACAAAACTATTAGTACAAACTAAACATTTCTATTATTATGGAACAAAACACTAATAAACCTGCACCTGCCTATCAGCCCCAACGGCCAAAAGTGCCAATGTACCTTATAGCTGTTGTTGTTACACTTTCTGTAATTGCCGCAATTTTAGGTATTTTTCTGATTAAGGAACTTAAACAGTCCAACACCTTTTACGAAGAAAAAATCTATGTCGAGGAACAAAAATCGATGCTGGAAACAGAACTTAACGGACTTATTGTTGAATACGATTCGTTAAAGACCGAAAACGACAGCATTAACAAAATGCTTGAGGGCGAACAGGCAAAAATTAAAAAATTACTTGGCATTCAGGCATCGAATACCCAAAAAATAAAGCTCTACGAAAAAGAACTGGAAACCTTGCGCAAAGTTATGCGCAGCTATATTGTACAAATCGATTCGTTGAATACCCGCAATAGAATTTTAACAGAAGAAAATATTCAGGTGAGGGGCGATTTGCGTAAAAAAGAATTAGACTACCAGAAATTGTCGGAAGTTAAAGAAGAACTGGTATCGAAGGTTGCCATTGCCCAGAAATTATCGGCCAAGGACGTTGTTGCTGTTGGCCTGAACGACCGCTCAAAAGAAAAAGACCGGATTTCAAAAATTGAAAAAATCCGGGTTTGTTTTACTGTTCGTGAAAACAATGTTGCCGAAGCCGGTAAAAAAATGATTTATCTGCGCATTATCAGGCCCGACAATATTGTTTTATCATCGCCAGAGGCCGGCATAGTTGTCAGCCAGGGGCAGGAGCTTGTTTATTCGGCCAAGCGGGAACTGGAATACGACAACCTGGATATCCCAATGTGCATTTACTGGGACAAAACCGAAACACTTATTGCCGGCACTTATACCTTCAGCCTGTATTGCGAAGGGCATGAGATTGGGTCAACAACTCTCGATTTGAAATAATTTAACCATAGCAAAATTTAAAATAAAAAGCTGCATGAAATTTTTCGTGCAGCTTTTTTTTATCGGCCTGTATGTTCGTGGCTACGTGTAAGTAGCACAAAACGAAATATTCAATCAGCGCCCTATGGTTTTATAAACTTTTTGCCTCCTCCGCCTTGCCTGGCAGGCTTTTTTTTGCCTTTCTGAAAAAATTTCCTTCTGCCATTGCGCCGGTCGTGGCTGCGTTCGGTATAAGCCGGAGTATCGCCCAGTATTTTTGGCACGTGGGCTTTAAAAACAGGGCTGCCCAAAAGCTTCTCGATTCGTTGAAATTTACCTTGTTCCTTTTCGTTAATAAATGTACAAGCTTCACCATCTGATTCGGCACGCGCCGTTCGCCCAATGCGGTGCACGTAATCTTCGCCATCGTGGGGCACATCGTAATTCAATACCAGGTCAATATCTTCAACATCAATGCCCCGCGACATAATATCGGTTGCAACAAGTATGTTCAATTTACGGTTTTTAAAATCGAGCAGAACTTTTTCCCTGTTCCTTTGTTCGAGTTCCGAATGAAATTCCTCGGCATTAAACCCAGCCCGTTTAAGTTCGCGGTTTAAGTCCTTCACACTTTGCTTTGTTGAGCAAAAAACCAGAATGCTCCGGTACTGTTTTTCCTTCAGTAAAAGCTTAACCAGGGGTATTTTCTGATTATCGTAAACAACATAGGCTTCCTGTTTAATTTTTTCTGCGGGCCTCGATATGGCAATGTTAATTTCCGAGGGGTGACGAAGGGTTTTTAAGGCCAACTCCCTTATTTTTGAAGGCATGGTGGCCGAAAACATCAGGTTTTGCCTCTTTTCCGGCAGGTACGAAAGAATCTTTACAATATCGTCGTAGAAGCCCATGTCGAGCATACGGTCGGCCTCGTCAAGCACTAAAAACTCGAGTTTTTCTACCCGAACATGCTCCATGCCCAGGTGTACCTTCAACCTGCCGGGGGTGCTTATTACCACATCGGCCCCCGACGATAGCGCTTGTTTTTCGCGCGTGAACAACGAGCCGTCGCTTCCTCCGTAAACGGCAATAGAACTAACAGAGGTAAAATACGAAATGCCCTCCATCATCTGGTCGATTTGCATGGCCAGTTCGCGAGTAGGCACAATTATTAAGGCTTTGATAAAGCCATCATGTTTCTGTTCGGTAATCTTCTGGATTATGGGCAGCAAGAATGCAGCTGTTTTGCCTGTACCTGTTTGCGCGCAGGCCAATAAATCGTTTCCTTTTAAAACCAGCGGTATTGCCTGTGCCTGTATTTCGGTTGGAGTTTCAAAGCCTAATGCCTCAATACCCTCCATTAGTTGAGAGTCGAAGCCAAAATCATTAAATGTCAATGGAATTTATTATTAAAATTAAATACTGATAAAAAACCTATACACGGTTATGCCAACTTGTTGTTAAAACAACCTACATAGTTTTTCGGTTGCAAAGATACTAAAAAAGAAAGCATTAAAAAAACATTCAAAAAACTGCTTACCTTTGTAAAAAAAAATAAAACATGTTTACCGGTATAGTTGAAGAAGCAGCAAAAGTAGTGTCGCTGGAAAAGGATAAAGAAAACCTTCATATTACTCTGGAGTGTTCGTTTGTAAATGAACTAAAAATCGATCAGAGTATTTCGCATAACGGGGTGTGTCTTACGGTTGTAAAAAAAACCGACAAAAGTTATACCGTTACGGCCATTCAGGAAACTTTGCTAAAATCGAACCTGGGCAAACTCAAACCAGGCGATAAGGTGAACCTTGAGCGAAGCGCTAAAATCGATGGCAGGCTCGACGGGCATATTGTTCAGGGGCATGTCGATCAAACTGCTGAATGCACCGAAGTTAAAGAAGCCGATGGGAGCTGGTATTACACTTTTAACTACGAACCCGCACAAAACGACTACCTGACAGTTGAAAAAGGCTCGGTTACAGTAAACGGTGTAAGCCTTACTGTTGTGAACTCAAAAGACAAATCGTTCCAGGTCGCCATAATACCTTATACATACGAGTTTACTAACTTTCACCAGATAAAGCCTGGCACTATGGTTAACCTCGAATTCGATATAATCGGCAAGTATATAGCAAAAATTATCCGGCAACAGTTGCCTGCTGATAAACACTAACAGCAGAAAAAAACCTTATCTATCCAACATGGGCGTAATTGTTGAAAAACTCACAAAGATTTACGGCACCCAAAGGGCAGTCGATAATATTGGCTTCGAACTTAAAAAAGGTGAAATAACCGGGTTTATTGGGCCAAACGGTTCGGGTAAATCCACTACCATGAAAACGATATGTGGCATTCTTACGCCCGATATGGGCAGGGTGCTGATAAATGGCCGCGACATAGCCGAAAACTTAACCGCAACCAAAAAGATAATCGGGTACCTGCCCGAAAACAACCCTTTGTATTACGACCAATACGTTAGTGAATACCTGCATTATGCGGGCATGTTTTATAAACTAAAGAATTTAAAAGAAAAAGTTGCCGATATTATTGTGCTTACCGGGCTGGAGCCGGAGCGCAAAAAGAAAATCGGCCAACTTTCGAAAGGCTACAAACAGCGTGTAGGGCTTGCACAGGCATTGTTGCACGAGCCCGAAATTCTAATACTCGATGAGCCCACAACAGGCCTCGACCCTAACCAGTTAACCGAAATCAGGGAGCTGATAAAAACTATTTCTGCCAATAAAACCGTTTTGCTCTCAACCCATATATTGCAAGAGGTTGAAGCTATCTGCCATAAGGTAATAATGATTGATAAAGGCAGAATTGTGGCCGATACCACAACCGATAACATACGCAAGCTGGGGGGCAACAGCCAGGTGGTTTTGGTAGAGTTTAAAGAAGAGGTTCCCGAAGGGCTGATTAAACAAATTCCATTTATAACAGTTTATTACAGTCAAAAACCCACAGTATGGCAGCTTGAGGGAAATACCCCCGACGATTTCAGGGAAATAGTATTCGGTTTTGCCAGGGAAAACAACCTGGGCATACTAGAGCTTCAAACCCTTAAACGTAGCCTTGAAGACTCATTTCGGGCATTATCGTCAAAATAATTGAGTGTTTTGTGGAATAAACAACGGGTACAGGCAATAGAAAAATTAAAAAATAATAATTTTGTGTTCCTTTAAAAATTACAACAAATGAGCTATTTATTTACATCAGAATCAGTTTCAGAAGGGCATCCCGATAAGGTTGCCGATCAAATATCCGACGCATTGTTAGATGAGTTCCTGCGTCAGGATCCAAACTCGAAAGTTGCTTGCGAAACCTTAGTAACTACCGGCCTGGTAGTTTTAAGCGGCGAGGTCAAGAGCCACGCTTATGTCGATGTGCAAAAGGTTGCCCGCGAAGTTATCAAGAGAATAGGCTATACCAATGCCGACTATATGTTTGAAGGCGACGGTTGCGGCGTTATCTCTTGCATTCACGAACAGTCGCCCGACATTAACAGGGGCGTTGAGCGTGCCAGTGCCGAGGATCAGGGTGCCGGCGATCAGGGCATGATGTTTGGCTATGCCTGTAAAGAAACCGATAACCTAATGCCACTATCGCTTGAATTATCACATCTTTTATTAGAGGAACTTGCCGTTATACGCCGCGAGAAAAAAGTAATGGCTTACCTGCGCCCCGATTCAAAATCGCAGGTAACAATAGAATATGGCGACGACAATTCTCCTAAAAGGATACATACAATAGTAGTTTCGACGCAACACGATGAGTTTGCCGACGACGACACTATGCTGAAAAAAATCCGCGAGGACGTGAAAAGTATCCTTATTCCCCGTGTTAAAGCATTATTGCCCGAACGTGTACAGGCACTTTTTAAAGACGACTATATCCTGCACGTAAACCCAACCGGCAAATTTGTTATTGGCGGGCCGCACGGCGACACCGGTCTTACCGGCCGAAAAATTATTGTTGACACCTATGGCGGCAAAGGTGCCCATGGTGGCGGCGCGTTCTCAGGTAAAGACTCTTCGAAAGTTGACCGCTCGGCAGCTTATGCAGCAAGGCACATAGCTAAAAATATGGTTGCCGCCGGCATTGCCGACGAAGTACTTGTTCAGGTTGCTTATGCCATTGGCGTTGCTAAACCCGTGGGAGTTTTTGTAAACACTTATGGCACATCGAAAGTAAAGTTGCACGATGGCGAAATTGCCTCGAAAATCGAAAAAGTATTCGATTTAAGGCCAAATGCAATTGTAAAAAGGTTTAACCTTACAAAACCCATTTTCAGCGCTACCGCTTCGTATGGACACATGGGCCGGAAAGCCGAAATGCGCAATATTATTACCCATGTCGATGGTGTTGAAACACGCGAAGACGTTCAGTTTTTCGGCTGGGAAAAATTAGATTATGTTGATACCCTGAAGAAAGAATTCGGAATTTGATTAACGACATTCTTTTTTATTTAGAATTCGGTATATTTTAAAATAAAAAACAGTTTGGGATATGTATATTTGTCCCAAACTTTTTTTTTCCCAACCTTATTAATCGATATGGCAATGATATTTGAACAGATCCAACGCAAAGAAAAAAAAATTTCACTTATTGGCCTGGGCTATGTAGGGCTGCCAATTGCTCTTGAATTTGCTAAGAAGTTTAGTGTAATTGGCTTTGATATTAGCGAAAAGCGGGTAGAAATGATGAAAAACCATATCGACCCCAGTAAAGAACTTGATAAATCGGCTTTCGAAGGTGCCGACATTCTGTTTACCTCCAGGCTCGACGATTTAAAAAATGCATCTTTCCATATTGTGGCTGTGCCCACACCTATCGACAACAATAAACTGCCCGATCTCACCCCCCTGGTGAAGGCATCGGAAACAGTGGGAAAGATTATAAAAAAAGACGATTATGTTGTTTTCGAATCGACGGTATATCCGGGCGCCACAGAAGAAGTGTGTATCCCAATAATTGAAAAACTTTCCGGTTTGAAATTCGGCACCGGTTTTAAAGCCGGTTATTCGCCCGAGCGCATAAACCCCGGCGACACCCTTCACACCCTTACCAAAGTGGTAAAAGTTGTTTCGGGCTGCGATGCAGAATCGCTCGAAAACATTGCCCGCACATACGAGTCAATTATTACTGCCGGTGTTCACCGTGCCTCGTCGATAAAAGTAGCCGAGGCTGCTAAAGTTATTGAAAACACACAACGCGATTTAAACATCGCACTCATGAACGAACTGTCAATAATTTTCCAAAAAGTGGGCATTAACACCTTTGAAGTGCTTGAAGCAGCAGGCACCAAATGGAATTTTCTGAAATTTTTTCCCGGACTGGTTGGCGGGCACTGTATTGGCGTCGATCCGTATTATTTAACTTTTAAGGCCAACCAACTCGGGCATTTTGCGCAGGTAATTACAGCCGGCCGTGCCGTAAACGACCAAATGAGCCGCTTCATTGTTACCGAACTGGTAAAGGCCATGATTAAATCGGGCAAAAACATTTCGCAGTCGAAAGTGCTGGTAATGGGCATAACTTTTAAAGAAGATGTTGCGGATATACGCAACTCAAAAGTGGCCGATGTTATTTACGAACTTCAGAGTTATGGAATACAGGTCGATATTGTCGATCCGCATGCCGATGCCCACGAAGTAAAAGAAGAATATAACCTCGATCTTTCTGATAAATACACCGATAATTACGATGCAATAATTGCAGCCGTATCGCACAAACCATACATGCAGCTCGCCGAGGCCGATTTTGAGAAAATGCTCAATAAACCTGGCTTTATATTCGATGTAAAAGGGGTGTTTAGAAATAAGATAAAAAAAATTAATTATCTTAGTTTGTAAAATCTCATATATGAAAAACTTTGCCCTTGTTGGTGTGGGCGGATATATTGCAGTAAGGCATTTAAAGGCAATAAAAGATACCGGCAACAACCTTATAGCTTCCATAGATCCGAAAGACAGTGTAGGCATTATCGACAGTTATTTTCCCGACAGCCCCTTTTTTGTAGAGTTCGAAAGGTTCGACCGACATATCGATAAACTGCGGCGTACCAATTGCCATACCGATTATGTAAGTATTTGTTCGCCAAATTACCTGCACGATGCGCATATTCGTTTCGCCCTGAGGGTTGGGGCCGATGCTATTTGCGAAAAACCCCTGGTATTAAACCCATGGAATGTTGATGCTCTCAGTGAAATCGAAAAAGAATCGGGGAGAAAGATTTTTAATATCCTGCAATTGCGCTTGCACCCTGCTATTATCGAACTTAAAAACCGAATTGCCAACAACCCGAAAGACAAGAAACACGAACTCGAGCTTACTTATATTACCAGCCGGGGCAAATGGTATTATATTTCCTGGAAGGGCGACATACAAAAGTCGGGCGGCATTGCAACCAATATTGGCGTACATTTCTTCGACATGCTGGCCTGGATATTCGGGCCTGTGCAGCAAAACATTGTTCACCTGATGAAGGCCGATAAGGCCTCGGGTTTTCTTGAACTGGAAAATGCGCGTGTGAAATGGTACCTCAGTCTCGATTATAACGATATTCCCGAAAACCTGAAAGCTCAGGGAAAACGCACCTATCGTTCCATTACTATCGATAACAACGACTTTGAGTTTAGCGAAGGTTTTACCGACCTTCATACTGCCAGCTATAAGCATATTCTCGAAGGAAAAGGTTTTGGCATACGCGATTCGAAACAGGCAATCGAAACTGTTTACACCATAAGGAACACTGCCCCAATAGGGCTTAAAGGTGATTATCACCCGATGTGTACAGGCATTTTTTAGTTGTTTCGCTTCAATTATCGGCTAAGCAAAATTATATTGTCTTTCTGCCAGCGAAAGGCTATACTTTACTGCTTATTATTTGTTTTTTTGCCATTTGAAAATAAAGGCCGGTTAGTATAAAACAAAATAAAGCAGCAACAGTAAAAATTTTCATTACGCTAACCATTCCGAGTTTATCCATAATTGGGCCGATGAAAAGATTGCCCAGCATTTGTCCAATGCCCGAATAGCATGTCCAAATAATCGATTGGGAAGTAGCATGCCTGCCGGCAGGAGTCAACTTGTGAAGGTAATCGACAGCCCCTACCAGAAAAAACGAAAGCGAAATTCCCTGCAATGCTCCCGTAGCAAGCGAAACAGCTATTCCCGGGGCAAAACCGTAAAGCATCAGGCGGATAACCATTACTATCATGGCAATGCTTATAACACTGCGTGCGCCCAAAGTTTTCAGCAACCTGTTCCCTAGTATAAAAAACGGCAGTTCGCTGAAGGCCATTATGGCATAAGCATAACCAATTATGTTATTGCCTGCCTTAAGTTCTTTAAAATACAGGTTGAGGTATGAATTTACCGGCGAACAAACAATTCCATAGAATGTAAGGATTAAGATAAAAACAAACAGGGGTTTGTTGCTTAACAACCCGCTTATTTTAAACGATTCGAAATGGGGCCGGTAAATTTTTTTTCTTTTGTGGGTTATAAGTAAGGGCGAAAGGGTTAGGAAAAACAGGGCCGAAACCCCGAAAATATAGCTTATGGCTATGCGCTTAAACACCATACCACCGATAACAGATGCCAGGGCCCACCCCAGTGAGCCCCACAGCCTGAAACTGCCAAACGAGTGCTTCTTGTCGTTTTGGGCAAATTGAATGGCCAGGGCATCGGTTAAAGGACCCAAAGGATGATAAAAAACCGATAGCAGTGGAATAAAAAACAAAAGTGCCCAAAATGTATCAATGTAGCCCAGGATAAAAATAAGAAGCGCCGTGCACCATGCCAGCCATTTCAGGGTGGGGCGTATGCCCTTTTTGTCGGCAATGTAGCCCCATAAGGGCACAACAATAAAAATGGTCGATAACAGAAGGGCGTTAAGGGTGCCAATCTGGGCGCCGGTAAAACCTATATCTTCGAGAAAAACATTGTAATAAACCCTCCATACGGCAAAACCCATATACAGTAGTAGGTATATTGCCCTAATTTTACCTGCTGACATTGAAGATTTTTTAGGCTGAAAAAAATCAGCAGGCAAAAATACATAAAAGATTTATCGCATTTATAATAAGCCAGAATTGTTTCAGCTTATACCAACTCCGTCTTCCAGCCAAAGGCTTACTGCTTTGGCATCGCAAGGAAATCCGGCAATTCCGTTGTGGTCGGTAAACAGGCCTTCGGCATTATTGCCATAGGCATCGTAACGGTTATATACTACAAGGTACCCGCCAGGGGTATGTTTTATTGTTGCCAACATATAAAACCTTTTGTTAAAGCGGCCTGTGTTCATGCTTATTGCCGAAACATGTTCCCCGTTATTGAGCACCACGGCCATAGCGCCCTTTGCCGTGGGCACAAAGCCCATGCGCACCCACCCGGCAAGGTGTTCCGAATCGTAGTACCTTTCTTCGCCCAGGGCAAACTGTTGGCGAAGCTTTAATAATAAGCCCAGGTATTCTTCTCCCGGCAAATGCACATGGTTGCTTTTAGAAGCCACGTTCGACCCATAAAAGTCGTCGAAGAAAATACAGGGGTAGCCATTGCGCCGAAGGAGTATGAAGCTGTAAGCAAGAGGCTTAAACCAGGATTCAACCGCCGATTCGTGGTGCCTTTCGTATTGAGTGTCGTGGTTTTCGACAAAAGTAACTGCATTCATGGGCCTTTGGTTCATCATAGTACTGTGGTCGATAGCTATTAAGGAACCATTCCCGTTAGCTTTGCTTATCTCGTGGAATTTCTGGTGTAGGGGGAAATCGAAAACCGACAGTTCCTGGGGGTATTCGCCATACCTGCTAATACGATCGATAAAATCGTGTACTTCTTGTTTTACATAATTGTTGCCTGTTAAGTATTCGGCTACGGTAAATGCGCCGGTTTTTTTTCCAAAATGCCGTATATGGCCGATCCATTCCCTCAGGTAATCGAAATTTATATGTTTGGCAGCATCGATTCGGTAACCATCGATGCCGAGAGTTTCTGTGAGCCATTGGCCCCATTTTTTTAATTCCTCCCTTACTTCGTACCTGTCGTAGTCGAAGTCGGCAAAGGTAAGGTAATCGTAATTGCCTTTTTCCAACGACAGCCACTCGTCCCAACTTTTTTGCTGGGGCTGGTAGTTTTCTTCGTTAAACAAAAACCTGTAAATATATTTCGAATTGTTCCCGTCTTTCTCATGCCCTTTTTCCTGGTAAGTTTCTGTCCAGTCGATGCCATCGAAGTGCCGGGCATGCCATTCAAACATCGAGTATTTGCCGCTTTGGTTCTTGTCGGGGGCAAATTTTGTATATCCTTTTACTTCCACAATGCCCTCTTCAAACCCGTTACCAAATCGCGCCCGGTTTCGGTTTTCTTTTTCTACGCGCACTGCCTGCCAGGTGCTGTCGTCCAAATCGCCATCTTTATGGTTGATAACAATATCGGCATATACCTGAATGTAGGGTGCGCCCGGAATTTTATTCCCCAGCCTGTCGTAACCGTGCAAGGCATTTATGGCATGGTGCAACTGTTGCTTGCTGCCATATTTGGTATTGCCCCATTCGCCCAGGTTATAGTAATCGTAAACCCCATAACCCACATCGTTGGTGTTTTTGCACTTGCTAACCGGGGGCAGCCAAACGGCTGTAATTCCTAATTTCCCCAGGTATGGCACTTGTTCTTCCAGAAATTCCCAAAGGTTTCTAGCTCCTTTGTGGTAAAGGTTTTCGTGTAAGTGCCAGTGGTAAAACTGCATCATTACACCATTCACCGGTTTTTCCATTTAAATTGTTTTATAAGTTAAATAAGGCTGCCCATTGCATTTTAGCCGCTATTCTGTTTTAAGCAAAGCCCCTTTTAAATCGGGAATTGCTTTTTCTATGTTTTCGCCTTCGGGGTAAGGCAGCCTGCCGGTCCAGTCAATGGATATTTCAGCCGGGTTTTCCCCTAAACCTATAGCTGAATCAGGTAAAATTGTCATCCAATCATTAAAACGCCACAATTCTGTATCTGAAAGCATCCCATAGCTGTGACCTGCCTTTATTTTGCTTACTTTAAATCCCTCATGCCCCGAGAGCAGCAGGGTATGTATTTCGGGCGACTGATTAAACGAATATTGGTGAACAAACCTGTATGCAATCGGATTAGACCGTTCAGCTCCCGGCCTGCTGTCGATTAGCTCAAATTCGCCAACTACATAGCCCCCGGTAACATTCGGTATGCTGGTAGCGTTGACAATTTCTGGTGTTCTAACTTCCCATCGTATGCCAGGCAGCTGAAGCCCAAAGGTATCGGGGTAGGTAAAATAAACATCTCTGTAATAGATAGCATTCCAGTAACGTAAAACAAATTCGGTTGTAATGGTAACTTCAGTATCTTTCGGAACTGGCTTTTCATGAAAATTCCAGGTTACATCAAGTTCTTTGCGCGGAGTGCCCATTTCAGTAACTGCCGGTGTAAGTTCATCGCTCCAGCTGATACGGGTAATGTACGAAAGTATTTCTGTGTCGGTTCCGACAACATAGTGCAAATCGGTGGCACTTCGGGCATTGTTCTGCCTGAGCTTGAATGACCCTGTTACCCTTTGAATATTATAGGCACCACCAGCTGTTTGTGTAGGCTCCAATGTTACAATATGTTTTATATACGGGTGGTTTTCGCTATAATTTATATACCAGCCATTGCCCTCGTTTGGGCCTGCCGGGTTGGGCGAAGTATATGCATCGTAGGCATATTGCTGGATATTGCCACCATCGTCGCGATCGGAGTCGGCAATCCGCACATTAGCAGGATTATCGGCTAACTCACTGTTGTAATCGTTCCAGGGCCACCAATTTCCATCGCCCCAGGCAGTTATGGCATGGCCACCGCTACCGATTGATGCACCGCTGGTTGGCCAACTGATGCTCAGCCCTACCATGTTGCATTTTCTCAGGTTATTTGCAATATCTTTTGTCCCATCGGGGTTTGCCCAGGGGTATTTGGGCGATTTGTTGCCAAGTACTGTTATCACCGTATAAGGGTTTGCCGGCCAGGTATTGTTTGCCGAGCCGAGCCACCATGTCAATGCTGCATCGACCCAACCCGTATTAATAGTGCCGAATTGTGCAATTAAGTCGTTATAAATATCATTGGAGCGCTCCTGTGCTGTGGCTCCATTGCCATAGCCGGCCCCTGCCAGCATATTGGCTGCTGTGGCCAGGTAACACGAGTTGTTGTTGGCGAGTGCGGTTTTGTCGGCATCGGGTGCGGGGTTCATTTTCATATACCTGCACGACGATGTTGCCAGGGCAACAGCCACTATCGAGAAACAAGCTGTACGCCTTAAATTCTGAATGGTTTGGTTAGTATTCATAGTTTTTTGTTTAAGGTAGATTTACAGATAAAACGTTACACGATAAGCAAGTTATTAAATATTTATTTGTAAGTCAATAATCGGGTCGATTATTCTTGGTTCTTATCCTTAAGAGAAAAGGCGATGAAGAATGTTGAGGGTAAACATAAGTATGAAGGTTTGAATGAGCGAAAGAAAAGTGGAATGGAACTTGGGTTTTGAAATTAAAAGAACTAACAAGGTCTGCAAGCCGGAAAGTATTTTCTGTAAAATGAAACGTCCATGAGTAAATAATCATTAACTCACACACGAAAATGATTATTTACGAATGGTAAGTTCCATCTGACCATTAAA
>JAFGQZ010000072.1 GCA_016935435.1 Bacteroidales bacterium
CCACATGTCGAGGTGAAGGGTATCCATCAATGAAACATCAACATTACCGCCTAAAACAGTACCCTGATAGTTCAGATTGGCGTATTTCATGGTATTGTTGCCATCGAAATCTGTAAACGACACCTGGGTCGATTGGCCCCAGTTAGGGTTAAAATCTGTACCGGAAAGGTCGGTATAAGCGCCGCTAAAAACCGATATTACATCAGAGGCGTTCCTTGCAGGGGGTGCTGGTGCCCCTGTTGCAGGGAAAGCAATTGCAAAAGCAACACGATAGGTAAGGGTGGTTGTGCCATCGGCAGCAGTTACTACAATTACGGTTGTATCGGGTATCTGCGCTGCTGCGGTAATAACTGCCTCAGCATTTTCGTCGGTGGTAGTTACCGTAACGGTTGGCACAACTGTTGTTCCTTCTTCAAGCCCAAAAAAATAATTAAGGGTATTGGTATTAAAGTTAGCAATGGTAACACCATCGATTTGCAAATCGCTTAACGAGGCGTCGGTACCAGCTGCAGGTGCAGGCCTGTAAAAATAAAGATTGTCGAAATAAATGGTTGAGCCAGCTGTATCGGTAATTTTAAACTGAATAACATTAGATATATCAACAACATCTGAGAACTCGCTGAGCGCAATATCAACGCTCTGCCACACACCCGGTTCGGTTGGCAGTGAAAAAGATTTTTCTACCGGTACTGCACCCGGGCTGATAAGGAATATTTCTGCCGATATGGCAATATCGTCGGTGTACAAATCGAGATGCAGCGTGTCCATTAGCGATGCATCGATTGCACTGGCTAACTGGGTGCCCTGATAGTTCAGGTTTGAATAGCGCATGGCGTTGTTTCCATCGATTTCTTCAAATGAAACAACCGTGCCCTGCCCCCAGTTGGGGTTAAAGTCGGTACCGGCAAGGTCGGTATAAGCGCCACTGAAAACCGATATTACATCGGCAGCGGCTCTTGCCGGAGGCTCCGGTGCACCTGTGGCAGGCTGTGCCATAAGGTTCCAGAGCGATGTTAACAGTGTTAACATAACAATAGTAATTTTTTTCATAAGATTAGTTTTAGTGAAAAATAAGTTTAGGTATCCATTACCTGGAATGAACTTTTCAAATGTAAATGTTACCTGTGTTTATAGGGGAAAAAAGGTGTACGAAAAATACTCGTTAACAGTATTTGCAAATACGGTAAAAATACTACAAGATGTTTTTATATTGTTGTATTTGTGATGTTTACATACTTTTATATATTACAACAAAAACCTTAAAGGGGTTACCAGGCTAAAATGAAAAAGCCAAAATCAAACATAGAAACCAAAATAAAAGTATGTGGCTGGTCGAAGTTTTTATCTGCAACAATAATGCAAATAGACTTTAAGGATTGTAAGTTCTATATTGAAAGAATCAAATCGGTAAGGTTGGTGTTCCGGTCTATGCCAAGTGTTTTTCTTAAGCGGTACCTGCTTGCTTCTACACCCCTGATGGAAATATTGAGCAAACTGGCAATTTCTTTGCTTGAAATATTCATCCTCAGGCAAGCACACAAACGCAGCTCGGCAGGCGATATATTAGGGTATTGCTGTTTAATTTTAGTAAGAAACTCCTCGTGAACGCTAATAAAATGCTCCTCAAAAACCTTCCAATTGTTTTCGTTGTTAATTTCGTTGTCGATTTTTCGAACGAGCAATTTGTTCAACCTTTTTGCAGAATCTACTGTTATATCGTTAGAATGCCTTACCAACTCTTTTTTCAGGCTAATAAGAAATTTGTTCTTTTGTATGGTTTGCATGGTAGAATTGGCCAGCTCCATATCTTTCGACTTGATTTTTTCCATTAACCTTTCGTTTTTCAGACGAATAATTTCTTTCTCAGCAATGAGTGCTTCCTGCTGCAATTGCTTTTCGCGCTCAATAAATTTTTGTTTCTGAATTTTCTTTTCGCGCATTTTTAAATAATTTATACGCTTAATAAGCAAAAACACAATTAAACCAATAAATGCAAACAAACATAGAAAATAAATAAAAAAGGCTGTTTTAGTGCGCCCCCAGGGCGGGGAAACAACAAAACTGTAACGAAGTAGATTGGTTTCGTTTTTATGTATATCGCGGGCCTTTATCTGGAAAGAATACCCACCTTCTTTGAGGTTGGTAAATTCGCGGCTATACCTGCGTTCCCATTTCGACCATGTTTTGTCGTGCCCTTCGAGAAATGTTGAAAACTCAACTTTATCGGGATTTTCGAAATGCACCGCCGAGAAAAAGAACTGAAGGCTGTTTTCGCTGTACGACAATTCGGGTATATGGTTGTTTTTGCCAAACAAATGCCCGTTAAAGATAACCGAGTCGGTACCAGAAACCACAACCTTACTAAGATAAAGATTTAAAAGGGCTTCCTGCTGCCGGAGCAGTTCGGGGTTAAAATGAACAAAACCTTCTTCATAACTAATAAGAAAGTTGTTTTTGTCAATGGGGTAAACAAACTGGAAGCCTTCAATAAACTTTCCCTGCAATTGTCGGAAAGGCATTGTTATATCTACAAACATGCCATCGTTCTTCAACCATTTAAGCCCCAGGTTAAAATCGTAATAATACCATATATTCCCATAAAAATCTTCAATAGCAAAATTTACTTTCTGGTTTGAGAAAAGCTTGTTGAAATATGCCGAAGGCAATATGGAGTCGTGTGCAGCATTGTAAACAAAAATACCTTCTGAAGAACAAAAAACAATTTGCCCCTGCAATAGCGAAATGTTAATTCCAAAATCGGCCCTGAAACCTTTCTTTGAGTCATAAAAACGCACAGTATCAACACTATCGGCATTTTCATTAAGAAAAAGTTGGTAAACCCCTTTAAAGCCATGGCTCATCCATATATTTTCATCGGCATCGAAAACCATAAGCCTCGATGATTCATGAAACCCTTCAATGGCATGGCTAAACCGCCATTTGCCCGATATCTTCCTAAAAAGGACCAAGCCGGTATAGGTTCCGGCAATTATTCTGTCGGGGTGTTTGTCTGAATGCAAGAACATCCATACCCCGGCAATATCTGCAATTTTTTGTGCCGAAGAGCCTTGTATAATAAAAGTGCCTTTGTTATGGCCGCAAAACAGTTCCCCATCGATTACCTGAAGGCCCCAAACCTGGCCTTTTGTGCTTTCAATAAGCCGAAACCCGCCAGAGCCTTGTTTTAAATTGCCGCTTCCTTTCCATTCTTTATAAAAAACACCCTGGTTAGTTCCCAGGTAAAGACCATTATTGTGGATTACTGCTGTATATCCCGATCCAATTTCGCGGTTAAGGCTTAGCTGTCGTACCGGCGAGTTCAGGTAAAGCTGGTCGATGCCGTTATCGGTACCAAGCCATAGGTTTCCGCTCCTGTCGAGCAACATGCTTAGTATGGTGTTGTTTTGCAGGCCTTTTGTTTTGTCCATTGCCAGCTGTGGAACACCATTATTGTCGGTAAGCAGCAAACCGCTTTGTATTGTGCCAAATGCTATGAGGTTTTCACCTATACGCTGGGCACAATATATTTGGCTTTTTAACAACAATTCGTTTGCAGGCGCATGCCATTTTTCAATTTTATTGTTGTTATAAATAAAAACTCCATTGTCGGTAGTACAAACCATTAAAGCTTTGCCATAAGGCAATATGGCACAAATTTCCGGCTTCGTCAGCGAATTGGCCCCGGCAAGTATTATAAACCGCCCATTTTTAAATTCCATAATTCCCTCTTTAACATCTACAATATATAGCTTGTTGTTGATGTAAAACGAATAGTGAAATTTATTTGGGGCATTAATTACCTCGAGCTTTTTGCCCTTCAGAACAAATAATTTATTAAACGATTGAAATACTACCCCTTCTGAGGTGTTGTGGATTTTCCATATATCATCAACATCTTCAGTGCCTGGCGGGAGCAGCCCCAATAACGATTTAAAACTCAGCCTGCCCGTAGAGTCTGTATCGAAAAAGCCAAAATTATTGCTCAACCCGACATATATTTTTCCGTCGGGGGCAGCGTAAACCGATCTTATGATTGTGTAATTGTACAAACCATATAATTCCCAATTGTGACCGTCAAATTCAACCAACCCGTTATTATTGGCAAAGTAAATCAGGCCGTTTTGAGCCTGCGAAATCATCCAGGTTTGGTTCCCTGCTTTATAGTCGGAGCGTTCAAAGTTTTTAATAAACGGATAATACAAATTGTTGTATTCAGCCAATACCGGAAATTGTTCTGCCAGCAATAGAAGAAATACCAGTAAAGCCAAAACAAATATTCGGGCTTTACCCATTTTTGCCTTCTTTAGGCTTGTGCATCTATCCGTAATTTTCACAAGTTTTTAGTTTATTAACAGGCCTTATGAACTCTCCAAGTAATATTCATGTCTTTATATTGATCTTCAGCGCAAGAATATTTCCTCATATATGATAAAGCATAATTACTTTAACACGGGCTATTTTTAGCAAACAAACTTATAAGAAGTTTGGCCAGATTAAATTTTGGTTCGTCAGAAATAACCTACCAGAAATTCTTATTTATGCACAATTTACTTTGCAATTTCAAACATACAACAAAAAATAATTTTTCTAAAATGCACAAATTTTATTGGAAAGCAGTATCTTTTTACAAATTAATTAACTAATACTCATTCTCGTGAAAAAGTACGTATTTTTAACATTGGCCTTTTGCCTCCAAACGATTTACATAAATGCCCAACAGGCTATTTGGGGCGGGGCACCGATAGTTTCTCCCGAAATTAACAGCGATAACTCCGTAAGCTTTCGTTTACAGGCACCAGGTGCCACCGAGGTGAAAATTTCGGGCGAATGGATGCCTTTTAAAAACAATGCGCCTGGTTTTGAATACATGAAAAACCAAGATTCGGTTTGGGTCTATACTACCGGGGTATTGCCATCGGGACTGTACAGCTATTATTTTACTGTCGATGGCATGAGGTGCAACGACCAAAACAATGTTTACCAGATACGCGATGTGGCCACTATTGCCAATATTTTTATTATTGGCGGGGGAAAAGGCGACCTGTACAGTGTGCAAAATGTGCCGCACGGTTCGGTATCCCGAAGGTGGTACACTTCGCCCACACTTAACATTGATCGCAGGATAACTATATACACACCGCCGGGTTATGAATCGTCGGACGAAAAATACCCGGTACTCTATTTATTACATGGCATGGGCGGCGACGAAGAAGCATGGATTGCCCTCGGACGGGCTGCCCAAATACTCGACAACCTAATTGCCCAGGGGAAAGCCAAGCCCATGATAGTGGCAATGACAAACGGAAATGTCGATCAGCAGGCTGCCCCGGGAGAATCGGCACTAGGGCTTTATAAACCTATTTTCCGGTTGCCCAACACCATGAATGGTAAGTTCGAAGAATCGTTCCCCGATGTGATACGGTTCATCGAAAGCAACTACAAGGTAAAGTCCAATAAAGAAAACCGGGCCATTGTCGGATTATCCATGGGTGGGTTCCATTCGCTGCATATTTCAAGGTATTTTCCGGAAACCTTTGGGTACATCGGGCTTTTTTCTGCTGCCATAAAACCTTTCGGCGAAGTTAAATCGACAGTATATGACAGTTTCGACGAAACCCTTAAAACCCAAAAAGACAACGGCTATAAACTTTACTGGATTGGTATGGGAAAAACCGATTTCCTGTACAAACCCGGCGAAGAATACCGTGCAAAGCTCGACAGTCTGGGCATGAAATACACCTATGTCGAAACCGAAGGGGGCCACACATGGGCTAACTGGCGCCATTACTTATCAGAATTTGTACCGCTTTTGTTTAAATAAACCCTTACTTTTATAATCCGGAACACATTAAATTCTGAACACATATTCCAAACTTTAATACATGAAAGCTGTTTTTGTTTCAATTATTACTGCTGCACTATTGGCAACAGGCTGCTTTGAAAATAAAAATCCGGAAGGCCCTGTTATCAGAACCAAAAACGGCTTAATTCTTGGCGAATACAACACACAATCCGGAATATATGTTTTCAGGGGCATTCCCTATGCATCGCCCCCGGTTGGGGAATTCCGATGGAAACCCCCGCAGCCATTGCAAAACTGGCACGACACCCTCAATTGTACAAGGTTTTCTGCTTGCGCCATCCAGGAAACGCCTGTTCCGTTTTCAATGTGGACAAGCGAATTTATAGCCCCTTCTGCCCCTCTTAGCGAAGACTGCCTCTACCTGAATATCTGGGCACCAAACAAAAATACTACTGAAAAATGTCCTGTTATTGTTTATATTCATGGAGGGGGGTTTAATGCCGGTTCAGGTTCGGTGCCTGTTTACGACGGAACACAAATGGCCGGAAAAGGTATTGTATTTGTAACTATAAATTACCGTCTGGGCATATTCGGGTTCTTAGCCCACCCCGGCCTGACTGCCGAGTCGGACAATAACAGCTCTGGCAATTACGGACTGCTCGACCAGATTGCGGCCTTAAAGTGGGTAAAGGAAAACATACATGCTTTTGGCGGCGACAGCACAAACATTACCATTGCCGGCCAGTCGGCAGGGGCCTACAGCGTTTGCTGCTTAACCGCTTCACCCCTGGCAGGCGGGCTTTTTCATAAGGCTATTACCCAAAGCGGAGGCGCTGTTTTGCCTACAGGAAGGTTTTCTCACACTGCTACGCTCGATACAGCCGAAAAAATCGGACAAGCAACTGCCGCCAGCCTGCAAATAAAAACCATTGATGGATTAAGGAACATTCCGGCCGATGAGCTTCTTCAGGCAAAAGGAAATTTCGGCCCCATTGTCGATGGATATGTATTGCCCGATATTATTTACAATACTTATTTTAAGGGAAAACAAAACGACGTCCCCTTGCTTGCCGGATGGAATGCAAATGAAGGATTATATTTTTTCGAAGTAAAAAATGCCACAGGCTTCAAAGAAAAGTCCAGGGAAATATACGGAAGCCACGCAAACGATTTCTTAAGGTTTTTTCCGGCCGACAACGATTCTGTTGCCCGCTTGTCGCAATTCAGTCATGCCGACATGCTCTCGTTTGGGGTACAGGCATATAAATGGACTACTATGCAGGCCAAAACCGGCAAATCGCCGGTTTATCTTTACTATTTCTCCCGCCGGGTACCTTATGGCAATGAACAGGCCGATTATGGCGCTTTTCATTCTTCTGAAATTTTCTATGCATTTAACAATCTTGGAATTTCCAAAAACCGCCCCTGGCAGAAGGTCGATTATGCCCTGGCAAATACGATGTCGGGGTACTGGGCCAATTTTGCCAAAACAGGCAACCCCAATGGCAAAGGATTGCCAGATTGGTTGCCTTGCAAAACAGAAGCCTTAAATGCAATGTTCCTGGGCGATACCGTAAAAATAACACCTGTTCCGGAAATTGAAAAATTACGTTTCCTCGAAAGTTTTTACGAATCGGCTTTTTATGTCAACTAGCTTTTCGGAAAAACCACAACAGAAATCGTAAACCCTATTGTTAAATAAGCGTTCTGCTGTTATATGCTAAAATAATAGTTAAAACAGGGAAATATTCGCCAATAATCTTAAATTTGAAAAAAAACAAATAATTATAAAAAAATAGGCTTTTTTGGAAAAGTTAAATATGTTCCTTTAGTTCTGACCATTTTAAACAATTAATCCTAAACCTTTTTTTAGTTTTAAAATGGCAAAAAAGAAAATCGTTGCTGTGCGAAAGACACGCAATGAAATTAAGTATAACTAATAAAAAGAAACATGTTGAGAAAAATGAAGTTGGTGCCTGTTTTGCTGGTTTCAGGCATTATTGGCTTGAATGCACAAAAAGATATTCCGGTATACCTCGATGATTCAAAACCGTTAGAAGAGCGCGTAGAAGATGCCCTCTCGCGAATGACACTTGAAGAAAAAGTGGCTATGGTGCATGCCCAGTCGAAATTTAGTTCGAAAGGCGTACCGCGTTTGGGCATACCCGAATTCTGGATGACCGACGGCCCGCATGGCATCCGCCCCGAAGTAGCTTGGGACGAATGGAGGCAGGCCGGGTGGACAAACGACTCGTGCATAGCTTTCCCTGCCCTCACCTGCCTTGCGGCAAGCTGGAACACCAACATGTCGCTTTTATACGGCATTTCGATTGGTGAAGAGGCCAGGTACCGAAACAAAACTGTTCTGTTGGGCCCCGGTGTGAACATTTATCGCTCGCCCCTGAACGGACGAAATTTTGAATATATGGGCGAAGATCCTTTTTTGGCATCGAAAATGGTTGTGCCTTATGTGAAAGGAGTGCAACAAAATGGTGTTGCAGCTTGTGTGAAACATTTTGCCCTGAACAATCAGGAAACAAACCGCCACACTGTAAACGTAAATGTTGACGACCGTGCCTTATACGAAATTTACCTTCCGGCTTTTAAAGCTGCCGTACAGGAAGGAAACGCATGGGCCATTATGGGGGCATATAACTTGTATAAAGGACAACATTGCTGCCATAACCAATACCTTTTAAAAGACATTCTGCGCGACGAGTGGGGATATGATGGTGTGGTTGTAGCTGACTGGGGCGGCACGCACAATACCCGCGAAGCTATCTTTAACGGCCTCGATATGGAATTTGGCACCTGGACCGATGGCTTAACCATGGGGCAAACCAATGCTTACGACAACTATTTTCTTGCCGACCCTTATCTGAAACTTATAAGGTCGGGGGAAGTAGGCACAAAAGAGCTTGATGAAAAGGTACGGAATATTTTGCGCCTGGGTTTTCGGACACACATGGACAAAAACAGGCCCTATGGCTCGTTTGGTACCGAAGAACACGCACTCGCCGGACGTAAAATTGCCCAGGAAGGCATAGTTTTGCTCCAAAACAAAAACAATGTACTTCCAATTGACTTAAACAAAGCAAAAAAGATTGCCGTTATTGGTGAAAATGCCATTAAAATGATGACTGTGGGAGGCGGAAGCTCATCGCTGAAAGCAAAATACGAAGTTTTGCCCCTCGACGGGCTGAAAAACAGAATAGGAACCCAGGCAGAAATAGTTTATGCCCGCGGCTACCTTGGCGACGCCAGTAACAGCTATAACAATGTTGTTACCGGACAGGACCTCTCTGACAACCGCCCTGCCGAGGTTATTATGGCTGAAGCCATTGAAGTGGCAAAAACTGCCGATTATGTAGTTTTTATCGGAGGGCTCAACAAAAGTGCTTTCCAGGACAGCGAAGGTAACGACCGCCTGGGCTTGGGGCTACCCTATAACCAGGATAAATTAATAAGTGCCCTGGCCAAAGTAAATAAAAACCTTATTGTTGTTAACATATCGGGAAATGCAGTAGCCATGCCTTGGGTAAACGAAGTGCCCGCAATTGTACAGGCCTGGTTTTTAGGCACCGAAACCGGAAATGCCCTGGCATCGGTACTGGTGGGCGATGTTAACCCGTCGGGCAAATTGCCTTTTACTTTTCCGGTTAAGTTAAACGACAATGCTGCGCATGCCATGGGTGAGTTTCCCGGCAGCGAAAAACAGGTAACCTATAACGAAGGTATTTTTGTGGGCTACCGCTGGCACGACAAACAAAATATTAAGCCTTTGTTTTGCTTTGGGCATGGGTTAAGCTACACAACATTCGAATATGGGAAAGTTTCTGCCGACAAAAAAGAAATGACCGCCAATGATAAAATTACGTTTTCGGTTACAGTTAAAAATACCGGCAACCGCGAAGGCGCCGAAATTGTACAGCTTTATATCAGCGATTTAAAATCTACCCTTCCTAGACCGGTAAAAGAACTGAAGGGGTTCGACAAAATTACGCTGAAACCAGGCGAAGTAAAAACTGTCACCTTTGATATCGACAAAAGCGCCTTAAGCTATTTCGATGCCTATAAACACGAGTGGGTAGCCGAACCTGGCGATTTTGAAGCCCTTATCGGGGCCTCATCGTCCGACATAAAAACAAAAACCACATTTAAGCTTAAATAATATCTGTTCATATTTGCCTTCTTGTGCAAGATTAAGAATAAAAAAGCCTGTGTTGAAAATACACAGGCTTTTTTATTAATTAAGTTCTGAAATACCAATGCCCTTTTATTTACTGCCTTTATATTCGGTAAATAAAACCTTGTCCAGAATTTTCCAACCCTCCGGGGTCATGCGGTCGGGTGTAAACAAGCATATTCCTGCTGCACCATTTTCTACCGACTCCCTTATGGCTGCCTCCAATTCTTCCGGAACAAGCCCGTGGTTTTCCGGATCGGGCTCAGTTGCTTTTTTTTGCGGGTCGGGACAAATAAACAAACCACTGTAAACCGGCTTTTGGTTATTAAGGGCAGCTACTGCCTCGTTGCACATTTGGCCAATCCATTTAGTGTCTTCCAAATAAAAATCGTTGTAGTTCATAGGAAAAAAGGCGTCAAGGTTCCATTTGTCCCATTCCTGCCGCACAATTTTTTTTGCCACCGAATGCGGCCCCGGGAACACAGCAGCATTTATTTTTTTGTTTTTTGAGTGCACCATGTCGGCTAAACTATTTACCACATTGGTAACTAAATCGTACCTGTATTGTTTCCATTCTTCAACTTCCGACGGGTTTTCGACTTGTAAAATATCGATACCTGTTTTGGCTTTAAACCCGGCAACACACTTTTCGCAATAGCAGTAATCGAACTGGGGATATTCCCTGTCCATTACCAAACCATATTTCTCCCACAGGCCCCTTGCCAGAATAACATCGGGGAAACGGATATAGTCGAGGTGAATACCATCTACTTCAGGTATATCGGCAACCCTTCCATACATATTCAAAAGGTAATCCAATACTTGCTCACGGTTGGGGCAAACAAAGTTGTAATAACCTACATAAGCCGGCTTATCGAAAGCAGATTCCCCTAAACCGTTTACAGCATACCATTCTTTATTTATTTCGGGGTTATTATTCTGAATAAGCGTTGGAATCCAGGCATAAAACTCCAAGTCATGCTCTTTGGCTATTTTGCTTATCCGTTTATATACCTCAACTTCCCTACCGGCATTGTACATTAGCCCATCGATGCCTTTTTCTTTAAGTTCCGAGAATTTTTCGGACAACATTGTATCGGTAGCATCACCAGGCCCACTGAGCCATGCATAACAATGAATTTTTGTTTCGTTACTTGTGGTACACGATACAACCAAAAACAACAAAATTGTATAAAAAAACTTGTTCATTGGTATAGTTTTTATTAATATTTATTAATTCAGTATAAGTTTATTAATTTTTTTTAATAAGATGGTTAAATAATTCAATGTTTTTTCTTTTTTTTGATAGTAAGCCGCAATCGATAATATTTGTGTTGTTTTGTTGGTAAACGATCCTCCAGCTTCAGCTGGAGGGAATCCAATATCACAAGCTGGAGGGAATCCAACAACTAAGAATGATGTTGAATTGATACAGGCTTTAGCCTGTATGAAACAAAAAAATTCTA
>JAFGQZ010000073.1 GCA_016935435.1 Bacteroidales bacterium
CACCTCATATTATAATTTTTAAATTTATAAATCCAAGCGAGATTAGTTTTCCACCGACCAGAAACCCTGGACCCTTCTGGGAAGCAGGCGCATTTGCCGGTTTTTTGGTAATTGCAATTGTATTTAATTGTTTTATTAGCGGGAGTCTTTTTAGAAACAAAGAGAACAAAATTTTTATTATTGCCCTGCTTACTACAATGTCAACCACCGGATACATTGCTTTCTTTATTTTTTCATTGGCATGGATAATTTATAAAGAAAATTCTGACAAAAAATTATTTATTCTACCGGTAGCATTTGTAGTTGTAGTTATATTGTTTAGTCGATTAGAGTTTTTGCAAGATAAAATAACAACCCAAATCTCTAATGTTGATCCTGATGATTTCACTACGCAAAAAAGATCACGTTTTGTAAGCGCCTTGGTAGATCTTGAGGATATTCGCAAGAACCCATTACTGGGCAAAGGTAAAAATAAATTTACCCGTTTTGAAGGTTATTACGAAGATGAAGTGCTTTCCCATAGAAACAATAGTTTTACTGGTTATGCACAAAAGTTTGGACTTATTGCCTGGTTTATATATTTCTTTTTCACATTTAAAAGCTTTATTAAAATGTCTTATTTTTATAAAATACCAAAAAATATTGGCGTAGCTTCTTTTTTGGTGCTTTGTGTACTAAGTTTTTCACAGGATTTTTTATACAAACCATTTTTCTATACATTTTTATTTTTTCATTTGATATATAATTTGCCTTATGCCAGAAAAACTCACAATAATTATTCCTACTTACAATAGGAAAAACTCATTGGGCCAGTTATTAAAACAGTTGATTAATGAAACCATTTTGCCAATAGAGCTGCAAATTATTGTTGTTGTTGATGGTTCTACCGATGGTACAATTGAAATGCTTGATACATTTTATCCCCAGGTCCATAAAATTCTTGGCAATGGAACATGGTGGTACACTAAGAGTATGAACAAGGGTTTTTCGTATGCAATTAAAAACTTTAACAACCAGCTTGTTCTATGCCTGAACGATGACGTGAGCCTGGGCCAAAACTATTTGAAAAATTTATTGGAAGGCTATTCCGGTTTAGGCAAGATGGCAATTTTGGGCTCACTCTCATTAAAAAACAATGACAATGGCCTTGTAGCATTTGCGGGGGTTAAATCGTTTAACAGGCTTACCGATAAAACAACACATTATTATCCGGTTTTAGGTAAAATAGACCTTAACAAATGTAAACCTATTAAAGAGTCTGAATTATTGCCCGGAAGGGGCTTACTTGTACCTGTCGAGGCAATTGAAAAATTAGGGGGTTTCGACCCTTTTTTCTTTCAATACCAGTCTGATTATGATTTTTGCCTCAGGGCTGGCAAAATCGGGTATAAATGTTTTATTTCGTACAATGCTGTGTTGTATTCCGATATGAACCTGACAGCCGGGGTAACTTCGTATAAGAAGAGTTCATTTGCCAAAGTTTTAAAGGCATTCTTTCAAAAAGCATCACGCATTTATATACCTAACCGGGCATTGTTTTATTGGCGCCATTATTATAAGCTGTTGTTTTTGTTTTATATGTCGAAGTTTATTTTTGTGACCTTATATAAAAATATTATCTGTAGAAAAGTTGTACGCCAGCATAACTCTTAGTATCATAATGGAGTGAATTTAATTATTTATATTTGTAAAAATAATTGAAATGACAAATACAGCTTTATATACTAGAATATCAACTCTTCCAAAATCAATCCAAGATGAAGTTTTTGATTTTATTGAGTTTTTAATTAATAAAAATAAACCAAAAATAGCAAAGGTTCATCCAAAGGCTGGTTGTATGCAAGGTGTTTTTAAAATGAGTAAAGATTTTAATGAACCTTTAGAAGATTTTTCAGAATATATGAAATGAGAGTACTTATTGATACGCAAGCATTTATTTGGTTTGTAGAAAATGATAGGCAATTACCTGGAAAGATTAAAGAAGAACTTGAAAATTCTGAAAACACAATAATTATAAGCATTGCTTCTTTATGGGAAATGACAATAAAAATGTCATTAAACAAGCTTGAGGTTGGCTGTGGTATCGAGGAAATGGTTGAGAAAGTATATCGCAATGGTTTTGAGATATTACCAATACTTCCAAACCATATCATAAAACTTAGCACTTTAAGGTTTATTCATCGAGACCCATTTGACAGAATAATAATTTCGCAAGGTTTAAGTGAAGATTTGCCAATTGTAACTTCAGATCGAATATTTGAAGACTATGGAATTAGGCGAAAATGGGAAAAGTAATACTGGGTTAAAACCCATTTTTTTGTTCTTGTTGGGGTTTATCAGGCACAAAGGGTTTTCCCTCGCCTCGTGTTTTAGTATAAACTGTTTTGTGCACTGCGCCTTACTACTACTATATTATACCATAACCGTTATTTAATTTTAAATAAAATGCCTGCTCCCATAGTACTTTTTGTATATTCGAGATTAGAACAAACAATGGCTACTGTCGAAGCATTGAAAAAAAATTATCTGTCAACTGAATCGGATTTGATTATCTACTCAGATGGCCCTTTGGGTTTGCCTGAAAAAACGAATGCTGTTAATAGTGTAAGAAATTTTTTAAAATCTGTTTCGGGTTTTCGTTCGATTACCATTAACGAATCGGAGGTTAACCTCGGCCTGGCAGGTTCTATTGTTAAGGGGGTTAGCGAAACAGTAAATAAATACGGTAAGGTTATTGTACTTGAAGATGATATTCTTACTAGTCCCTATTTTTTACAATATATGAATGATGCATTAACGATATACGAGCAGGAAGAGCAGGTTATGAGCATTTCTGGCTATATGTACCCTCATTCAGAAAGATTGCCCGAAACGTTTTTTTTTAATGTGCCCTTATGTTGGGGCTGGGCAACCTGGAAAAGGGCATGGGACAAGTACAACGGCGATTCGCAGTATCATGTGGGCCATATATCTTCCATTTCGGGTTGGAGAGACTTTAATAAATTTGGCGGGAAATACCTGGAGCGACAATTACGCAAAAATGCATCGGGTATAATGAATACCTGGTTTATTAACTGGCATGCATCTGTTTTTGAAAACAATGGGTTTTGTTTGTTTCCCAATCGTACATTAGTAAATAATATAGGTTTTGATCAATCTGGTGTTAATAGTCCATCAACTAATGCATACTTCTCTAATTTAGCGCAAGAAGGTATAATTGTAACTAAAAATGCTCTAAATGAAGATAGAGTTGCAATTTCCATAGTAAAAAAATTTTATTTCTTTAAGGTTAATCCCTACATACGGTATCTTAAGAAAAAACTATAATCTGTAAAAATATGGTATATATACATAAAAAAGGAATATTTAAAAGGTTGAGAAATATATACCTTAAAAATTTTCGATGGAAAAAATACAAATTAGGCAAAAACTTTCATGCAGGCCGGGGGTGCCAACTATGGGCCAAAAACTACATCGAAATCGGGCAGGGTTTTTATATGGGCAGATATTCACAAATTGAATGCGATGCTAAAATAGGCGATTTTGTGTTTTTTGGTAACTTTGTTGCCCTTATCGGTAAATACGACCATAATTATAAAGATATTGGAACAGCAATCTTCCACACACCCCATATAAGAAACAAAAATTATAATTGGTTAGGCCTCAATTCGGAAATAATAATTGACGATGATGTATGGGTTGGTTATGGCTCCATTATTCTCAGTGGGGTTAAAATTGGACAGGGTAGTATTATTGCTGCCGGTTCGGTGGTTACTAAAAATGTAGAACCATTTTCAATATATGGCGGAAACCCTGCAAGAAAAATTTGTGACAGGTTTGATTCGCCAGATGATTTAAAAAAACATATTGAGGCCTATAACCTGAAATATAGAACAAGTAAATAATATAATTATGTTTAAACGTATATTAAAAATATTTCGTCACCCTAAAAAAGCCTGGCGTTTTTTGTCTTGTTTTCTATACCATTTTTTTAGGAAACGTAAAGGTACATTGGTAATGGTTGGTATTGAACCAGGTGGTGTTTTGAGCCTCATGCACTGGGGATATGAAAAGTGTTTTGGCTTTGAGGCAAATCCCGAAAGGTTTGAAAAGTTGAAAAAGAAGTATGGCCATTTTAAAAATATTTCACTTTATAACGTTGCAGTGGCCGAATACGATGGAGAAATCACTTTTCATATCAGCAGCAACAACAATGGGGCTTCTTCTTCAATAGGCACATTTAAAGACGACTGGCAACATGTTTATAATGGTGAACAAGTGAGAATGGTTAAAGAAATAACTGTGCCTTGTATTGTTTTGGGCAATTTTCTGTTAAAGAACAATGTAAGTTTTATCGATGATTATATAAGCGACATACAAGGTATGGATTTGGCTGTGCTTAAAACACTTAAACCATTAATCGATGGAAAAAAAATAGGTTCAATTACTTGCGAAGTCGCTGCAAACAATAAAGGTAACGTTTATAATAATTTGCCCGACAATTCTGAGTCGGGCTTTTCCGAATTGCTCAGTAATAATTATACTTTAGTTGCAAAGGGTTGGGGTGTTCTAAAAGACAATACTTTTGATTTAATTCCTTCTGATGCCTGGGAAATAGATTGTAAATGGAGGGTAAAACAATAGGGCTTTTTTTTCTTATGGTTAGTAAAAATCATGTTGACATCTTCGGCACAAAAGTGTCAATTACCAATATAAATCTTGCCCCACAGCAGGTTATCGGGCTATGCGAAAAAAAATCGACTGGCTACATTTGCCTGCCTGATGCATATGTTATTGTGGCGGCTGCAAAAAACCTAAGGCTCCGGCAAATATTAAACCAAAGCCTGCTTACATTGCCCGATGGCGCCCCACTGGTATTGTATGCAAAGTCGAAAGGCATTAAAAACATTGGCACGGTGTCGGGTTACTGGCTGGTAAAAAAACTAATGGACACCCATTTAACACATTACTTTTATGGCTCATCGCCCGGCGAGCTGGCTAAAATAAAGGCAAACCTCGAAAACGAGTTTCCCCATGCCCGTATCTTAGGTTATAAGTCGCCCCCCTGGGTAAGCCCCAACGAAATTGAAACCAACAGCCAGATAGCTGACGATATGGAACAAATAAAACTGCTTGGCCCCAATATTGTATGGGTTGGCCTTAACAGCCCCAAGCAGGATTACCTCATGAAGGCTTATGCGCCCCTTTTGGGCAATATTGTGCTTATTGGCATTGGCGGGGTTTACGATTACCTTTCGGGCACCATGAAAATAAGCCCCGAATGGGTAAAAAAACTCTCGCTACGATGGGTGTACCGCATAATTCAAAACCCACGTCGTTTATTTCGGAAAACTTTTATTGCAATCTTCGGCTTTTCGTTATTAACTTTAAAAGAATTTGTTTCAGTACGAAAAAAGGCGCCTGCCGATGTTTAGAAAACCTTTATATTTCCTGTTTTACGATATAGTGCTGGTAACCGGCTGTTTCCTGTTTTGGGTATGGCTTAAACCTGCATCGGTGCGCATATACCTGCCTAATTATGTAATGCCGTTTCTGGCTTTTCTTTCTATATGGTTATTGTCGTCGGTTTTTTTTCAAAAATACCGTAGTTTGTTCCATAAAGGCCTCAAAGGCTCAAGCTGGGCCATACTATCAGCAAATGGAATAGCCTTGTCGGTATCGGTAATACTTATTTATGGCATACGCATGGAGTATTTTTCGAGGCAGATAGTTTTTGGAACAGTTTTGTTTGCCAGTGTTGCCGAGCTTTTTGTAGCTTTTTTGTTTTACCAGGTAACGCATGCTGCCGAAGAGGTTGAAAGTACCTTCCAATCGCCCAGGGTGGTAACCTATTTATTAAAAAACGAAAAAAAAGTTACTGGCGAACTACCAGAGATACACAAACCGCTCGAAGAAAAAATACGGAAAAATTTAATTGAGAACTGCGGCTATGAGGTATATAATATCCTAAGCGAAAATATCGACCCTTTTCACCCGAAAACCCTTATTCTTTCAACTACTACACAGTTTAATGTCGATAAGCACCCCGAAGGGTATTTCGAAAATATTATCAATATAAAAAACATAAACGATATACGCTTTATCAATAAATTTTTTCGCGCCATAAACGATAAATTGCCGTTCGGGGGCATTTTTATTGGTTGTGGCGAAACCAAACAGCTTCGAAAAAAACGTATTCTGGCAAAATACCCCCTAATTATAAATTATATTGCCTATATCGTCGATTTTATTTTTTCGCGCGTATTGCCAAAATTTCATGTTACAAAGCCAATTTATTATTTTTTCACCAACGGGCTTAACCGTGCCTTGTCGAAAGCCGAAATATTGGGCAGGCTGTATTATTGTGGGTTCGAACTGGTGCGGGAAATTTATGCCGCCGATAAATATTTCTTTATTGTACATAAAGTCGATTGCCCTCACAAATCGCCCCATTCTAATTATGGATTGTTTATCCGCCTTCGCAGGATAGGTAAAAACAACAAGAAAATTACCGTGTACAAGTTGCGCACCATGCACCCATATTCGGAGTATATTCAAGATTTGGTTTATTCAAGGCATGGCTCTGCCGATGGCGATAAAGCCCTAAACGATTACCGGATTACTTCGTTAGGTAGAATTTTTCGGCGCTTGTGGCTCGACGAACTACCTATGTTGCTTAACATTATTAAACGCGAAATTAAAATTGTAGGGGTACGTCCCTTAAGCGAGGCTAAATTTAAAATGTACCCCAAATACATGCAGGAAAAGCGCACCCGGTGCAAGCCCGGGCTTATACCCCCTTTTTATGTGCACCTGCCCAATTCTTTTAAAGAATTGGTTGCCTCGGAAGAAAAATACCTCGACGAGTATTTCAAACACCCACTGAAAACCGATATAAAATATTTTTTCAGTGCCTTGTACAATATCATCGTAAAAAAGGCACGCAGCAGTTAACGGCAATTCGTTAATGGCAGCGCAATAAATCGGGCCAATCTTTTGTATATTGGTGAGCAAAAGTCAGGTTAATAAAAGAAATTTATGAATCAAATAGGTTAACCTTTTATGGATTTTACCCTAAAAACTTATAAAAACCTGCTTATGGCATTAACACAAGCAGGATACAGTTTTCAAACTTATGCCGGTTTTATTAAAAACCCTGCGCCAAAGGTTGTTGTCTTGCGGCACGATGTCGATTTGCTTCCGGCAAATTCATTGGCCTTTGCCCACATTCAACATCAACTCTCGATAGAGGGCACTTATTATTTCAGGGCAGTGCCCGAAAGCTGGGACGAAACCATTATTCGGAAAATTGCAGCCCTGGGCCACGAAATCGGTTACCATTACGAAAACCTAACCAGTTGTAAAGGAAACCTCCAAAGTGCTATTGATGATTTTGAACATAACCTGAGCAAATTGCGCAAACTCGTAACTATTGAAACAATTTGTATGCATGGCAGCCCCAAATCGAAATTCGATAGTAAAGATTTATGGAAAATTTATAATTACCGCAATTATGGAATTATAGGCGAACCCTATTTCGATACCGACTTTTCGCAGGTATTTTACCTTACCGATACCGGCCGCCGCTGGGATGGGCATAAGTATAGTGTAAGGGACAAGGTACAATATAAAGCTTCAGGTACCAAAGGTAATTTTGCACTACCGGACAAATTGAAACTAAAAAGCACAACCGATATTATACATGCATTACACACCTGCCGGTTGCCGGAAAAGCTTATGTTTACATTCCATCCGCAGCGCTGGTCGGATAAACCTTTGCCCTGGTTAAAAGAACTGGTTATACAGAATTTAAAAAACGAAGTTAAGCGCTGGTTTTTCGTCAAAAAATAACCCGTAAACCACTTAGTTTGCCTTTAACTTACAGTTATAACAGCAACAAACTACGGTGTACACCTGCCTAAGGTTAGCCCAAGGCAACTTTTACCACCACTTTTCGAACCGTGCAGGGTTTGTCAACACAGCCGCACGGGCCATGCAGGTCTTCAGGGAAAAGTATGGCAGCATCGTTTTTTCTCATGCGTATCTGCGAGCATGCGGCCACCTCCGGAAAATAAATATCTTTCACGGGGTCGTAATTATCGGGCATAGTAATATCGGCAGTGCTGGCCAACAGTATTGTTTCTTCGCCATCGAAAATATACTGTATATCAATATATTTTTTATGCCCTTCGGGTTTTAGCCCGTCAAGAGGTTTGCTCGTATATTCCTGAAATATGGCAAAAATAGTGTCGCCTTCAATTTCTATAGTTTTTTTATTTTCCGTGCTTACTTCATTAAAAACGGTTTGAAGGTTGTTGGCCATCAGAAAATCAATTGCCTTAACCAAGCGCGGGTTGTTGGTTTGTTGCCGGGCAACAGCGAGTGTCCCAAAAATTGCCATAAATAGTTTGTGCCTTTTTAATTTAGCCATAAAGTTATTGTCTTAAAGCAAACCTGCAACAATAAGCTTGTAAAAATAAACGGCTGTTTGGCCATTAATGCTATAAGGCAGGCGAGTGGTAAAAATATTTTTGCTTATAACAGTGCTGTGGGTTAACAATTTATAATATATTTAGCAATTATTGCCTAAAAAGTGTAAATACGATTAATGCTGAACGGTGCATGTTTTTTAACGAATAGCTTCTATTTAATGCAATTTTATAAAGTTTGAAACAAAAAGTATGAATTTCAGTATAAACCCTTTAAATACTACATCGGGGTTATGAATCCTTTACAAGCGGGCAATGTGGCCCTTCGGCCACCGGAGTATTCCGATAAGTTTCGATTGGCGGAATTATGCAACAATAAAAAGATATGGGACAATGTGCGCGATTCCATCCCTTTTCCATATACCATTAGCGATGCCGAATATTTTATCGGTCTTTGCCGCGATGAAAACCCCCCGATGACTTTTATTATTGAATACCACAACGAGGTTGCCGGGGTAATAGGGCTTGTTAAACAAACCGATGTTTACCGGTTAACAGCAGAAATCGGATACTGGGTTGGCGAGCCCTTTTGGGGTAAAAAAATAGCCACTACTGCCGTAAAACTTATTACCGGTTATGGTTTCGATAAGCTAATGCTGGTGCGAATTTTTACCGGCGTATTCGAACATAATATAGCTTCGCAAAGGGTGTTGACAAAAGCAGGTTTTAAACTCGAAGGTATTTTCGAAAATTCGGTTGTTAAAAATGGCGAGGTTATCGACGAATATCGCTATGCACTAATTAACCCGCTGTTTATTTAAAAGATGGCAGTATTGACTGCCTTGGCATCATTATCAGATTTCTTCCTTTACAATAAGTCCGTTAAGTATGGCATAAACTGTTAAGCCGGCTATGGTTTTTATGCCCAGCTTTGAAGTAATGTTTTTTCGGTGGGTAACAACTGTATGGGGGCTAATAAACAAAGCGCCGCTAATTTCTTTGTTGGTTTTACCCAGGGCAACAAGGCGCACAATTTCTTTTTCGCGTTCGCTTATAGTATCGTCGTACTGTGGTTTGGCCAATTTAGAAGCCTGATCGAAAAAATTCTTTATTTTCTGGTTAATGGTTTTTTCAGTGTCGTTTCGCAAAATAACCTCGTTGGCATAAACCAACACAGGCTGCTCGAGCAAGCTGGTTTCAACAATAAGTATATGGCCTTCGGGGTTGCGGCTTTTTAGCTTTTCCAGGCTGTAGCAGTGGGGTTGGGGCAGTAGTTTCGAATCGAGAATAATAAACCGGGGGCAGGTTTTACCGTTTAGGCATTCTTCCAAAGAACCCCTGAACACCAGGGAAACTTCGGGTTGCAAATATTTAAGTATGTTGCGCAAGGCAGCTTGCATGAACCCGTCTTCGACCACAATGGTTACCGCTGGTTCTTTCATGCTTTTTTTGCTAATATGCGTTTTTCCAGTAACCTTACTTTGGGCACCAGCACCTTTTCTTCTATACGGGCATGATCGTTTAAATCGCGTTCCAGCCTGAATAAATCGTACAATATGGCGTTCGACAGGGTATAATCTGCAGCTGGTGGCAAATATCTTATAATCAGGTTTTTTAAATCGAACAGTTTGTCTTCGACATTGTCGTGGCCGTCGGCATACTTGTTTATCGATTCTTGTTTTACCCTCATTATTATTTCGGGTGTTACAAGGTTTTTATTATAAGCATCGTCGATAGCCAGTATATAGGGGTGAACAAAATCTTCTTCTTTTTCAATATGCACAATTAGTTCCCGGGCATATTCTTCAAAAAAGCCCCGTATTAGGCTGTAGGCCTTTTTATTCGATGGTTCGGCATTCTCTAGCAATTTAACAATCAAACCTTCGATTTGGGGCAATTTATACTTTAAATAAAAAGTATGTGAACGTGAAATATAATCGATAATTAGCCTTATTGGGAACGACTGAAGTTCCGATTGTGGGAAATAGTCTTTATCGAGAAACGAATTTACAATTTCCAGAAAAAACTGCATATTAACACCCTTCTCGGCACAAAGCTGCTCAACGGTTTTATTGCCAAAGCCCAACTGAATATCGAAACGGTTTAATACCGGCAACAGAAATATATTTTCGTGTATGGCATCGGCAAGTTGGGTTGCAGGTTTTATTATCATAGTACAGTTTTTGTAGTAAAGTTAACCGTAAGTTGCTAACTTGTACAAACAATTATAACCAACATTGGTTCTAATACACATAAAAATGTATCGGAAAATATATTTAACGGCATTGCTGGCAGCATCGTTCCTGGTATTTGTTTTAATGCCCTTAAGGGCCCAGCACTTTTTAATTGAAAACCAGCATCAATTGTGTTGTAATATCTATTCTTTGTCAAAGCCTGTATGGGACAATGCCGGCGAACAGCTGCTTCTAACAGGCAAACATAACAGGGGGCTGTTTATCCTGAATGTAAATACAAAAGAATTAAGGCAAATTGAAAGCCAGTTAAAAATAAAGTCGAAACCTGTGTGGCTCAAAAATGGCGAAATCGCATACCTGAAAGGCAATCAATATGGTTTTATCAAAACATTAAAATCGAATGGCAGTGATGCTGCTGATACCCTTTTAACCATCGATACCAGGCAGCAAAAAATTAAAGCTATAACTTTAGGCAGTAATAAAAGCTGGGAAGTTACTCCGGAAAAGGGGCTGTTTTACAACCCAGTAATAGCGCCCAACGGGAAACTGGCCGTTATACACCTTAAATCGGAAATGTATCTCTATGCCACCGATGGCAGCGGTATAATTAAACCTTTGGGTACCGGCATTGCCAGTAGCTGGTCGCCCGACAGCAGGTATATTTTTGGTTTTCTCGATTCGTCGGCCAACGGGCACTATATCGACGGTTCCGAATTGTTTGTGCTTGATGTTGAAACCGCCGAAAGGCAGCAATTAACCAACTCTCCCGGTATATTTGAAATGTGGCCTGCAGTATCACCCGATGGGAAAAAAGTGGTTTTCTCCGATGAAAAAACCGGCAGCCTTTTTATTGCTGGTATCAAAAAAACCAACCCATGAGAACTATTCTGATAACCCTGTTTTTTCTCTTAAATGTTAAAGCGTGCTTTTTACAGGTAATTTGTATCGACCCTGGCCATGGTTACGGGCCCGAAGGAGAAAACTTCGATAGCCGCACCTGGGAAGAAATAAGCACCAATTGCAAGGTTGGCCTGCTCCTCGAAGATACCCTCTTAAAACAGGGTTATAGTGTAATAATGACACGCACTGAAAGTGGCCCCGGCAGTTGGATGTCTCTCACACAAAGGGCCGAATTGGCCGACAGTTACGACACCGACAGGTTGTTGAGCATACATTGCAATGGGGGCGGTGGTACAGGCACCGAAACTTTCTGGTGTTATGTTCAATCGCCCAAAAGGGCCGTCGATAGTATATTTTCGCAAATTGTACAGGATAAAATGGTGTATTTTGGAGAATGGCGCAACAGGCGAAGTATCGAAGATGCCTTGTACCTGGGCTTTCACCTGGGCGTGCTTAAAGGTGCGGCACATGGCTGCCTGAACGAAATAGGCTTTGTAGATACCCCTGCCGATTTGGAAAAACTTCTCAACAACAATTGGCGAAAAAAGTTTGCCCTGGCTTATTCCGAAGCTATCAACGAAAGTTTTTCCATTGAATATCCCAGCCATGCACAATTTACCACCGAAAATATAAGTTGTTACCCTAATCCCTTCACCGAGGGCATTTATATCTCTTGTCACGCAAGTAATTCCGCCATATACTGTTACGAAATTACCGATTTGGCTGGTATTATTGTTTTGAAAGGCAATATTGCATGCGGCGGTGCCAATAATACTTACAGGATACCTGCCGGGGGGCTTTCGACAGGTATGTATTTTTTGCGACTGTACAATAAAACCTTTGTTCAAGCGGTTGCTGTTATAAAACAATAGTGTTAAAATGTCCCGATAAAAATTGTTTGTTTAGCCCTTAAAATGGGCAAATCAGAAAAAACTTATTAATTCTTATCCCAAAAAACTTTAAATTTTTTTATTTTATTGCATATCTTTGCTTTAGTGTCATTAAAAATCCCGTAGGGGAAAAGTAAACATATTTTTTTCAGCTTTGTTATAATTGGGTGTTTTATATAACAATGCTGTGTGTTGTAATACATGAATTTTATGTATAAAGAAACTACATTAAAAGGGGTAAAAGGTACAGTTAAGGTTAGTGCCGATGGTAAAGAAATCTATTACCAGGAAAAGCTTGTAAACCAGTTTCTGCTGAAAACCCGCAAGCACAATCATGGTTATTACTGTTGTTCTATTGGGGGCAAACAATTCTATGTGCACCATATTGTAGCAACAGCCTATATTCATAACACAAAACCACTTACTAACAAAATGGTTTTGCACGTCGATTGCAATTCGCTGAATAACCACTACTCAAACCTAAGCTGGGGCAACAGTAAAGATTTGTTCCAGAACCGTATGCGTTCGAATGTAAAAGGTGCTGGCATGATTGGTATGGGTGAATCGTACCGTGGGAGTTCTTCCATTTCATACACCGATGCGTTAAAAATAGCCGACAGGTTGGACAATGGCGAAACAGCAAGGGCAATTGCAAAGGAATTCAATGTGTCGGAGATGTCTATTATTCGTATCCGCAAGCGCTATTGCCAGAATAAAGTGGCTTCGGTGCGCTATCCGAAAGAAATTAAAGACACGGTGGTGCAACTTAATGAGAAACATTCTTACAGGCACATTTCCGAGGTTACCGGAATCAGGTACGAAACGGTTTTAAAATGGTGCAAGGAAAGAAGTTCTTCGAACTGAGTCTTTTGGTTCTGTTTGCAATATATCCCGGTGTTTTTTCCGGCAGTTATTCTGGCAACTATTAGTAGAACCCGTAATGCATGCCAAACGACCAGGTGAGGGTGTTGCCCTGGTAAAAAGTAGAATTATACCGTTTTGTATCGCCGGTAACATCCTGCTTTTCTGCTGTAAGAAAAATCACGAAATTGTTTAGCACCTGATAATTCATTTGCAGGGCAATTTGTTGCTGTTCCCATTCAATGCTTTCCAGGGTTTTTTTGCCCGAAAGGGCACCTGTCTTTCTTATGTATTGATAATCGGGTCCTTTTTTAGCCAACGAGTACCAGGCCTTTATTTCGAGCATGGCCAGGGGTTTTGTGCCTAATTCAAAATAAAGTTCACGTGCGTTGTCGCCCAGGTAATGCCCCAGGTTGTACCTGTTAGAACTGTATAGGGTAGTAGGGTTGTCGTTTTTATATACCAGGGGGTTGTTCTGGATAAACTCAATGGTAAAACAGGTGTTTCCAATAAGGTTCGATACCCTTAACCCGCCCAGCATACTCCAATGGTTAACATTTTCGGTTTCGCTGAACACGGTAGAAAACGATAAAACATCGATAAACATAGAATAATATAAATGTGTTTTGGGTATTAGCCTGCTGCTAATATCGAAAAACATTTGTGAATTTTGCCCGGCCGCGTTTGTGTTGCCATTGTATGTATGATCGACCGATTTGTAGAAAAATACCGGAATAAAGTAAGCGGGGTTTAAATACTGGTCGGAATATACAATAGAATTGCCCAATGAAACATTTAGCCTTTTCCAGGGAGTGAAGGTAAACATGTTTGCAGCTATATATTTACTGTGAAACACATTGCGAGGTATGCCATTGTAATTGTACGAACGCGAACTATCGATAATTTCCGATACCAGCCAACCGTGTACATAATTAAACTCAAACCAGCTACAGGGCTTCAACTGCCATTTAAACTGGGCAAACGAAGGGGCCTTGGCCGATAAAATGTTCGGGTAGCGGTAGCTGTTGCCCCATTCAATACGGTCTTTAACAAGTGCTACATATCCCCAGTTCCAGCCCCAGGTTACGCCGCCCCGCATTTCGCTGTAATCGCCGCCCCGGTATTTTCCGCCACTGCGCAGGGTAATTTTTCCGGTATCGGCCAAACGGTATTTTTCGGTATTGTCGCGCAAACTGGCATACATTCCAAGGTGTTTGCCTGCATATCCAAAAGCTTCGGCGCCAAAGTAGCGGTGATAATTAATCCCGTTTTCGTTTTTCCAAACCTGGCCTCCGATAATTGGGTTCAGGGTAAAAGAAAAAACCGAGTCTTTATAATAAAATACATCAAAACGTTTATTGCTGAATTTTTCCGGAAGAAGTTCTTTATTAAAATCTTTGAGGTAAAAGTTTAATTCATATCTCTGCCTTTTGCCCAGTTCAGCTTCTGCTAAGCTGGCTTCTGCCAGTTTTTTGGCTATAAAGCTTCGCGAAAAGGGTTTTATGGCCGAATTTATAACTATAATGTTTTCGTTTGCCAGCTCATCGAGAAACTGGTAGATGCTTTTATTACCGGCATCTTCGAAAACTACCTGGGACCATAATGAACTATTAGTTAGAAATATAGCCAAAATGGAAAACAAACGGAATTTTTTGCTCATTTATATACTTCTAAAACGTTTAAATTGCAGGTACGAATATTAAAGTTAGTTATTCTGGTTATACTTATTTGGTTTTTTATTAAATTCCTGTAATAATTCTATTTAGATGGAAACAATCAAACGGTTATTATTATTGGGCATTCTGGCTGCTGTTTTTTCTTGTACCCCCGCATATATCCCAAATGTTGTGAATACTCCTTTGCTCACCGAAAAAAACGACTTGAACCTGGCTACTTATACCGGCACTTCAGGCTTTGATTTGCAGGGTTCCTATGCTTTAACCGATAATATAGGTTTAATGATAAACAGCAGTATGTCGAACCGTGCCAATGACTCTACTGACAATTACCACAGACATGCATTTTTCGAGGTTGCGCCCGGCTATTATACCAACTATGGCCGAATTGGGGTGGTTGAGGTATATGGAGGTTATGGGCATGGTTGGGTTGATTCGTATTACAGCAATTCATATTTTTTAAGCTATTCCAAAGCAAATGTCAGCCGGTTTTTTATACAACCGGGTATGGGTTTAACAACCCATATTTTCGATGGGATTGCCTCTGTCCGACTTGTCTATGTATCAATATTTCAGGACAATATATCGGATTATGGTGTGTTTTTTGAACCAGTTTTAACCGGAAAACTAGGGTACAAATATTTAAAATTTGTGGGGCAGATGGGTTTTTCAATGCCAGTTCTTTCGAAAGAGATAAATTTTGAATACCAGCCTTTTTTGGTTTCTTTTGGCGTTCAGATTAACCTGGGTGCCCTTGTCAAATCGGCTTCTCAAAATAATCATTAAAGGGTAATGCAAGGCAATACCTGCCGGTATATTTCTTCTATGGAGGCATCTACCGCTAAGCTGGAAGTATCAATTACAATTGCAGGCTTTTCGGGTATTTCGAAAAGGGCCGATATGCCGGTAAAATCTTTCATTTCGCCTGCCCGGGCTTTTTTATAGAGCCCCTTTGGGTCGCGGGCCTCACATATTTCCAGGGGGGTGCTTACAAAAACTTCAATATAGTTTTCGCTGCCGATAATTTCCCTGGCCATTTGCCTTATTTTGTTTGTTGGGCTAATAAATGCAGCAAGTGTAACAATGCCCGACTGGCTAAACAATTTTGCCACTTCGGCAATGCGCCTGATATTTTCGGTCCGGTCGTTGACGCTAAAACCCAGGTTGCTGCATAACCCCTGCCTAACTAAATCGCCATCCAGAATTTGGGTTAAGAAACCATCGGAAAAAAGTTTTTTCTCAAGCCCCAATGCCAGTGTGGTTTTTCCTGAGGCCGAAAGCCCGGTAAACCAAATAACTTTTCCCTTTTGGCCTAATAATGTTTCTTTTTTGCTGCTGCTAATCATTTTTAAAAACTAAATATTGGCCGAAAATATAAAATGTGGCCGACAATTTTCTGTTTCGTGGTTTAATAGTAATTTTGCATACGAAAAATAAATGAAAATGGGTTACTTGTCGGGGCTGTTTAGGTGGAGAAAGGTAGTTTCCAAAGAATACCAATCGTTTGACGATTATCCGGTTTGTACCGATGAGAACCTTTGGACAGAATACACATCGCGTTATGCTGTGTTTAAAATATGGTCGCCTGTTGCGGAAGAGGTGAGGCTGAACATTTACGATCGGGGGCATGGCGATGATTTAACTGAATCGTTTTTACTGGATCAAAAAGAAAACGGACTTTGGAAAATTAAGCTGCGTGGTGACTATAAAGGGATTTACTATACATTTAGCGTTAAATACAAAGGCAGGTTTCTCGACGAAACACCCGGTATATATGCCACTGCTGTTGGCGTAAACGGGCACAGGGCAATGATTATCGACTTAGAAGATACCAACCCCGAAGGTTGGCATAATCAATCCCGGCCCAAACTAAATTCTTTTAACGATATTGTTTTGTATGAGCTCCACGTGCGCGATATGACGATTGACCCAAAATCGGGCAGCAGTTTTCCTGGGAAATACATCGGGCTGATCGAAACCGGCACAAAAAATAAAGAAGGGCATTGTACTGGTATCGATCATATTAAGGCACTGGGTGTTACCCATGTTCACCTGTTGCCGGTATTCGATTATTTTATGGTTGATGAAGCTGCCTTGCACAACCCACAGTTTAACTGGGGCTACGACCCCCACAATTACAATACCCCCGAAGGCTCATATTCTACCGATCCTTTTAATGCCGAAGTACGAATAAAAGAGTTTAAGCAAATGGTGATGGGGTTTCATAAAAATGGCATACGGGTTATTATGGATGTTGTTTTTAACCATACTTACCTTACTGAAAATTCTTTGTTTAACCGCGAGGTGCCGGGCTATTACTACCGGCAGGCAAAAGATGGCGGTTGGTCGAATGCCTCGGGTTGTGGCAACGAAACAGCTTCTGAACGTGCCATGATGCGAAAATACATTATTGAATCGTGTAAATTTTGGGCAACCGAGTATAAAATAGACGGGTTCAGGTTCGACCTTATGGGGGTGCACGATATCGAGACCCTCAATCTTTTAAGCGAAGAGCTGAAAAAAATTGATCCGACAATTTTTGTTTATGGCGAAGGTTGGACTGGCGGCAGCAGCCCCCTGCCTGAGGCCTTGCGCGCCATGAAGGCCAATACCCTTAAACTTACCGATATAGCCGCTTTTAGCGATGATATGCGCGATGGGGTTAAAGGAAATGTTTTCGATAACAAAAGCACCGGGTTTGTGAGCGGTGCCAAAGGGCTTGAGGAAACCATTAAATTTGGTGTTGTTGGTTCAACTTATCATCCGGGAATCGACTATAAAAAATGCAAGTACTCTAAAAAACATTGGGCGCCAAAACCTTCGCAGGCAATTGGCTATGTATCGTGCCACGATAACAATACCCTTTACGATAAATTAATTATCTCGCGTCCCGATGCGCCCCTTGCCGACATTAGAAAAATGCACCGCCTGGCCAATGCAATTGTCCTTACCTCGCAAAGTGTACCTTTTTTACATGCCGGAGTGGAAATGATGCGCACAAAATATGGCGAACACAATACCTATAACCTTCCCGACGATATTAACCGGATTGAATGGAACTGGAAAACCCAGAATCATGATATTTTTGACTATTACCGTGCTTTAATAGCATTGCGCAAGAACCATCCCGCTTTCAGGATGCCTACTTCTGAAATGATGGGCGAAAAACTAAGGTTTTTTCACCTGAACGATGGGGGGGCTGTGGCTTACCAGGTTTCGGAAAACGCTAATGGCGACCCATGGAAAAATATTATTGTTGTATATAATGCCAACCCAAAGAGCTTACATTTTGCCTTACCGGAGGGTGTTTGGAGAGTTGCCGTTAAAGATGCATGGATTGTGCCCGAAGGTATCGAGGATGTATCGGGCAATATTTCTGTTCCGCCAATTTCAATGATGGTATTGTTTCAATAAAAGAAATTGTTCAAAAAGTATCCAGGTATTTTAAACAACTTCCCATTTATTTTAAAACTAAATGTCTTTGCAGTTTAAACCCCAGTTTTAGTTAAACCTCCGGCCTGCATTAAAGCCTGGTTCATAAAGCTAAAATATTTGCAATTAAACATGCAATGAGCAGCAAAATAAACATCAGCCTTCTCATGTGTTCATTAATTTGTGCATTATACAATTTAAAGACGCTGATTTGGCTAACAGGTTGCTTTTGAAAAAAAGTTTTATTCTATAATAATTGATATGTACATGAAAAACCAGTTCATAGCCTTGCAATATGGGTAGCTTACAAACTGCAAAAATTATGAATAAATGTTTATTCGAATTTAATGTGCTATTTGCCCGGGGTTTTGTTTTTTCCCGGCTGGCCTAAAACAGGTTTTATTGGTTTACTTTCAAATTTGTGCAATAAAAGGTATATTCCAAGTACCACAAAAGGAATGCTTAAAATTTGTCCCATATTCAAGGCCATTCCGGCTTCGAAATCAACCTGTATGTCTTTTACAAATTCTATAAAGAAGCGGGCAGTAAAAACAAGCACCAGGAACCACCCAATGAAAAAGCCGGGGCGGAGTTTTTCCAGTTTCTTATTGTATAAATAAAACAATAAAACAAAAATTAGCAAATAGGCCAGGGCTTCGTATAATTGTGCTGGGTGTTTGGGCAATATCTCCCCGGCGGTACGGTCGAAATCGTCCCATACCCTCATAAACTTAACCCCCCAGGGCAGGTCGGTAGGGATACCATTTATTTCGGAATTAAAAAAGTTCCCTATCCTGATAAAGGTAGCCGCAAGTGCAGTTACAATTGCAAGCCTGTCGAGTATCCAAAGGTATGGTACTTTTGTTTTTTTTGTATAAAGGTACAAGCCTATAAGAATTCCTATTGCACCTCCGTGGCTAGCCAGTCCCTGGAAACCGGTAAACCTGAAGCCTGAGCCTATTTTTCCTTCGAAAGGCATAATTATTTTCCAGGGCTGCCTGAGATAGGTTTCGGGTTCATAAAACAGGCAATGCCCAAAACGGGCGCCCACAATGGTAGCTATAATTATGTAAAATGTTAGTTTGTCGAGCAGTTCAAGGTTAACCCCTTCGCGCTTGAAAAATCGGGCAAGAATGTAATACCCTAAAATAAAACCCAGCCCGAACATCAGGCTGTAATAGCGAATTTCAAAACTGTTGAGTTGCAGTATTTGCGGCCGCAAATCCCATACAATAAAGTTTAGTAGCATATCCCGAAAATTTGAGCATGAAGATAATTTTTATAATTCCACCGGACAATAATTTATGTAAATATTATGCCCGTATATGCTTAATTTCTTAAAATGGTTTTATCGGTTATGTTTTTAACCAAACGAACCGTTAATTTCAATTTCTGTTAGCAACAATTCAGAAAAGGGCATGCACTATTGTTCTGAAAAAGGGTTTTGTGCAGTTAATCCTTTTTCAGGCCGTCCCAACCCATTGCATGGAGCTCAACTGCCGAACCGCCTGTTGAAACCATATAGCAACCTTCCGATCTGTCGGTCATATTGCCTATAATGCTTATTCCCCCAATTTCTTTTATAAGGGCATGTTTTTCCAGTGGCACGGTAAACAAAAGCTCGTAGTCTTCGCCCCCGTTAAGTGCAATTGTAAGAGGCTCCAGGCCCATTTCTTCCATTGCCGCCCTGGTTTCATCGGCAATGGGGATGCGTTCGGTATAAATCCTGCAACCGGTGCCCGATTTGCGGGTGAGGTGCAACAATTCCGACGATAATCCGTCGGAAATATCAATCATCGATGTTGGCACGATGCCCTTTTCTTCGAGTTTTTCAATTATGTCGTGCCGGGCCTCGGGTTTTAACTGTCGTTCAAGAATATACCCGTATGCCGATAAATCGGGCTGTGGCCCGTTGGTTTCGGTAAATATTTTAGTTTCGCGCTCAAGCACCTGAAGCCCCATATAGGCAGCGCCCAAATCGCCCGATACACAAATCAGGTCGTTTTCTGCTGCACCGGAGCGGCGTGCTATATTTTTTTCATCGGCAATGCCAGTTGCTGTAATGCTTATTACAAGGCCGGAGTAAGAACTTGTGGTATCGCCGCCCACCAAATCTGCCTTGTAAAAATCGCACGCCATTTTTATCCCTTCATACAGTTCCTCAAGCATTTCGGCAGTAAACTTAGCCGAAATGGCAATAGAAACCAGAACCTGTTGCGGACGGGCATTCATGGCATAAACATCAGATAGGTTTACCACAACGGCTTTATACCCCAAATGCCTTAACGGGGTGTAAACCAGGTTAAAGTGTACTCCTTCGGTTAGCATATCGGTGGTAAGCACCACTTTTTTCCCGCCAAAGTCAACAATGGCAGCATCGTCGCCCACACCACACAGAGAGCTTTTATTTTTTAGTTCAATATTGCGGGTAAGCAATTCTATCAGCCCAAATTCGCCCAATGCTTTTATATCTTTTTGTCTGCCTTCCATTGTTTCTTCAGTTATTCAATACCGACTGCAAATATATAAATTCGATTTCTTTTAGTACCTTTGCTCTATTTAGATTCAATCTAAATAAACAACTTGTCCCGAAAATTGTTATGGCTATAACAATCTCTATTAATTTTGAAGTTTGATTCTTGAAAACCGAATATGAGCGCAGAGAACGACAAAATACTGACCGAAATAACCGAGAATGATTATAAGTACGGCTTTGTAACTGAAATTGAAACCGAAACCATTCCAAAAGGCCTAAACGAGGAGGTTGTCAGGTTGATTTCGGCCAAGAAGCAGGAGCCCGAATGGCTTTTGGAGTTCCGGTTAAAGGCCTACCGGCACTGGCTTACCATGAAAATCCCGGTCTGGCCGCACCTGAAGCTTCCCGAAATCGACTTTCAGGATGTAATTTATTATGCCGCGCCACGCAAAACCCCTAAATACAGCAGCCTCGACGAAGTTGATCCCGAACTAATTGATACATTTAACCGCCTGGGCATACCCCTAGAAGAACAAAAGCACCTTGCAGGGGTAGCTGTTGATGCGGTAATGGACAGCATATCGGTAAAAACAACTTTCCGCGAAACACTGGCCGAACTGGGCATAATTTTTTGTTCGTTCAGCGAAGCCGTTAAAGAACACCCCGATTTGGTGCGCAAATTTATGGGCTCGGTAGTTCCCTATACCGACAATTTCTTCGCCGCCCTTAACTCGGCAGTTTTCTCCGATGGCTCGTTCTGCTATATCCCCAAAGGGGTACGATGCCCGATGGAACTTTCTACTTATTTCCGTATCAATGCGGCAAATACCGGACAGTTCGAACGCACCCTTATTGTTGCCGACGACGACAGTTATGTGAGCTACCTCGAAGGTTGCACAGCACCTATGCGCGACGAAAACCAACTGCATGCAGCTATTGTTGAAATTGTTGCCCACGATAATGCCGAAGTAAAATATTCAACGGTTCAAAACTGGTACCCCGGAGATAAAAACGGGAAAGGCGGAATATATAATTTCGTAACCAAACGCGGAATATGCAAAGGCGACAACTCCAAAATTTCGTGGACACAGGTAGAAACAGGCTCGGCAATTACCTGGAAATACCCTAGCTGTATCCTGAAAGGCAACAACACCATTGGTGAGTTTTACTCGGTGGCTGTAACAAATAACCACCAACAGGCCGATACCGGCACAAAAATGATCCATATTGGAAAAAACTCACGGAGTACTATCATATCAAAAGGTATATCGGCCGGTAAAAGCCAGAACAGCTATCGCGGGCTGGTGAAGGTGCTAAAAGGCGCCGATAAGGTGCGCAATTTCACCCAGTGCGATTCGCTGTTACTGGGCGACCAATGCGGTGCCCATACCTTTCCGTACCTCGAGGTCGATAACGAAACAGCCATTATTGAGCACGAAGCTACTACCTCTAAAATTGGCGAAGACCAGATATTTTATTGTAACCAGCGTGGTATCGACACCGAAACAGCCATTGGGCTTATTATAAACGGATATGCCAAAGAAGTGCTCAACAAATTGCCTATGGAATTTGCCGTGGAAGCACAGAAACTTTTACAAATAAGCCTTGAAGGCAGCGTGGGCTAATAAAGTATTAAAGCCTGATAAAAGAACCGATAAAAATAAGAATAGATTAGAATCAACTTTTACAACGGAAAAGATAATGGCCAGGTGCCTGAAATAATAAGATACAATATGTTAGAAATTAATAATTTATACGCCTCCATTGAAGGCAAAGAAATACTCAAAGGAATTAATTTGACCGTAAACCCTGGCGAGGTGCATGCCATAATGGGGCCGAACGGATCGGGGAAAAGCACCCTCGCGGCTGTACTTGCCGGGCGCGATTTATTTGAGGTTACCGAAGGTTCGGCAGAGTTCTTGGGCAACAACTTACTGGAACTGTCGCCCGAAGACCGCGCCCGCATGGGCTTGTTCCTGGGTTTCCAATACCCGGTTGAGATTCCGGGTGTATCTATGGTAAATTTTATGAAAACGGCCATAAACGAACAACGCAAATACAACAACCTCGAACCCCTTTCGGCCTCCGACTTTCTAAAACTCATGCGCGAGAAAAAAGAAATTGTTGAAATAACTTCGAGCCTTACCAACCGCTCGGTAAACGAAGGCTTTTCGGGTGGCGAAAAAAAGAAAAACGAAATTTTTCAGATGGCCATGCTCGAACCAAAACTTGCCATACTCGACGAAACCGACTCCGGCCTCGATATCGACGCCCTGCGCATTGTGGCCAACGGGGTAAACAAACTCCGGACAAAGCACAATGCTACAATTGTTATTACCCACTACCAGCGTTTGCTCGACTATATTGTGCCCGATTATGTGCATGTGCTTTATAAAGGCAAAATTGTTAAATCGAGCGGCAAAGAACTCGCCCTTGAACTGGAAGAAAAAGGATACGACTGGATAAAAGAGCAGTACTAACCCTAAACACGGGCAAAGATGACCAAAATTGAATCGCTTCAGCACGAACTTGTTGAACTATATACAAATAACCTTGCCGAAATTTCGTCGTTCGATAACCCTTTGATGAACAACATCAGAAATTCGGCATTCGAAAGCTTTAAACAGCTGGGCATACCCACACGTAAAACCGAAGCTTATAAATATACCAACCTCGAGCCCTATTTAACCGGGCTTGAGTACCAATACGATTTATCGCCACTGTCGCTTGAGGTAAACCTCGACGATATTTTCCATTGCGACATTCCAGAGCTTGCAACACAAATTGCCCTGGTGCTCAATGGTTTTTACTATCGCCACAACCGGCCTTTAAACCTGCCACGGGGGGTTATTCTGTGTGGTTTGGCCGAAGCTTCGGTAAAATATCCAGAGCTGGTACAAAAACACTACGGCAAATATGCCGATGAAAAAGCCGACAGCATGGCCGCCCTTACAACCATGTTTGCCCAGGACGGGGTTTTTTTGTATGTGCCTGAAAATGTTGTTATTGAAACTCCTATTCAAATAATCAATGTTGGCTATTCGATTAAAAACATACGTATTTCGAGGCGCAACCTCATTGTTTTGGAAGACAATGCCAGGGCTTCGGTATTGTTCTGCGACCATACTATGTGTGCCAAAAGTTTTATAACAAATTCGCTCACCGAGATATTTGTGGGCGAAAACGCTAATTTCGATTTTGTGAGGCTGCAGAACGAAAACAGCAATTCTTCACAAATTTCAAATACTTTTATATACCAGAAGGCTGGCAGCGTAACTACAAATAATACCCTTTCGCTGCACGGTGGGCTTATACGTAACAATATTTTTGTAAAACTCGATGGCGAAAATGCAGCCAGCAATACTTACGGGTTGTTTCTCGCCGACAGCGAGCAGCACATGTCAACTTATACCTATATTCATCATGCAAAGCCCCACTGTACTAGCGACCAGCTGGTAAAAGGCATATTAGACAACATGGCTACAGGTTCGTTCAATGGCAAAATATATGTCGATAATTATGCAGTAAAAACTTCGGCCTATCAGCGCAACAACAATATATTGCTATCGGGAACGGCAAAAATGAACACGAAACCACAACTCGAAATATACAACGATGATGTAAAGTGCAGCCATGGCGCCACTATTGGGCAGCTCGATACCGAAGCTCTGTTTTACATCCGTTCGAGGGGCATTGCATATACCGAAGCACGGCAATTGTTAATGTATGCTTTTGCCAACGAGGTTATCAGCAAAATAAAGCTCGATGCCCTTCGCGAAAGAATCATAGAAATGGTCGATAAAAGGCTTAGGGGCGAGCTTGCTGCTTGTGCAAACTGCAATATTGTCCACAAAAACTAAAATATATATTGCGGGCAATAATGGCCGCTAACCATTTGAACATGTTCGATGTAAAAAAAATACGGGATGATTTTCCTATACTTAACCAGCAGGTAAACAAGAAGCCCCTGGTTTATTTCGATAACGGGGCCACAACCCAAAAACCCAGCAGTGTTGCCAATGAAGTTTTGGCTTATTACCTGAACAAAAACAGTAATATACACCGGGGCGTTCATTATTTAAGCGCACAGGCAACCCTCGATTATGAAAATGCCCGCGAAACTGTGCGCAGCTTTATTAACGCAAAAAATTCCGACGAAATAATATTTACCAGCGGTGCAACAAGTTCTTTAAACTTATTGGCTTTTTCTTTCGGCGAAAAATTTATTTCCCCGGGCGACGAGATTATTGTTACCGAAATGGAGCACCATGCCAATATTGTTCCATGGCAAATGCTCTGCGGGCGCAAGAATGCCAAACTAAAGGTAATACCTTTCGATAACAACGGCTTGCTGTTGTTAGAAAGGCTTCCAGAACTTATATCCGAAAAAACGCGCTTAATTTCGGTTATCCACACTTCGAATGTGCTGGGCACTGTAAACCCCATAAAAGAAATTATCAATACGGCCCGGCGCCATAACATTGCAGTTTGTGTCGATGCCGCCCAGTCGGTGCAACATTTGCCCATTGATGTACAGGAACTAGATTGTGATTTCCTTGTTTTTTCGGGGCATAAAGTTTATGGGCCAACGGGCATAGGGGTAATTTACGGAAAAGAAAAATGGCTCGAACAATTGCCCCCCTGGCAGGGAGGCGGCGACATGGTCGATGAGGTTAGCTTTGATAAAACAACCTATAACCAGCTGCCCTTTAAATTCGAGGCCGGCACAACCAACTATATCGGGGCGGCCGGCTTAGCCAAAGCGTTAGAATACCTCAGCAACACCGGCCTGGATAAAATACACCGCTACGAGCAAAGCCTTACCGAATACGCCATGAAAAAATTTAAAGAAATTGACGGGCTGAATGTATTCGGAAATGTTTCCGGGAAAGCCTGCATTTTTTCGTTTATTATCGATGGCGTGCACCCGCTCGACACCGGTATGGTGCTCGATAAAATGGGCATAGCCGTGCGCACTGGCACCCATTGTGCACAGCCTGTTATGCAGCATTTCGGTGTCGATGGCATGGTACGTGCTTCGCTGGCTTTTTACAATACAACCGAAGAGATTGATTATCTTTGCCAGGGTATTGACCAGGTAAAGAAAATGTTTTTATAAAACCAAAAAAGTGGCCGCTTTACAACAAGTTCAGGAAGAAATAATTGCAGAATTCGTGGTTTTCGACGATTGGATGGACAGGTACAACTACCTGATTGAGTTAAGCAAACAGCTCGACATTATTGATCCGAGGTATAAAACGAACGATTACATCATTAAAGGCTGCCAGTCGAAAGTATGGCTGAATGCCGAATATAACGAAAATAAGGTGGTTTATTCAGCCGATAGCGATGCCATTATTACAAAAGGCATTATCTCGCTGTTGGTCAGGGTACTTTCAAAACGTTCACCAAAAGAAATAATCGATGCCGACCTGTTTTTCATCGATGCCATAGGCTTGCGCGAAAACCTTTCGCCAACAAGGGCTAATGGACTGTTGGCAATGGTAAAGCAAATGAAGCTTTATGCCATTGCCTACAACGCAAAATTTGGCAACAGATAAAATAACTTATAACAATGCAGGCAGCATAAAAAAAGAAAATATGGGCGAAACAACCGATTATAACCAGATATTGCAGCTTGAAACAAATATTGTGCAGGTGCTGAAAAGTATTTACGACCCTGAAATTCCGGTAAATATTTACGATTTGGGCTTAATTTACGAAATTAATATTGATGATAGCCGAAAGGCGCAAATTGTTATGACACTCACCGCGCCCAACTGCCCCATTGCCGACCAGATCCTGCTCGAAGTACAGGAAAGGGTGGCTGCCGTTGAAGGAATCAGCAGCGCCGAAGTAAAGCTGGTATTCGATCCGCCCTGGGATCAAAGCATGATGACCGACGAAGCAAAACTCGAGCTGGGCATGCTTTAGTTTCTTGCTCATTTCCCAGACTTGGGCTTATTAATAATTCCTTTCTTTTTCCTGGGTTTTGATATGCCTTTCAGTAATAAAAATTGGTTTATATTTATATTTGTTTAACACACATTAAACAAACAGCCTGTTTCTATGTTTATAGAACAAAAGAAATGAACGATGAAAAAACAGATACTGTTGACCATAATGTTTACCGGTATATTTGCAGTTACCTGGCCGCAACAATCGGATAAAGGTTCTATACAAGGCAGGGTTTTCAATGCTGCAACAAACGAACCGGTACCTTTTGCAACCCTGGTTATTTGGGGCACTACCATAGGCTCGGTGAGCGATCTCGACGGTAATTTCCTGTTTACAGGGCTAAAGCCAGGGTATGTCAGGATTTCTGCCAGCTCGGTGGGATTTGAAAGCTACTTGTCGGAAGAGTTCCTGGTAAGCAATGCCAACCGTGCAAACATAGAAATACCCTTAAACGAAATGCAGGTTGCAATAGATGCAGTGGTTGTAAAGGCATCGGTATTCCGGAAAAAGGAAGAAAGCCCGGTATCGTTGCGCCGTATTGGCATCGAACAAATAGAGAAAAACCCGGGTGGCAACCGCGATATTTCGAAAGTTATTCAGTCGTTCCCCGGGGTATCGTCAACCCCGGCATACCGAAACGATGTAATAGTAAGGGGCGGGGGCCCGGGCGAAAATGCCTTTTACCTCGACGGGGTGGAAATACCCAACCTCAACCATTTTGCTACCCAGGGAGCTTCGGGAGGTCCCGTGGGCATTATCAACACCGATTTTATTCGCGAGGTGAATTTTTATTCGGGGGCATTTCCGGCAAACCTGTCGAATGCTATGAGCTCGGTACTCGACATGCGTCAGGTTGACGGTAACAACAAAAAACTTAAATTTAAAGGTTCGGTAGGTGCATCGGATCTGGCACTTACATTCGATGGGCCGCTTACCCCCAAAACCACCTTTATTGCTTCGGCACGCCGTTCGTACCTGCAATTTTTGTTCTCGGTGCTCGAACTGCCATTCTTGCCTACTTACAACGATTTTCAGTTTAAAACCCGTACAAGGCTTGATGAGAAAAACGAAATAACAATTGTTGGCCTGGGGGCGCTCGATCAGTTTAACCTTAACCTGAAGGCAAACCAAACCCTCGACCAACGCTATATACTTAGCTATCTGCCCGTAAACGAACAATGGAATTATACCTTTGGGGTTGTTTACAAACATTTTGGCAAAAACGGTTACGACACTTATGTTTTGAGCCGTAATTTTTTAAACAACAGCTCCTATAAATACCCCGATAACAACGAGGCACTGCCCCGCATATTCGATTACCTTTCCACCGAAGGCGAAGATAAGTTCAGGTACGAACGTAACAGCCAGCTACCAGCACAGGTTAGGCTAATGTATGGTATGGGGCTTAATTATTCATCCTATTATAACCGAACCGAAACAAGTGTGTTCAGGCAATCGGAAACTACTGTGTTTAACTATGAATCGGAGCTAAACCTGCTGCATTACAATGCATTTGCCCAAATCAGCAGGCCATTCCTGGACAACAGGTTGTCGACATCGTTTGGGTTGCGGGCCGATGGAAATACATACTCTTCTGAAATGGCTAACCCGCTTGGACATTTATCGCCCCGATTTTCTTTATCATACAATTTAACCGGCCAGCTTGCCCTGAATTTTAATACCGGCCGTTACCACCAGCGACCTCCATATACTGCCATGGGTTATAAAAACGCAACAGGCGAGTTGGTAAACAAAACCAATGGTTTAACCTATATCTCCAGCGATCACCTGGTGGCAGGCATAGAATACAGCCCATCGCAAAAAACACTGGTTACTGTCGAAGGTTTTTATAAAAACTATACAAACTACCCATATTCGGTAGCCGACTCTGTTCCGCTATCGACCAAAGGGGCCGATTTTGGTACCTACGGCGACGAAGAACTAAAACCCATATCCGACGGTAGGGCTTATGGTTTTGAAGTGCTGGGACGTTCGCAGGATTTTTACGGGTTCAATACCGTTTTATCGTACACCTATGTTCGTAGCGAATTCGAAGATTTACGGCCTGGAAGGGAAAACAAATTTATACCTACATCGTGGGACAACCGCCACCTGCTCAACATAACCGCAACACGCACTTTTAAGGCCAACTGGTACGCCGGGTTCCGGTGGAGGTTTGTGGGCGGGGCTCCTTATACCCCCTGGGACATTGAAAAGTCGGAAATTAAAGCTGCTTTCGACGTTAAAGGGGCGCCATTTATCGATTATTCGAACTTTAATACACTGCGCCTGAAACCGTTCCATCAGCTCGATGTCCGTATCGATAAAGAATTTTTCTTCGATAAATGGTCGTTAAACCTGTATGCCGATGTACAAAATATATATAATTTCAAATCGCAGGAACCAAACAAACTGGTAAGGGAAAAATTTATCGACCCCGAGATAAACGATATTTATACCGATAACGGTGTTGATAAATACCGCCTGGTTGAAATCGTATCATCAGGCTCAGGGACTATACTACCTACGGTTGGCATAATTGTCGAATTTTAACAAGAATGGTTATGAAACAGAAACTTTCGATATTTCTTCCAGTTTTGGGCATTGCAACATTTGCCTTGCTTTTAGCCCAGATCAACAGTTGCACTGCACCACGTGTGCCGGTCCAATACCCTTTCGACACCTTGTATTCGAATACTGATAAAAACGGACATGCCCTTGCCCTGGAATTCAAAAGGGGAAAAGAACATAACCATCCGCTCATGGCAATATGGGTTACCGACACATCGGGCAATTACATCGAAACCTTGTTTATTGCCGAATCGATTGGGAAAGGGTATTTCGACAGGGCCGACAAATCGACCGGCAAATGGCTCGAAGGGTTTATACGCAGGCCGGCAGCGCTGCCTGTATGGGCACACAGCCGAAACGTTCAGGAGGCCGACGGTTTATATATACCTACGCCCGAAACAGCCATGCCCGATGCCATTACCGGGGCAACACCCCCAAACAATTTTGTGCTGTTTGCCAAAACTTCCGATAAATCATTAACGGTTTTCGATGTATATTTTGAAATAAACCAAACATGGGACTGGAACGAATACTGGACAAACAACAAGTTCCCCGGCGATGAAGAATATAAAACCTCCTGCCAGCCGGCTTTAATTTACAAGGCACGCATCGATGCCGAAAATACCAACCGTGTTTATAAGCTTGAAATTTACGGTCGCGGTCACCACAATGGCAGCACAGGCGAAATTTTTTACGATTTGGAAACCTTATCTACGGCAAAGCAAATTGCCGAATCGATACACTTAAAGGTTATAGGCAGATAACGGTTGATGGTTTTGTTAAATGTGGGAGTGCGAGGCTATAGAAAATTAGTTTACATTGCTTTTTTTACGGGCCACTGCCGCCAAAACCTCACCAATACCTGTATTAACAAAACCATTTGTTAGCAATTGGCCTTATTCCATAGTTTCAAGGAATTGTTTAGCTGTCATTGATGGTATTTTCGAACCTTTAAAATCTTTCAGGTTCCTTGTAATTATCAATTCTTGTCCATTTTCAATGGCGGTAAAATATTGAAGTCCATCCTCAAAGTCTGCGAAAGTCTCATCATTTAATGCCAATCCAATAATCTTATCATCCAACGGCAATATTTTCAAAATCAACCTAAGTTTTCTTAGTATCGATTTGGCTTTGTTCGCATCCATTTGTCTTAATAATGAATAGCTGGTATTTGCGATAGTTAAAGAGGAAACTGTTAATTCAACTTGCTTTTTGTCTGCCACTGAAAATAATTCCGCAGCTTCTTCATAAAAAGGATCTCTTCGTGATAATAGGTCAATCACAATATTTGTATCAACGAACAACTTTTTCATTTATACTTCTGTTCTAAATAGTCACGATACTCTTTTTTATAATCAAAGTCAGTTGGCAAGTCAATCACACCACTCAAACTCTCTACAAGTGGGGTAATTTCAATTTTTTTTTCTATATCCTTTTGTTTTGTTATACTATCAAGATACGATTCAATCATTTTTGAAAGACTAATCTTATGACTGCGAGCATATATTTTAGCTCTCTCAATGACGTTATCATTAAGTCTCAATGTTAATTTAGTTTCCATACTCTCTAATTTCGTTACGTGCAAATATACCTAAAATATACGTCATTCGCAAGATTGTCGTTTACATGGCTTGTTGCCAACTGATGTATATCTCCCTAACCTGGTGACGCATATCACCAATTGAGGGTTGGTTATGTAACCACGGTTGCGTAACATTAATATAAATAATATGGAGTGCTATGCATGTTAAACAATTACCCCTCAACAGAATAGTGTTTTTGCTTGTAGCCCTTTCGTTAAGCCTTTTTATAAAAGCCCAGGACAATATTGCCGACCTGAAGGCTAAAGCATTGGAGCATGAAACACAAGGCGACAAAGTTGAGGCAGCAAACCTTTATAACAAGCTTGGCAAACTTTATTGGGACGCAAACCAATACAATAACGCCATAGAAAGCTACGAAAAGTCGATAAAACTTAACACCGAAATGGGAAATGCCAATGCACAACGCATTATTTCGGGCTACCTGGGCTTAATAAACCTCGAGAAAGAAGACTATAACAAGGCCATACAATATTTCGAAAAAAGCCTTGAACTAAACCAGAAAACCGGCAGGCAGCAAGAAGTATTGTCGGATTTGTACAATATTGCCAATGCCTATCAAATGCTGGGCAGGTACGATGAGTCGAACAAAAATGCACAGGCGGCATTAAACAAAGCTTTGGAAAGCAATAACATGCAATCGGCAAAAAGCTGCAACCTGTTAATGGCCGAAAATTACGAAAAACTTGGCAACAGTAAGAAATCGGCTGAGCACTATGCCAATTACAACTCTATTGTAAAATTGCTCCAGCAGGAACAAATGAAAAAACTCGAAACCGAAAAAAACATTGCACAGGTGCAGGTTTCGCAGGTACAATCAAAAATTACGGAAAAAGAAAAAGAACTGAAATCGGTACTCGACACACTGGGCGAAGTAATTGAACTAAACCGCGAAATGCAGTATCAGAAAGAAATAAAAGACCTCGAACTAAAAGAGCAGCAAGCCAGGTTCGAACTCGAGAAAAAAACCCACCAGTCGCGCACACGGTTTTTCGTATTTCTTACAACATCGATATTTATTATACTGGTTCTGTTTTTTGTTCAAAGCCGCCACCGGAAAAACATTAACAAAAAATTGCAGGAGCAAAATGCCGAAATCGAAAAACAAAAAATCGAAATCGAAAAACAGCGCGATTTGGCCGACAAGCAGCGCACAAACCTTACATCGAGCATACAATATGCACGGCGTATTCAATCGGCAGTAATACCAAGGCCCGAAAAACTAACCGAACATTTCAGCGACAGTTTTATCATGTACCGGCCTAAAGATATTGTAAGTGGCGACTTTTACTGGTTTGTACGCAAAGACAATGTGTTTATCATTGCAGTGGCCGACTGCACAGGGCACGGTGTTCCGGGTGCCTTTATGAGCATGCTGGGCGTTGCTTACCTTAACGAAATAATTAATAAAATTGCTATTAACATACACATAAACTCCCTGAATGCCGATGAAATATTAAACCAACTGCGCGACAAGGTTATAAACTCGTTGCACCAATCGGGCAGTGCCGATGCTGCAAAAGATGGTATGGACATGGCACTTTGCATCATAGATTTTAACAGCAAAAAGCTTCAGTTTTCCGGGGCCTACAACCCTTTAATAGTAATCAGGGACAACGAAGTCGTGCAATTTAAAGGCGACAAAATGCCTGTAAGCTACCACCAGCGCAAAGATATACCTTTCAGCCGACAGGAATTCCAGCTCCAAAAAAACGACTGCCTGTACCTGTTTTCTGATGGTTTTATCGACCAGTATGGGGGCAACGATAAGCGTAAATACCTTGCTGCCAGGTTTACCCAACTGTTGTTGGATATACATAAAAGCCCAATGGCAGCACAAAAACAAGTACTTGAAGATGAATTTGATACATGGCGCGGGGAAAACCCCCAAATCGACGATGTGCTTGTGGTCGGGTTCAGGTTCGGAAAACATGCCGATGCATCAGTTACCGATTGGCGCGATAAAACAATTCTTATTGCTGAAGATACCGATATTAATTATTATCTTCTTGCCGAAGTTCTTAGAACAACAAACGTAAAAATATTACGTGTAAAAGATGGCCAGGAAGCAGTTACTCTGGCCAAAGACAATAATATCGACCTGATACTAATGGACATTAACATGCCAAATATGAACGGCTTTGAAGCTACCAAACAGATAAAGCAACTAAATAAAAAAATTCCCGTAATAATACAAACTGCAGTATTTGAAGACGGCTTGGAAAAATCGATTGAAGTAGGTGCCGACGATTTCATTTCCAAACCCATTGATTTGAAATTATTTATGGAAAAAATATCGAATTTATTATAACCAAAACTGATTTACCCTTATGCAAGCTCTAATTATTGAAGCCCAGGACGATACCCCCAGGGTAATACTTGACAAAGAAAACAATATGTTTGAATTATCTGGCAAATCGTTGCCCGAAGATGTTTTAAAGTTTTACCAGCCGGTTTACGAATGGTTAAACCAATATATCTTAAGCCCGAACGATGAAACAATTTTTAAGCTAAAGATCGATTATTTCAACTCTGCTTCGCATAAAGCCATTAACTATATGCTCGAAATACTGGCTGAAATACAGCAGAAAGGCAAGAAAGTTGAAGTAAAATGGCACTATCTTACCGAAGACGAAGATATGCTTGAAACCGGCCACGACTTTGAGGAACTTACCGGCCTTAAATTCGATTTTATTGGTTATGTTTAAAAAGCTTTTTTTATAAAACAATATTTTCACTAATTTTTACCTTCATTTAAGTTGTTTATTATGAAACATCCATAAGCAAATAATCATTAACCCACACGCGAAAATAATTATTTGCAAATGGTAATTACTACCTGTCCGCCGAACAATTCTTTGGCAGGCGGGACTGACTATGAAAATAAAAACTAAACAGATGAAAAAATACTTGGCCATTGCCCTTTTTTTAGTCCCTTTTTTGCTAACAGCCCAGCAAAAGCCGGCTTTTGAAAAAAAAATATATGTGTCGTCCGAAGGTAAAATTTACGTGAACAAAGATTTGCCTGTTTACCTGTGGCTGTCAACCTCGCCCGACGAAACATCGAATAAGTACCGGTTAAAAAGCGAAGTAACCGCCAAATATAGCAACCCAATGTATTTCGACACCGAAGGCTACAATACTTTTCGCTCGCCTTCAGCTGTTGACCCCGAAACCAGAAAAACCATACTCCCACAACAAGATGTAGTTTTTGAGGTTTATGCCGATAGCAAAAGCCCCGAAACCACTATAAGTTTTGGTGAATCGGTGCCATTAAAACAGAACAACAAAATATACATTAAACAAAATACACAACTTAGCATATCTGCCAATGATGCCATGTCGGGGGTCGAATCGGTGTATTACTCAATTGACGGTTCGGAATATAACAAATACAATCAGCCTGTAACTTTCTCGCAGGAGAAAGAATACAACATAAAGTTCTTTAGTGTCGATAATACCGGTAACGATGAAAATATACACGAAATTATCCTTGTTTATGATATGAGCTCTCCGGTTACCACCCGAACAGTAAGTGGCGATGTGCACGAAAATGTTTTGTCGGCACGTTCAAAAATCGAACTAAAGGCCGAAGACAAAGGAATTGGGGTAAGTAAAATTATGTATAAGCTAAACGAAAACAAAGAAAGCACTTACCAGTATCCTGTTAATGCCGCCAATCTTGCCCAGGGCGAACATACATTGACCTATTATGCGATTGATAAGACAGGAAACCACGAAAGCCCACAAACCTATACTTTTTATGTCGATAAAACACCACCAACCATTATTGAAGAAGTTATTGCAAAAACCTTTTTTGCCAATGGCAAAGAATATGCTTCTGGTAAAGCCCAGCTAAAATTAACTGCATTCGATAACAAAGCCGGTATAAAAGAAATAAGGTACCGAATTAATAATGGTGAATACCAGCTTTACGAAAAACCTGTTTTTTTGTCGGGCACTTCGGGCAACCTTCAGATAGAGTCGTTTGCCACCGACAATGTAAACAATAAATCTATAGCCCAGGCAGCAAATCAAAAAACAGCAGTGCCTTTTATCGACTTGTCTGGACCTTCGCTAAAATATTCATTTAACGGCCCGGTGTTTAACACACGCGACACCATCTTTATCAGCAACAAAACAACAATATCCTTAAAAGCTACAGATCCCGATGCAGGTATTAGCAGGATAGAATACCGTATAGATGACAAGGAAACCCTTATTTACGAAAAACCTTTTAATATTAACGAAGAAGGAGTGCACACTATTCATTACACCGGCTACGACAATGTCGAAAACTCCAGCAGCGATAAATTTTTTGTTAAGGTTGACAATACCGGTCCAGCAATAAGGTACGATTTCAGTATAGCCCCAATCGGAAGGCAAGGTTCTGCCAATGTTTACCCTAAATATGTTGTATTGTTCCTTTCCGGAACAGACTCACAAACAGGGCTCAATAACATGAAATATTCCTTGGGCAACGCAAGCCCGGCTTTGTATTCGGTACCTGTTACAGGCTTTTCCACTGGCGATAAAACCATTAAGGTTGTTGCTACCGACAAGCTCGGAAATTCTACCGACGAAACAATTCAATTTCATATTAAAGATTAAATACAATTAAAGATACTTTAAAAACCAGCCAGAAACCGGCTGGTTTTTTTTTGAACTTTTTTTTTATAAGAATGTTAAATAGATATTATTAAGAATAATTCTAAATAACAAACTTATAAAAATTACTATTATGGCTTTTGAACTACCAAAACTCGACTATGCGTACGATGCGCTTGAGCCGCATATCGATGCGCGAACAATGGAAATACACCACACCAAGCACCATGCTGCCTACACCACTAACCTTAACAATGGAATTTCCGGTACCGAATTCGAAGGCAAAACCATCGGGCAGATACTGGCAAATATTTCGAAGGCAAGCGCTGCTGTTCGGAACAATGGTGGCGGGTATTACAACCACAACCTGTTCTGGAAAGTAATGGGGCCGAATGGCGGCGGCGCCCCAACCGGCGATTTGCTTGACGCCCTCAACAAATACTTTGGTTCGTTCGATAAATTTAAAGAAGCCTTCTCCAATGCTGCGGCAACCCGCTTTGGTTCAGGTTGGGCCTGGTTGGTAAAATCGGGCAACGAACTGAAGGTAACATCGACCCCGAACCAGGATAACCCCCTTATGGACATTGCCGAGGTTAAAGGTACGCCCATTCTGGGAATAGATGTATGGGAGCATGCCTACTACCTGAAATATCAAAACCGCCGCCCCGACTATATTGCCGCATTTTGGAATGTAATTAACTGGGACGAAGTGGCAAGGCGCCTTAAAGAATAAGGGTGAATATAATTATTAGAACAAATAAACCGGGCAAATAGTCCGGTTTTTTTGTGCCAACGAATTTATTCAAGCTCAATCACAAATTAATTATAAAGCCATCATCGGGGCAAGCAATACAGGAATCATAAAAATTTTGAATTACCTGGCTATTTCCAAAAACAGGTCGTCTTTGTTCACAATATCGTTTTGCCGTACATATACTTTAACGATTTTGCCATCGACCGGCGATACAATTTCGTTTTGCATTTTCATTGCTTCGAGAATAATAACCGCTTCACCTGTTTTTACTTCTGCCCCGGGCTCAACCAACACATCGATAATTTTACCAGGCATTGGGGCCTGCACTACTTCAACCTTGTTTTTTGGTTTCTGCTTGTCGAGGTATTTTTTCCTTTGGTACGAAAATGGGGTTTCGATGGTAAATGTATAACTCACGCCGTTAATCAGAACAATATATTTGTTCTGGTTCTTTTCAATAATTTCGGCGTGGTATTTTTTGTTTTTGTATAAAAGATAGGTAAACCCGTTTTCGTCATCGAAAATTTGGATATCGAGTTTTTTATGGTTTATTTTCAAACTGTCGGTAAACAGGTTTTTTATTTTATATCGGGTATTTTTTGGTGTAAGGGCAATAAACTCTGTTTCTTTATGCTGAATATTTTTCATTTACAAGAATTTTAGTGGTTCAGAATAATATATACAAACCGGCCTATTTTAAACGCTTGTTTAAAACCCAGGGGCTGATATTTCGGCCTTTTTCAAAATCGACAGTGCGGCTGTCTTCGGTTTCGAGCGTTGCCAAAAAGTCGAATGTTGCCAGGAATGCCCCGAGCATTTCATCATCGCCTCCCTGGTAGAAAAGGCTTTCCATTTCGGTTTCGATAAAAGAAGTATTAAAATCGCCTTTTTTAAATTTTTCGTTCGATAAAACAGCCTTATGGAACGGAATAGTTGTTTTTATACCTTTAACCCAAAATTTTTGCAGGGCATTAAATGTGTTTGCAATGGCCTTCTCGCGATCCTCGCCGGTTACAATGAGCTTTGCCACCATGGAGTCGAAATAAGGGGTAACAACAGATTTGTCGGTAATACCGCTGTCGATACGTATGTTTTTGCTCTTGGGGTACTGAATTTTTTCAATTGTGCCCAGAAAAGGCGAAAACCCGGCCTGCACATCTTCGGCATTAATGCGGCACTCAATGGCCCAGCCTGTGAGTTTGATATCGCTTTGCCCTATGGGAAGTTTTTCGCCCAATGCAGTAAGTATCTGCAATTCAATTAAATCGAGCCCGGTAACCAGCTCCGTAACAGGGTGCTCAACCTGTATGCGGGTGTTCATTTCCATGAAGTAATAATTACGGTCCTGGTCGAGAAGGAACTCTACCGTGCCGGCCGTGTAATATTTTACCGATTGGGCAATGCGTATGGCAGCCTCGCCCATTTCGGTACGTAGTTTTTCATCGAGCGCCGAAGAAGGGGCTTCTTCGAGCAGTTTCTGGTGCTTGCGCTGCACTGAGCATTCCCTCTCGCCCAGGTGGATGTAGTTGCCATGCTGGTCGCCAAAAACCTGGAATTCGATATGCCGGGGGTTTCTTACATATTTCTCAATAAAAACCGAACCATCGTTAAAGGCTTTTTCGGCTTCGGAAGTGGCAAGCCTGAACATTTTTTCGAGCTGATCGTCTTTCTCCACAATACGCATACCCCTGCCCCCGCCACCCGCAGCAGCCTTCAATATTACCGGATAACCTATCGACTTGGCAATTTTTCGGGCCTCTTCGGGGTTTTTAACATTGCCCTGGCTGCCCTTCAACAATGGGACATTGTATTTTTTTGCAAGTTGCTTGGCAATGGTTTTATTGCCCATTTTATGAATTATATCGGCCGAGGGGCCTATAAACAATATTTTTTCTTCTTCGCAACGGTTGGCAAAATATGGGCTCTCGGCTAGAAAACCATAACCGGGGTGTATGGCTTCAATTTTGTGGGCTTTGGCTGCATTTATTAGCCTTTCTACATCCAGAAACTCTGGAATATCTTCAATATCGTCTGAGAAATCAATAATTTCATCGGGAAACGATAAATAGTAAGCATTGGGTTCTTTCGAAGTTTTTATGCCATAGGTTTTAATACCCATTTTCTTTGCCGTGTGGCAAATTCTTATGGCTATTTCGCCCCTGTTGGCTATCATCAGGCTTTTAATTTTCATGATTAGTGTGCTTGGTTTGTTTTTTAAACTTTCGGAAATGAAAACAAATTTTATAAAGGAATGTTCCCATGCTTTCTCGACGGGCTGGTAACGTGTTTGTTTTCCAGGGCTTCAAAAGCATAAATAATTTTACGGCGGGTAACTGCCGGATCAATTACTTCATCGATAAACCCTTTTTCGTCGGCAACGTAAGGATTGGCAATTTCCTCGCGGTAACGTTTTGCAAGTTCCTTTTTTAGTTTAGCCGGATCTTCCGACTCAATAAGTTCTTTACGGTAAAGGATTGATACTGCACCTTCGGGCCCCATTACGGCAATTTCGGCAGTAGGCCAGGCAAAGTTAAAATCGCCCCCCAGGTTTTTGCTATTCATCACACAATACGCCCCGCCATAGCTTTTTCGCAAAATAACCGTTACTTTTGGCACAGTTGCATCGGCATAAGCGTATAGCAATTTGGCCCCATGACGGATGATTCCGTTATGTTCCTGGTCGATACCCGGTAAAAATCCCGGAACATCTTCGAGAGTGAGAATTGGTATATTGAAACTGTCGCAGAAACGAATAAACCTTGCAGCTTTGGTAGATGAATTGATATCGAGGGTTCCGGCAAGTACTTTGGGCTGGTTGGCAATAATACCTATTGTTCGCCCTTTGAGCCTGCCAAAACCAACAACAATGTTTTGGGCATAGTTTTCGGCGTATTCAAAAAAAGTGTCTTTATCAACAAGTAAGCGTATTACTTCTTTAATATCGTAAGGCTTGTTTGGGTCGTCGGGAACAATTTCGAGCATCTGCGGGGCCGGTTCAATATTGGTGTCGCATGCTTCTATGGCCGGGGGGTTTTCCATATTGTTCGAAGGCAGGTACGAGAGAAGTTTAATAACCCCGCGCAGGGTGTTTTCTTCGTCTTCGTAAACAAAGTTGGCCACCCCGCTTTTTTTCATGTGCACTTCGGCACCCCCGAGTTCATCGAAACTTACATCTTCGTTCAGCACTTCCTTTACCACATTGGGACCCGTAACAAACATGTGGCTGGTTTTATTGGTCATAAACACAAAGTCGGTTATTGAGGGCGAATAAACTGCCCCGCCGGCAGCCGGCCCCATTATTACCGAAATTTGGGGTATTACCCCCGACGAGAAAACATTCCGGCGAAAAATACCGGCATAACCCGCCAGGCTGGCTACACCTTCCTGTATGCGTGCACCTCCCGAATCGATAATGCCAATTATTGGGGCGCCCATTTTTAATGCCATATCCTGTATTTTGGCTATTTTCGATGCATGTACCGAGCCAAGCGAACCACCCATTACGTTAAAATCCTGGGAATATATAAAAGCTGTGCGGCCCTTAATTTTCCCATGCCCGATAATAACCCCGTCGCCATAAGCCGTTACTACTTTGCCAAAATTCGATTCGGCAGGGGCCGTGCGGGTAAAGGCATCAATTTCGTCAAAAGTTCCTGCATCGAACAGAAGCTCTATTCGTTCGCGGGCCGTTAACTTGCCTTTCGAATGTTGCTTTTTGGCAGCATCTTTCCCATTTTGCTGTTCATAGGCAGCATTTCGTTCCAGAAATTTTCTGTATAGTTTTCCGTTTATGTCCATAAGTTGATTTTTGGTTCTTGTGTGCCCCGTTTATTGAAATATCAGCCTGCTGCCAAACGGGAGGCAAATGTGATGGTTGTGTTTTTCGATATGTTTACTTGCAGCAGTGCCATAAGTATGCGCGGCAAAAATAACAATAATCTGATGATTTTGATCGCCTGTTGCTGGTTAAGTTTCCATAGAAAATAGTATGGCCCTGTAAATGTGGAAATTGCATATTTGGTTTTGAATTTTTATATTACCTGGAAAAAATGGTTTGAAGAATTAACACCGCTGGCAATATATGTCTGGCTGTTAAAAGAAAAACACTGCTCCATGGCCGGGAGCTGCGTTTTTTCCTCCAAAATACCAGAAATAGTTGATTTATTCGTTGTATCTTGCCATTGGAACCTGTAAAAGTAAAACAGAACTATGCCGCGCAAACAAAAAAACAAGGGAATCGAAAAAAAAGCATTTCAAAACAGCATTTTAAATGTATTCTCGAACAACCCGAAAAAAACTTATAATTACAAACAACTTTCAAAAGAACTGCTGGTTAAAAAGTCGGAAGAAAAGGGACTGATATTGGAGATTCTTAATGATTTAAACAGCCAGGGGTATATCGATGAATTGTCGCCCGGAAAATATAAACTGAAATCGACTACCGGGTATGTTGTGGGGCGTATTGAAATTACCCAGGGTGGCTACGGGTTTGTTGTTACCGACACAATTGAGGAAGATGTTTTTATTAGCAAAAACAATCTTAACCAGGCCCTCAACGGCGATATGGTAAAAGTTTACCTCTATGCACGCCGCAAGAAACATAACCCCGAGGGCGAAGTAGTAGAAATACTTGAAAGGGCACGCGAAACATTTGTAGGCATCGTTGATGTGCAGGAAAGGTTTGCCTTTTTTGAAGCCGATTCAAGACAAATGCCTTACGACTTGTTTATTCCTCTTGAAAAACTAAATGGGGCAAAACATGGCCAAAAAGTAATAGCCAAAATTACCGACTGGCCCAAAAAAGTAAAGAACCCCTTTGGAGAAGTTGTTGAAGTGCTCGGATATCCGGGCGTGCATGAAACCGAAATGCATGCCATACTTGCCGAATACGGGTTGCCCTACACATTCTCTGAAGAAGTTGAGGCCGATGCCAACAGCATACCTTCGGTTATTACCGAAAACGATTACAACGAAAGGCGCGATTTTCGCAATACCACTACCTTTACTATCGACCCCGACGATGCCAAAGATTTCGACGATGCCCTGTCGGTACAGAAATTACCGAACGGCAACTGGGAAATAGGCGTACATATTGCCGATGTAACCCATTATGTTAAGGCAAAAACGGTTTTGGACGATGAGGCACTTGAGCGGGCCACATCGGTTTATTTGGTCGACAGGGTTGTGCCCATGCTGCCCGAAAGGCTGTCGAACTTTATATGTTCGCTGCGCCCAAACGAAGAAAAACTTTGCTTTTCAGCAGTATTTGAACTCGATGACGATGCCAGGCTTTACGATGAGTGGTTTGGCAAAACAGTAATATTCTCGAACCGCAGGTTTACCTACAGGGAGGCACAGGAAATTATCGATAACGGAAAGGGTGAATTTTCCGAAGAATTGCTCAAACTGAATGACTTAGCCCAAAAACTTCGTGCCTACAGATTTAAAGGCGGGGCCATATCTTTTGAACGCGACGAGGTTAAATTCGATATTGACGAAAGCGGGAAACCACTGCGTGTATATTTCCGTGAGCATGGCCTTTCGAACGAACTGGTAGAGGAATTCATGCTGCTGGCCAATAAACAGGTAGCCACTTATATTGGCAAGAAAGAACCCAATAAAGAAAAGAAAACATTTGTTTACCGTGTACACGATGAGCCAAACCCTGAAAAACTGCAAAAATTTAACCGCATACTCGGAAAATTCGGGCACAGGCTGCTCACCAATTCCAGCGGCAATATTTCGCAAACGCTAAACAAAGTACTTACCGATGTTAAAGGAAAGCCCGAGCAGGACCTGGTAGAAACCCTTGCAGTGCGCTCCATGGCAAAAGCCGAATATTCCACCACCAACATCGGCCATTACGGACTGGCATTCGACTATTATACCCACTTTACATCGCCCATTCGCCGTTACCCCGATATGATGGTACACCGCATGCTGTACCATTATTTGAATAACGGCGAATCGAAAAGCAAGAAAAAGTACGAAAAATTTTGCCAGCACTCCTCGGAAATGGAACAGCTTGCCACCGAAGCCGAAAGGGCTTCCATAAAATATAAGCAGGTTGAGTTTATGATGGATAAAATTGGCAGGGTGTTCGAAGGTATTATTTCGGGTGTATCGGAGTATGGTATTTTCGTTGAAATAATCGAAAACAAATGCGAGGGGCTGGTTTCGGTGCGAGAACTCGACGACGATTTTTACGAATACGACGAAGACAATTACTGGTTAATTGGCAAACATAAAGGAAAAATATACCAGCTTGGCGACAAGGTAAAAGTTGAAGTATTGCGCACAAACCTGGCTAAAAAACAACTCGATTTCAATTTGGTGGAAAATTAATCGGGAACATCCAGATAACAAGTACTTTTTGAATGTTTTTTTTCCGGTTCAATATTTCACAAGAGAATTACATTGTTAATATGTGCCTAGGTCAACTACATTTTTGTTAAGTACCAGCGTGCCGTTATATTCACCGGTAATGGCATATAAACTGTTGTCGTAGTCGGCTTCAATATCGAAAACAAACCTGTAGCGGTTGTTACGGTCGCGTTCAACGGTAATGGTACCGGAAAAAGCAGCAACATCTTCATCAAACCGGGTACCTGTAGGTATTCCAAGGTAATCGTACCTTATGCCGTATCCCAACGATAAATCGGAGAAAAAGCCTGTGCCGCCCAAATAATCATATTCATAAGTGCCTTCGGCCAATATATCGGTTTCGTTGGTAAAAGAGCTGATAAAGAAAGTAATATAATTTTCAGGTTCAATTTCTTCGGAGCGAAAAGATATGGCATACCAACGCGATTTTAAATCGCTGCTGGTGCCCCAGGTGTCCATAAACGCTACATTTACTTTTGCTTTTCTGCCGTTTACCTCAAAATACCTTTGTGGTGTTTCTACTTCGCATGAGGCGGCAAATAATGCCAATGCCAGTATAGCCGTGTTGGCTCTAAATATTTTCATAGTCGTTGTAGTTTCTCTGCAAATACGCATTTTTTTTTCAAAAGTTATAATATACAAAATAATAACTGAAATGCGATATTGATTTTGTATTGTGACAAAAAATGAAAAACGTCAATTTTAGGCGTTTTTCGCATCGTTTGCTAATATTTTAAATACTGATTGTCATATTGAGCGAATGCGAAATATCTGTTTTTCATAAGAATAGATTCTTCACTTTGTTCGGAATGGCAATTGACCGGATACTAACTGCGTTTTATAATTAAAGGGGTGGAGTGCTGTATATGTTCAATGTCTTGGGAGTAAAATTTTTGTTTTTCACCGAAAAAAACCGGTTGTAAATATTCCGAAATTATTTGGGTGCGAACTAACTTTATAATTTCCAGCAGTAAAGGTTTTTCAAATGTTGTACACGGAAAAGCGCCATGTATCCCAACCCCGAATTCGTAATCGGGCAAGACTTCGATATAGGGTTGTACTTCAATTTCATCCTTTAGTATCGATTGCCGTATCTCATCTTCCTCACTGTTGTATTTTTGCTGCAATGGCCAGTTTTTGTACCGGTTTTCTTCAGGGCCGTTAAACCATTCATTTATATCGCCCATTTCTTTCCAATCTTTATGGTTATCGTACCTGTTGGGAAAGCGTTCATCCATTTGTTTGTCAACAAGTTCGCCCAAAATATTGTAAGCATGTAGCCGCAGGGTTGTAAATGCAGCATTGAAAAGCACCCTCTGATTCTGAAATGTTCCGGTAAAGTAACAGTCGCAAAAATCGCTATACCCGAGCAAATCGTAAGTAAAGAATTCCTTGTGGTTTCCTTCAGGATGCCGATGTTTAAGTTTTGTTATAACGTTAATCGGTCTGTTTCTTTTTTTGTTTATCACTCGTGTTTTCATTCTTAAGAAAACTATTTAACGGTTTAGGGGGCCAAGTATATTTTAATCCTTTTTTAAGCCTTACAATGCCAGTAAGCTTGCCATCGGTGAATTTTGCAAGAAAACTATACCATGTTTTCCCAACATTACTGTGGAACTCAAAAATGCCATGAAAATCGAGATCGGCTTTTTCGTCCCCTATGGTTTCGATAAGCCTGCCCTTGTTTGTAATACGCAGTTGCGAAAGAGAATTATCAAGATCTTTGGTCTGCCATTCGGTTTTTTCCTTTTTTATGCGGTTACGAATTACCGGGCCCACAGGAAGCATTGTTCCCGAAACCTTAACAATATCGTACATTCCCATAGCTAAATTTTATTTTATTAATTTACTTTTTTTGCATCAGCAATTAAAAACAATTTCAGAAAATACCGGTTCGCTAAAAAAATCAATCTACATGGAACTCTCAAAAGCCGATAAACGAAAAGCAACGGATTACAGCACTAATAAAAATCTAAAAAAAAGTACTTAAAACCATTCGGACAAATACACCAGTCTAACAAATTTAGATTTCCCACACTGCTTTACAAAAAAAAAGACTCCCTGCATGGAAGTCTCTAATCTCAAACTCAATTCTGTTTTTGCTGCCTTGCCAGGGCTCGAACCTGGACTCTTCTGATCCAGAGTCAGACGTGTTGCCAATTACACCACAAGGCAATTTGAGGGCTCAAAAATACAAAAAAAACATAAAGGAGAAACCCTTAAACCTTTTTTCGTAAAAATTATTCCTGAGACGAAGAAATTTTCGACCACGAATCTTTAAGGCCAACCGTACGGTTAAACACAAGCTTTTCGGGAGTACTGTCATAATCGGTAAAAAAGTATCCCAGGCGCTCGAACTGAAAATGTTTTTCCGAAGTGGTTTTTACAAAAGGTTCGATATACCCTTCTGTAATTTTCAACGATTCGGGGTTAATATTATCGAGGAACGAACGGCCTTCAGGCACTTCGTAAGGGTTTTCTTTGCTAAAAAGCCGGTCGTAAAGTCTTATTTCGGCTTTTACATTTTCGGTGGCTGAAACCCAGTGCAGGGTTGCTTTCACTTTGCGCCCATCGGGCGAATTTCCGCCTTTCGATGCAGGATCGTATGTGCAGATTAGTTCGGTTATTTCTCCCAAATCATTTTTTACAACATTTTTGCATGTAATAAAATAAGCATACCTAAGGCGCACTTCTCGCCCCGGTGCCAGTCGGAAGAATTTTTTTGGGGGTTCTTCCATAAAGTCGTCGCGCTCAATATACAAAGTTTTAGTAAAGGGTACTTTTCGCGTGCCCATGCTTTCGTCTTCGGGGTTGTTTATGGCGTCGAGTTGTTCAACCTGGTTTTCGGGGTAATTTTCGATAACCACTTTCAAGGGGTTTAATACCCCCATTACCCTTTGGGCTTTCTGGTTTAAATCTTCCCTTACACAATGTTCGAGCAAGCCTACATCGATAGTGTTTTCGCGCTTTGCCACACCAACACGTTCGGCAAAGTTACGTATCGATTCAGGGGTAAATCCCCGTCTTCTGAGGCCCGAAATGGTTGGCATGCGCGGATCGTCCCAGCCGTGCACATGGTTTTCTTTTACCAATTGCAGCAAAAGCCGCTTGCTCATTACCGTGTAATTCAGGTTTAGCCGGGCAAACTCGGTTTGGCGTGTGCGTGTTCGGTTTACCTCTGCATCGTCGATAATATTGTCGAGGAACCAGTCGTACAATGGCCTGTGTACTTCAAATTCGAGGGTACAAAGCGAATGGGTAATACCTTCCTTAAAATCGCTCTGTCCGTGCGCATAGTCGTACATCGGGTAAATGCACCATTGTTTTCCGGTACGGTGGTGTTCGGCATAAATAATGCGGTACATAACCGGGTCGCGCATGTGCATATTTGGTGAGGCCAGATCTATTTTTGCCCTCAGGGTTTTCGAACCTTCGGGGAATTCGCCTGCCCGCATTTTCCTGAAAAGTTCGATGTTTTCTTCAACCGAACGGTTCCGATACGGGCTGGGGGCTGCGGGTACCGAAGGCGTACCGCGCATTTCGCTTATTTGTTCTGCAGCCAGATCGCAAACATAGGCTTTTCCTTTTTTTATAAGCAGTTCTGCCCATTCATAAAGCTGTAAAAAATAATCGGATGCATAATATTCCCGGCCTTCCCAGTCGAAACCCAGCCAGTGGATGTCTTCCTTTATAGAATCGACATATTCCACATCTTCTTTTACCGGATTAGTGTCGTCGAACCTCAGGTTGCAAATGCCGTTGTATTTTTTCGCCAGCCCGAAATTCAGACATATCGACTTGGCGTGGCCAATGTGCAAATATCCGTTTGGCTCAGGGGGGAAGCGTGTATTTATCCTGCGCCCGTGTTTGTTCAATTTTATATCTTCTTCAATCATGGCCTCAATAAAATTCAGAGGCTTGGCATTTTCTTCCTGGCTCATGTTTCTTTTTATTCTGTTAACTGCAATTTTGTTTGGCACATACCAGTGCTTTTTCAACTGAAAGCGCAAAAATAACTATTTTATCTCATTGCCCGTGTTTCTTTTACGATATAGATTAATTTTGACCGAAAAAATAAAATGGGCAAAATAGTTCTCGAAGGATTGGAATTTTATGCCTTTCACGGGTGTATGGACGAAGAACAAAATATTGGCGGCAGGTATATTGTTGATGTCGAATTGCATTTCGACATTGCCAAATCAGCTGTTTCCGATAATTTGGCCGATACAATAAATTATTCTGAAGCATATAGGGTAATCAGGCATGAAATGGACAAGCCCTCGAAATTAATTGAGCATGTAGCCGGGCGTATTCTTAAAAGCCTTATGGCAGAATTTGGCGCTCTCAATGGGGCTGTAATTAAACTGATGAAGATAAACCCGCCGGTTGGTGGAAAAATTCAATCGGCAAGCATTGTAACTGAAAAATGGAGGGGGAAATGAAAGGAAAACTAAAACGTTGCCCATCGTGCGGCAGGTTTTTTACCTGCGATGGCAACAACGATTGCTGGTGTGAGAAAGTTAACCTTCATAAACGGGAATTTCTGGTTTTAAACCAAAAATACACCGACTGTATTTGTCCGCACTGCCTCGATAAGTATGCCGAAAAATAACTTCTGAATTTATAACTGTCAAAAAGTTGATTTTTATAAAATATTTCTATCTTTGCAACCCGGTTATTTTTGGACAAAAAATCTTTGGCCAGATAAAAAACCGGCAGAAATGGTTCCGTGGCCGAGTGGCTAGGCAGAGGTCTGCAAAACCTTGTACAGCGGTTCGACTCCGCTCGGAACCTCTGGTTTGGCCCGATAAGTTTACTTGTCGGGCTTTTTAATACAAAAAATAATACCGGGTATGTTTACAGTTAACCAATATTTTGACGGAAAAGTAGTATCGCTGGGGCATGAAGGCGCCGATGGAAAAGCTACCGTTGGCGTTATTGCGCCCGGGGAATATGAATTCGGAACTTCCACTGTTGAAATAATGACCGTTATTTCAGGAAAAATGAATGTAAAACAACCTGCTGACAGCGATTGGAAAGAATATAAAAAGTTCGAATCGTTCAGGGTTGAAAAAGGTATTAGCTTTAAGGTGAGCGTTGACCAAGACACACCTTACCAGTGCCTCTACCTTTAGGGTTATTTTGTTTTCAGCAAATTGCTCTTTTATATTTTACTTAGTAGTTCAAGGGCTTCAGTATTGTCTGGGGTTTCTTCGAGTATTGTTTCAATAATTTCGCGGGCAGCTTCCCTGTCGCCCAATAATAGGTATGCGCCGGCTTTTTTGCATAGAATGGTGTGCAATATCGAAAATTCTTCGGAGTTTTTGTTGTAGTCAAGCGCTGTGCCGCACGAATCAAGCGTATTTGTTGCGTCTTCGAGCTTAAGGTAACAATTTGCAATACTGGTCCATACCGAAGCCATGTTTAGATTATACAAGGGGTGGCCGGTTTCTTTTTCAAGATTTTCTTTTACCACAAAGTACGCCCCAAGTGCTTTTTTATAATCGCCAACCGAATGAAAAACATATCCGGCAAACGAGTCGATGGTATAATCATCGGGATAAAGCTGTTTTGCTTTTTCAATCAGTTTTAAATAAACATTGCTGTATTCTTTTGGAGGGGCAATTTCCGACAAATGGTGAAAAAAGCTTGCTGTGGCCATGCCTTCGCTGTATTTTTCAATATAAACGCTCCCTGTCTGTTCGAGGTACCGGCAGTCGGCCATTTCAAAGAAACGTGCCATTAATATAAAATCCTTCAATTCATTACTGAAATGTTCTGCAAGCCTTGTTTCCGCAAATTTTTCGTAATATTCAAAAGCATGGGTGTCATCTTCCAAATCGTCATACAATATAGCCAGTAACAACCAATAAAATTCGTTTCCTTCCGATAATTTACTTTCAATAATATCGATACTTTTTTCAGTATCTTCCTCCTTAACCTTTTCAAAGGTGATATATCGTATGCACTGCTCACATACTTTACGCAATGGCTTGTCGGCTTTGGCTTTTTCACTTTGTATAATTTCAACAATATGGCCTACTACCTTTTCGCTTAGACGTTCAATAACAACATTGTTAACTCCCATTTTTGTGCAATTATGCTGTTTTAAATGAATTGAAATTTTTTAGGAGCCACAAATATAAATGGTATTTATAAAAAATATAAATAAAATCGGCGATAATGAAATTGCCGTGTATAGAAACAATGAAGTAAAGAGTTTCTTTAAAACTGCCACAAACTTTTGGTGCAGTGCTTAAGCACGAAAATATGCCTATACTTTGGTAACGCCCCCCGAAACTACAAATTTCATGGCATCGGCTGGCGGTATATTTAAGGGTTTTACATGCTCTACAGGTACAATAAACATTTCGCCCGAGAAGTTGTAGGAATGGGGGAAATAAACCGATACTTTATCTTTTATGCCCAGGTCCGACAGATCTTCGGTAGTTATAAACCCTATTTTTTCAAGTTCCGAAATGGTGTTTACCTTTACCAAAACCGGTTTATTGAATTTTTTTTCCTGGCCGACGAAGGCCGAGAGCAAATCTTTTAGTGCAGTATATACGGTTTTTACCACCGGCAACGATTCCATAAATTTATCGAGGAAGATGCGCAAAGGTTTAATGAAGAAGGTTTGTCCGACAAAACCCAGGAGTGCTATAAGCACTACCAGTAAAAATATTCCAAGGCCCGGAATTTTTACTGGCAAATATTCTGCTATTGGGGCGACAACAAACCCATCGATATACTTAAACAGCAGGAAGGCGCCATAAATTGTTATTCCGGCAGGGGCAATAAACAATAAGCCTTGCAGGAAATATTTCATAAACAGCCGGATGACGGGATTTGTTTTTTTTATAAACATAGAATTATATTTTAAAATTCGTTATTAATTAAGCTGAAGGGCAATTATTTATAAGCTATATCTTTTTTAATTTTGCCCGAAAGGCTTTTATATACCAGCCCAAAAGAATGATCAACCCAACTGCAAAGTAATTTATCGTTTACCCTTTCATCGATAATTATGGTATTCCAGTGTTTTTTGCTCATGTGGTAACCTGGAAGCACAAAACTGTACTGTTCGCGCAGGGAAATAGCAGTTTCCGGGTCGCACTTAAGGTTTATGGTTAAATCGCCTTCCAAATCGGTAAGGGCAAATATTTTGCCCCCCACCTTAAAAACAAGGGTTGTTTCGTCGAAGGGGAAACACTCTGTTGCCCCGGGTTTCGACAGGCAATATTCGCGCAGTTGTTCAATATTCATATCGGCATTTCTTGTATTCCTTCAATTGAGGTATTATTCTGCCAAAGGTATAAAAGCTTCTTCTATATGCCTTATAGTATAATTGTTGCCCGACAGAATTATTGAAATGATGTCAAACCTTACTTCTGCATCGAAACCCAATAGTTGCATGTACTCATCGGCAGCTTCCACCAGTAGTTTTTGTTTTGCTGTGGCTACTGCTTCTTCGGGCAAGCCAAAATATGTTGTTGAACGGGTTTTTACCTCAACAAAGGCAACAATAGTTTCTTTTTGTGCAACTATGTCTACTTCCTTCTTTCCGCACCGCCAGTTGGTTTCAAGTATTTTATAACCACTGGCCGTCAGAAATTCAGCAGCCAGCTTTTCGCCCCTGCTGCCCAGCAAATTGTGATCGGCCATTATGCAAAACTTATTTTCACAGAATTGACGGTAACTTCGAGGGTTGCTTCGGAACCTAGAATAACCGGGCAGTTTTCTGCGATGTGGCCGGCCGGGAAGTCAAATACCACCGGGAAATCGTACCCCTGGGCTGCCGAGGCCACAATTTCTTCGGCGGTTTGGCCAAAAGGAGTGTTTTTATCTTCCATTTCCGACAGCCCGCCAACAATGAGCCCGTTTAACTGGTCAAATTTACCGGCAAGACGCAGGCTTTGAACCATACGGTCGAGGTGGTAGAGTTGTTCGCCTACATCTTCGATAAACAGTACCTTATTTCTTGTATCGATTTCAAAGGGGGTAGCCGTAAGGGCGTAGAGCAGCGATAAATTTCCACCGGTAACAACTGCCTTTTCGGTGCCCTGCCTGTTGTATGCCGAAGGTGCTGGTGTATAGTTGAGCCGGCCTTCGAACAGGGCCTGGCGCAAAAGTTCAATTGGCATGGCGCTTTCCGGCAGGTTGCTAAAATTTATTGGCATCAGGCTGTGTACCGATTGTATGCCCAGTTTCGTTAAAATTGAATGCAATACGGTAATATCTGAAAACCCCACAAGCCATTTTGGCTTTTTTATAAACTGCGAAAGGTTTAACCTGTCGGCAATGCGCAATGTTCCATACCCGCCCCGGGCGCAAATTATAGCCGAAACCTCGTCATTGTCCAGGGCTTCCTGTAAATCGGCCAACCTTTGTTTATCGGTTCCCGAAAACTGGTTATGGCGCATAAAAAGGTTTTCTCCGTGAAGTACTTTCAGCCCCCACGATTCGAATATCTTTGAAGCTTTATGTACGTAATCGTCGCTAACAAAACCTGCCGGGGCAATAATAATTACATGGTCGCCGGGTTTTAACAGGGGTGGTTTGAGCAGAGCTGGCATATAGTTTTTTTTCGTTGGATAAACCGAAATAGATATCTTTGCGCAAGCAAATTTACACGGCAAAGTTTTAACCGATGGTTAAATGTTTCTGCAAATTTAGTAAATCGTAAACATTAATTAGTATTATGAAAGAATATAAACGCTACCTGATTACTGCTGCCCTCCCTTATGCCAACGGGCCTGTACATATTGGCCACCTTGCCGGTGTATATGTCCCTGCCGATATATATGTACGTTACTTGCGCCTGCGGGGCCGCGATGTAGTGTTTGTTTGCGGCTCTGACGAGCATGGGGTGCCCATTACAATTAAAGCACGTAAAGAAGGCATTAGCCCCCAGGATGTGGTTGACAGGTACCATTCGATAAATAAAAAGGCTTTTAACGATTTTGGCATTTCTTTCGACATTTATTCGCGTACAAGTTCAAAAACACATTACCAGACAGCCTCTGATTTTTTTAAAACCCTTTACGATAGAGGTGAGTTTATTGAAAAAACCACTAAACAATACTTCGATACCGGGGCACAGCAATTTCTGGCCGACAGGTATATTACAGGCACGTGCCCGAAATGTGGAAAAGAAGGGGCTTATGGCGACCAATGCGAAGCATGCGGCACATCACTGAATGCCACAGACCTTATAAACCCTAAATCGATGCTGTCGGGGGGTACTCCCGAATTACGGGATACCCTTCACTGGTTCCTGCCACTCGATAAATACGAACCCTGGCTGAAAGAATGGATACTGGAACAAAACCAGCATTGGAAAGTAAATGTTTACGGACAGTGCAAATCGTGGATCGATGCCGGCCTTCAGCCCCGTGCAGTAAGCCGCGATTTGGATTGGGGCATACCTGTGCCTGTTGAAGGGGCCGGGGGCAAAGTATTGTATGTGTGGTTCGATGCCCCTATCGGTTATATTTCTGCAACCAAAGAACTTACCCCCGACTGGGAAAAATACTGGAAAAGCGCCGATACCCGACTGGTACATTTCATCGGGAAAGACAATATTGTGTTCCATTGTATTATATTCCCTTCGATGCTGAAGGCGGAAGGCAGCTTTATACTGCCCGAAAATGTTCCGGCAAACGAATTTTTAAACCTTGAGGGCGATAAAATTTCAACCTCGCGCAACTGGGCAGTGTGGCTGCACGAATACCTCGAAGAATTTCCCGCCAAACAGGATGTTTTACGCTATGCCCTATGTGCCAATGCTCCCGAAACAAAAGATAACGATTTTACCTGGAAAGACTTTCAGGCAAGGAACAACAACGAACTGGTAGCTATTTTGGGCAATTTTGTAAACCGCACCCTGGTGCTAACACAGAAATATTTCGGGGGCATTGTGCCCGAATGTGGCCTGTTGGCCCAATTCGACAAGGATACACTGGCCGAAATGCCCCGCATTAAGGAGCAGGTTGAAACAAGCATTGAAAATTTTCGCCTTCGCGAAGCTTTAAAGTATGTTATGGATTTTGCACGGCTCGGTAATAAGTACCTGGCCGATACCGAACCCTGGAAAGTTATTAAAACCGACGAAGAAAGGGTAAAAACCATTTTGAATATATCGATACAGATTACCGCAAACCTATCGACCATAATTGAGGCATTTTTGCCTGATACGGCCAACAAACTCCGCAGTTTTCTGAACATCAGCGCCATAAGCTGGGAAAATTGCGATAAATCTTCAAATGTTTTGCCCGGCCACCTGGTTAACCAACCGGAATTGCTGTTCGAAAAAATTGAAGACAGCCAGGTTGAATTTCAGGTTGCGAAGTTGCAGAAAACCAAAACAGAAAACCAGGCCCGGAACACTATTGCCGAACCTCAAAAACCAAACATAAGTTTCGACGATTTTTCGAAAATGGATATCCGTACCGGCACCATTCTCGAAGCTGAAAAAGTGGCCAAAACCAAAAAATTATTGAAACTGACTATTGATACCGGTATTGACAAACGTACCGTTGTATCGGGCATTGCCGAATACTTCGAACCCGAAAGCATTGTGGGCAGGCAGGTATGTATATTGGTTAACCTCGAACCCCGCGAGCTAAAAGGCATAACATCGCAGGGCATGATACTTATGGCCGAAGACAGTGATGGCACGCTAAAGTTTGTATCGCCTGCCACGAATGTGTCAAACGGAAGCATGGTAAAATAAGAGTAACTAATAATACATTCGCAAAAGATTATGTTTTATATGATACCCAAACCGTTATTATGAGTTTTCAGGCAACATTGTTTTTAGATGATACCGAACGGGCAGTGCTAAATGCCGATATACTGGTAAGGCAAAGCATCGATATGATACAAAGGCCCAACAAAAACCCCGAAGGGGGGTTAATAAACATCAAAATAAAAAGTACCCACGAAAATATGTTCTTTGAATGGATGGTGTCGCCCACCATGATGAAAAACGGGTATATAAGGTTTTACAAACACGACGGCATGAGCCGCTTTGCTGACCTCGAATTCTGGGATTGCTATTGTGTAAATTATTATGAGTATTTCGACGCGGACAGCCCCGAACCATTAAGTATATGGCTTACCCTATCGCCCGGCATACTGCGGTTTAAGCATGTAGTTTTCGAAAAAAGCTGGAAGGTTACCGACTTGTCGAAAGTTGCTTTTGGTCCAAGTGTTATTTACAAGGCCATTCTTACTGAAAACAAGAATGATGAAAAGCAATTAATCAGGTGCTTTATTACTGATAGTCAACAAAATGAAATTAATGATTTTACAGATGGGGACAGGATTTATCTCAATATTGAATCTAAGAATCTGATTGGTGAAAAATTGGATTTATATCTTGATGATAAAACACATGATTTTAAGTACAAAGGCAAATTACTTGAAAATGATACTTTAAAAGGTCTTATGATTAGACAGGATAAAGAGCAAATAGAACTCGAAGTTGTCAATCAGGAAAATTGAATAAAAATGGGAATTAATACTTTTCGAATCGAAGTTGCTGGTCTAAGTCGGAGTGTAAGTATAAATGTTTTAAAACCTGAAATAATTGATGGTTTTTGGTCAGATATGAATACAAAAGCTAAAATTAATGAAGCATTTTTTGGTGATAAGGTAAAGTTTACAGTTTCAACAAAGGATATTCAAGATAATGTAACTTTAAAATTTTCCTTATATGATTATGATGGAGAAATAAACCCAGATGATGAATTGGATAATACTTTTAAAGCTAATGTCAAAAACAATATTGCTGAATTGGAATTAACCCTGAAGGATAAATGGTTTGAGGCATCCAAATATGAACCTGATAAGACAATTGAAACATACTTTAAGATAACTACTGACATAAAGGGTCGAAAAATTGAAAAAGAATTACCTTTAAAAAAAGAAGATTTTCTAAAGATATTTGAGAGAGAGGTAAAAATAACCATTATTATTGAGTTGCCGCATTCAAAAGAGACTGGCTGGGGTGCAAAAGGATTAGCTGGTCATACCGCAATGGCAATAGGTGACAATTTTTATGATTATGGTCCTGATTATAGAACACGAACTGTGGATGAGAAAAAATATGACTATGATTTTAATAAGGATGGTGATAAAAATGACATTGTAAACTTATCATTAAGAGACGTAAGTTATAAATTTTCCCCTGGACGGCCATGGTGGGGTGAAGTTATTGCAGATTATTATGGGATATCTGCAAATAGTGTAACTCTAAATCAAATATTAAGTTTTATCTCTTTGCCTTGGGATCAAAACAACGTCTATGGTGAAGTAAAAAAAATCGAATTTTACGTTACTGAAGAACAATCAAAAAAAATGAAAGATTGGTGGGAAAATAGATATGCTCATTTGAAGGCTTATAGCGTTTATCCATGGACGGGAGAACAGTGTACAACAACAGTTAAAACTGCTTTGCAAGCAGGTGGCATATTTATTCCGGATGCCACACAAAAACCGTCTGGAATTTTGAGCGATATTGAAATAGGAGTTAGAAGTACAACAGCAAAACACTTAAATGAAAAGCCAACAATAACAACAATAAAGCCTGAAAGTATTGACTGGAATCCTTAAATATTATTTATGAGATTATTCATTATTATATTAATTTATACTGCTTTTGCATGTAATAATTTTAGTAAAAAGAATCAAATGGAACATATGGAAATTATTCATTATGGTACAGAAGCTTTTAACAGTTTTGAAAACTTATCACCTATTAAAAAAGAAGAAGCACGAAAGTTATGTATTGATTTTTGTAATAAAAATGACATAAAGGGAGGAAATTCGCCACTTTTCTTTATAATCGATAGCTTTTATGTATTTTCTCCATATAATAATCCTAAGATACCAGAAGTTTCTTTAACTGGAATATGGGTAAATGCGAAAACAGGTGAGGTAAAATATATTAAAAATCATCAGAAGATAAGACCTGAATCACAGTTTGGTTGGCGCAGCAGAACTGGTTTACAATAGTTATAAATTAATACTTTGATTCACAAATGTTTAGATATTAAAATAAATAGTTCTTTAAAAAGATTAAAAAATAACGACCTAAAGGGCCTATAGATGGCGGCTCGTTCTCCTTTACGGTAGGGGTGAACGATTTGTACGATTTTGTGTGCCTGGTACATCACGAACTCACAAGCAAGGACTTTAGTTATATCGACCTTTTTGAAACCGGGTTAAAAAGTGATGGAGTATCTCCCGACGAATCTCAAATTAATGTTTACCAGCTTTTTAATGCCTGGTCGGTTGAACTTTTGCGCAAAGGAAAAGTACTGCAGGCCGGGTTGGTGTATGGGGGTAATGAGGTGTTAAAAGAGGCTGTAGAATTATTGGATAATGCAAATGATTTGATTCGTAACTGGTCCCTTAAAAATCAATCAACCGATGATCTTAATGAATTAGTAAAATCGCTCAGCGAAGAACCTGAAATCATAAAGCGTTTAACCCCCGATACCAAAGGCCGTATATTATACCTGCTAACCCAGTACCGCACAAGTTTAATCGACGATTTTTCTGCTACCGGTGCGTTGTTCGACCGCAACCGTAATTACGAAAAAGCAGCCCTGGCTATTATCGAAAAAGGAATAAGCAGCATACGCGACTGGCAGGAAACACTTGAGCACATGGCAGAATATAACGCCGGGAACAACAGCTATGCCCCATATATCGGCGAAGGAAAATCCAGTACTGTAAAATCCACTCCAAAACAACTGGCCGATAAAGCCCAACGCATGAAACAAAACGAAACATGGCTTAAAAGCAATTTATTATGCGATACCGACGACTGGCAGCAGGTAGTAAATGCTATTTCTAAATTGTAAGTTTATCGTCTATTGCACAACTGCTTTGGAATTACATACACAACGAAATCCATTACCGCCTCCCGAGTTCATAGGATCCCGTTCTGCACGTTTATATACTGAGCCATACAAATCGTGAAATCCCCGCCCCACCTTACTGTAACTATTTTCTTCTTTTTTGGGGTTTATTTCAGGTTCATCGGAATAAGGCCAATACCAATCATAAACCCATTCTTCTTTATTACCCGACATATCGTATAAACCCAGCGGATTGGGAGGGAAAGTTCCCGGAGGTGTCCCATACCAGGGATATTCTTCACCTGCATAATTAATATTCCAGATTATTTCTCCGTTATCGGTAGCATGTGCAACGGTAAGCCCGCGGCTGCGGGCTGCATATTCCCACTGAGCCTCGGTAGGCAGGCCCATGGGGTAACCTATGAGTTCACCTACCCATTCGCAATATTCCTGCGCCTGGTACCAGGTCATCCATTTTGCCGCATATTGTGGTTGAGCGTATTCTTCATTTCTCCAGTCAGGGCGTAAAATTTCTTCATTAATAGCTTTAAAATATAAATCGAGTTCCCGAAAACTCACCTCATATTTCATAATAGAAAAACTATCGAGGGTAACCTTGTGCACCGGCAGGCAATCGGGGTCGTTGGTAAATAGCTGGTGTACACCATTACTGTCGATATAACCAACATCGCCCATCATAAAGCTGCCCCCTTCAACAAAAACAAGGCTTTCTTTGGTTTTATCGATAAGCCATTGCTTTTCTTCGGGGGTAATGTTTTTCTGGGCATGGCAGCCCGAAATAACTGTTAAACTGTATATTACACTTAAAAACAAACGCTTGAGCATAGTAATTATTTGTTTGAGATACCGATTAATTATTAGTAAAACTAGGAAAAAAACAAATCATTTTGCTATTTAAACCTGCAAAAGACATACCAACGAAAACGGACTTGACCACAGCAAACCACTATTTATCGCCTTTGGGCTGTTAACACCATTGGTTTCAATTGCCGGCATATTGGTACCTGATATAACCAACAACATTCACCAGTCGCCCGAAAAAGTATTCCGTGTGCAGCTTGATGAAGCCAGGGAGTTGGGTGTTGAGGAGGTTGAAAGGTTGTTAATACATAATAATTATGGACCTTTACAAAAGTTATACGGGCTCGCCCGACAGAATATCGCGGATAACAACCGAAGCGCAGAAAGCCCCAAAGACTGAGGGCATGTAGGATATGGTGCCCACTATGGTGCGTTTGTGGTTCGATCCGTCGGTTTCTACAATAGCATGTGCCGGAACTTCTTCGGTAGAATAAACCGCCTTTATGCCTTCGTAGATACCTTTTCGGTGTAAGTACTTGCGCACGATATAGGCAAATTTGCAGTGGCTGGTGTTTTTTATGTCGGAGGTTTTTACCAGCGAGGGATCGATACGCCCGGCACTGCCCATTGAACTTACAACCGGGGTATTCGAGCGTATGCAGGCTTCGAGTAGTTCAACCTTAGGGGTAAGGGTGTCAATGGCATCGACCACATAATCGAATTTTTCTTTTAGTATTTCCCCTGCCCATGTTCCATCAATAAATATGTCAGCTGGCCTGATAATTGCCTGGGGGTTAATATCGGAAAGCCTTTCGGCCATAATATCGCATTTGTTTTTATCTATAGTTGAATGAAGGGCTATTACCTGCCTGTTGATGTTACTGGCGTGTATGGTATCGTTATCGACAATTACCAACTGCCCTATTCCCGCACGGCATAATTGTTCTGCAGCTGCCCCGCCCACGCCCCCGAGGCCGGCAACTAAAACTTTTGCACTGCCAAGCTTTTCTATACCTGCCCCATGCAACAGTAAACTTGTCCGATCCATCCAATCTGGTGTGTTCATAAACTTTTGCCAAAACAGTTTTTAAAATTCAACTTTATTTGCCCCATGAGCTTATCCATAGTTATATTCCTTAAAAATGCAGCTTTTTCATATACCTCCTTAATTGACAAACCAACATCATCGGTTTCGAAGAATACCCTGTCGAGGGGTATCTGCCCGAACGATTTAAAAGCTTTGCCCTCTTCTTTAAAAAGGGTTATGCCAAACGAAAGGTAACAACCTTTAGCAATTAAATCGAAAGCTGTTTGTGGTGCCGCATTAAACCAATGAAAAATCCAGGGTTGTTTATGCCGGCTGTTTTTTCTCAAAGAGAGCAGTTCGTCGTAAGCCTTCACACAATGTATAATAAGGGGTTTGTTTGCCATTTTCGCAATTTCTGCCTGTGCCCGAAATGCCTCTCTCTGGGTTTCTATATCGATATCTACAGCTTTGTCGAGCCCGGTTTCGCCAATAGCCAGAACATTGCTTTGCAAGGCCATTTTGCCAACTAAGCCCAAATCACGGACCAAGCTTGCGCGATTTATATGCCAGGGGTGCAAACCCACTGAGCAATAATTTTCCGATAAAACCCTTCCATGCTCATTATGAAAAACGTTGCGCAAAACCACATCTGCGTCGCCGCTGTCGGAACTATGCCTGTGAATATCAATATACATTGTGCCGTTTTTCAGAAAGCAAATTGGGCACAAACGCCCATTGGCTACCTTTATTAAACCCTATTGGGGCTATAAGCTTTTCAACGCCTTTTCTATTCGTGCGATACTTTCTTCCCTGCCAATCATTTCAAGTATATCGAACAGATGGGGGCCCTTTGCGGCACCAACAATGGCCAGCCGCAGAGGGTTCATAATTTTACCAAAGCCCAGTTGGTTTTTCTCAATATATTCTTTTATTGCCCCTTCGGCTGCGACAGCACTAAAAGGTTCAACATTTTTAAGAATATCAAGGCATTGGCCAATAAGTTGTGGTGTTTCTTCTTTCCAGAATTTGCGAACAGTGTTTTCGTCGTACCTATCGGGAGCAATAAAGAAAAACGACGACTGCTCCCAAAAATCCGACACAAAAACTGCCCGTTCTTTTATTTGCGATACCACTTTTTCGACAAATTCATCGCCGGCATGCACCGATTTCGACTTTAAAACTGTCTGATATAACTTTGTCAGTTCGCCATCGCTGGTTTTTTTCAGGTATTGCTGGTTAAACCATTTGGCCTTTTCCGGGTCGAAACGTGCCCCCGATTTGTTCACCCTTTCAATGGAAAACGACTCAACCAGTTCGTTTATGGTAAAAATCTCCTGTTCGGTGCCGGGGTTCCAGCCCAACAAGGCAAGAAAATTTACCAATGCACCGGCAAAATAGCCCCATTCGCGATAACCCGATGAAATTTCGCCATCGGGCGACTTCCATTCCAACGGAAAAACCGGGAACCCGTCTTTATCGCCATCGCGCTTGCTGAGCTTGCCCTTGCCGCTTGGCTTTAAAATTAACGGCAGGTGGGCAAACCGGGGCATATCGCCTTCCCAGCCCAATGCCCTGTAAAGCATTACATGCAGCGGTACCGAAGGCAGCCATTCTTCGCCGCGTATAACATGGGTAATTTTCATTTCATGGTCGTCAACCACATTGGCAAGGTGGTATGTAGGGAGCCCGTCCGATTTAAAAATTACCTTATCGTCGAGGGTTGAGGTGTTAAAGCGCACCAGTCCGCGAATTAAATCGGTAGTTTCAACTTCGGTGTTTTCGGGCATTTTAAAACGTATTACATACGGTTCGCCTGACTCAATTTTCCGGCGGGTTTCGGCTTCAGGCAAGCTTAAGGAGTTATTGAGCTTATTCCGTGCCGACTGGTCGTAAGCAAAGGTTTTCTTTTCGGCCTCGTATTGGGTGCGTAGTTTTTCCAGTTCTTCCGGGGTATCGAACGCATAGTATGCCCAGCCCGAATGAACCAGTTTTTCAGCAAAGGGTACATAAATTGCTTTCCGTTCCGATTGACGGTAAGGGCCAAAAGGGCCTCCCTGCCGGACACCTTCATCGGGCATAAGCCCAAGCCATTCCAGCGCTTCATTAATATATTCTTCGGCTCCGGGCACAAAGCGAACCTGGTCGGTATCTTCTATTCTGAGTAAAAAATCGCCACCATGTTTCTTGGCAAACAAATAATTAAAAAGGGCAGTTCTTACACCGCCAATATGTAAAGGCCCGGTTGGACTGGGGGCAAAACGTACGCGTACTTTTCCTGACATTTTTTTGTGAAATTGAATTTGCCGCAAAGATACAATAACTTGTACATAAAATATACCATAGGAGGCAATTCCAACATACACATTAAATACCCGGGTTGAACCAAAAATGAAATGCCGGTCAAATTGGCTTATGCAATTTGTCATACTTCGGCAGGAAGGTTTTTTATAATTTCAGGCAGATTAATCCAATATTATGGAAAATATATTGATTATTGGCGCTGCCGGGCAGATAGGTTCGGAGCTTACCATGGAGCTTAGAAAACAATATGGCGACGGGCATGTTTTTGCTACCGACATAAAAGAAGCCCCGGCTTATATAAAAGACAGCGGCCCTTTTCAATTGCTCGATGTAATGGACGACCGCCACCTGATACATTTTGTTATACGGCATAAAATTACCCAAATATACCACCTGGCCGCTGTATTGTCGGGCAATGCAGAAAAATTGCCCCTTCAGGCCTGGTCGATAAACATGAACAGCTTGATGAACGTTTTGGAAACGGCACGTATGGTAGAAGAAGTAAAAAGGGTTTTCTGGCCCAGTTCAATTGCTGTTTTTGGCCCTGGCACCCCTAAAGAAAATACCCCGCAGGTAACTATTATGGAGCCCAATACCGTTTATGGCATTAGCAAACTTGCCGGCGAACGTTGGTGCGAGTATTATTTTAACCGCTATGGGGTAGATGTGCGGAGTATAAGGTACCCGGGGTTAATTAGCTATAAAACCGAGCCGGGCGGGGGCACTACCGATTATGCCGTGGAAATTTATTTTGAAGCTGTGCGCAAACAGGCCTACGAATGTTTTTTGGGGGAAAATACCCGTTTGCCCATGATGTTTATGCCCGATGCCGTTTCGGCAACTATTGCCCTTATGGGTGCCCTGCAGGATGAAATATATTTCCATAATGGTTATAACATTGCCGGTTTTAGCGTTACCCCGGCAGAAATCGAAGCCGAAATCAAAAAATATATCCCAGGGTTCAGGGTTACTTATAAGCCCGATTTCAGGCAGGAAATAGCCGATTCGTGGCCCGACAGCATCGACGACCACTATGCACGAAGCCACAACCACTGGCAAAACCGTTATGGATTGGCTGAAACAACCCGGATAATGATAAAGGAGATTTCAAAACTTGCAATAGGGTAGAGATTTGCCAATGTAAACTTAATTGCTATGAAAAAGGAATACTAAAGTATTTTTTTCCTTCAGTTTCTAAGTTGCTGTTTTTAACAGGCACTTTTATATACCCGATTTTTGCAGCTTAATGCTTACCGGTCCTATTGTTACAAGGCATCCCTTTTGCATTTTTTGCAGTTTGTCTTCAATTAATTTATAAAAACCTTCAACTACATCGGTTCTATCTACAATTTCTATAACCACCGGGAGTTTTTCGGTAAGTTCCCAAAATTTCGAAGTGCTTATGTGCTTGTTGCTTGCCCCATAGCCCATAATACCCCTGTAAACAGTTGCCCCACATAGTCCCTTTTCCCTGGCCAGGTAAACTATGTGCTCATATAAGAGTTGGGAGCCAAGCCTGTCGGTTGAGCTGGCATATATTTTCAAGGCACTGTACGCATTTGTTTCCATGTTATAAAATGTTTGAGGTTACATAACCCAGGTAAACTGCTAAAAAGCCCAGCATTACACTTAATGCCGTGTAAACAAGAATTGAAACCTGCTCGCCTGCATGCAGGAGCATAAGGTTTTCGTTGGCAAAGGTTGAAAAAGTAGTAAACCCGCCGCATACCCCTACCATAAGAAAAAGCCGCAAGCTGGCAGGCAACAGGGTACTCTTGTCGGCAATTCCGGTAAGAAAGCCAATAAGCAGGCAGCCCGCAACATTAACCAACAAAGTTCCAACCGGAATAGAAAAGAAATGCCAGTATAAGTTCAGCTTCGACACATAATAGCGGGCAATGCTGCCAATAAAGCCCCCCAGTCCGATTAATAATATGTTTTTCAATTGTTCCATGAGGTTTATTTATATCAGAACCTCATGATAAAATCGTTGAGGTTGGTATCTTTCAGAATATCTAAACGTTTGCGCAGCCTGTATCTCCCCGACTCAACGCTTCTGAGTGTTATATTGAGCAGGCTGGCAATTTCTTTGTTCGACAGGTTCATGCGAATGTAAGCAACAAGTTTTAAGTCTTTGTGGGTAATTTTTGGATATTTTTCGGTAAATCGTTGAAGGAAATTGTCGTGTGAAAGGTTTATTCCTGTTTCCAGGGCTTTCCAGTTTTCTTTCTGGTTTATGTCTTCTTCGAGCGAACGGCGCAATTGTACCAGCTTTTTATAATTTTCGCGCGAGGCATTCGGCAAAATATCTAGAATTTGCTGGTGAACGGCAAAAAGTTTTTCGTTTTTCTGTGCAATCTGCAAATTTACTTCGGCAAGTTCTTTAGTGCGTTCGTCGAGTTCGGAGCCCAGTTTTTCTCTTTGTTGTTCAAGCTCAATCTGAATTCTCTTCCATTTTTCAAGCCGCGCCATATTATCGCTGAAAGTTACACTGCGCCTAAGTTCGTTCATACGTATGCTCACTACCAGGTAAATAACCAAGCCAATACCTATAATTACAATAAAGCGAAACCACCAGGTTTTATGAAAAGGGGGCGTAACGGTTATTAACAATTCCTGCGGGGTTTCGTCCCAAACGCCATCGTTGTTTGCCGAGCGCACCCTAAAAACATAGGTGCCGGCTTCGAGGTTAGAGTATGTAGCATTGCGCTGGCTGCCAACATTGTTCCAGTTTGTTTCCAGCCCTTCGAGAATATATTCGTAGGTATTTTGTTCGGGCCGTGTATAATTTGTCGATGTAAATTCGAGCGTAAAAACATTCATTTTATGCGAAAGTTCAATGGCGCTTAATTCAGTAATAGATTTTTTTAATACCGATTTTTCACCTATTTCTACCGGCTGGTTGAATATACGCAAGTCGGTAATAATGGTATTTGGAGCTTTTGGGTTATCTTCGATTCGTTTTGGGTCGAAAATAACTACACCGCCATTGCCGCCGAAAATAAACTTATTGCTGTTTAATTTATAGGCAGAGTTTCCACGGAACTCAAGAAAGGGCAACCCGTCGCTTTCGTTATATATCCTGGCTTTTTTTGAGTAAACATTATAGCGTATCAGGCCCCTGTTGGTGCCCAGCCATAAAGTATGGTTATTGCTCTCGAGAATTGAACGGATTTCAAAGCTTATACCCGGAAGAAAATTTACAATACGTTCGAACCTGGCATTTTCGGCAGAATACCTGTTCAAACCGTTACTGGTGCCTATCCAGATGTTTTCTTCCAAATCCTGGTATAACGACAGGATAATATTTGAGCTCAGGCTTCCCGAATCGGAAGGCAAACTGGTAAACTCCTTAATGGTGAAATCGTTTCCGTTTTTATGTGTTATAACGTTCAGTCCGTTAAGGGTACCAACCCAAAGTCGGTTTTCAGAGTCTTCCAGGGCCGTAAAAACATTGGAGCTCAAAATGGGGTAATGCTTATCGGAAGCCGAGAAGTTTTGTACAAGGTTACCCTCAGAATCGAGCAGAAAAATGCCATTGCCCCAGGAAACTGCCCAATAGAAACCCTGGTTGTCGCGAATTACATTAAATATTGCCTGTCGGCCCAGCAAATGCTTTTTGAATTTCATCTGTTCAGTAAAAACATCGATTCCCCCGTTCCATGAACAAACCCAGATTTCGTTGTCGAACCGGCAGATATTAAGCACATTTTTCGAGCTTGTATTTATTAAACTAAGCCCTCTTGAGTCGGGCAGGGAATAATTAAAGAGGCCATCGCCATCGGTTGCAATAAGAAGGTTGTTTTTTTCGATAAGCGAAAATGAGGTAACATTTGTGGAATAAAAAAATTTGTTTAGGAAATTTATTTCTGTAGTAAACTGATCGAATTTGTTCCAATATGGGTCGATGCGGCAAACCCCATGGCTATATGTTCCCAGCCACATAATCCCCGATGTGTCGCGGTAAATTGCCCATATCGAATTATCGGGCAGTGTGCCTGGTTGGGCACCATTGTGTTTAAACAGCTTATAACTGGTATTATCGGGTTCAATTACAACCAGTCCGCCATTTTCGGTGCCCAGCCATACCTCGCCGTTAGTATTGCAAAAAATGGTTTGTACGGGCAGATAGTCGATGGCTTTAAACACACTATGTGCCGATGAATGCACTATTTGCCTGATATTGCCTTTATTGAGTATTATTTGGGAAAACCCGTTCTCGAAATAGCCGACCCAAATATTTCCCTTATTGTCGGTACTTAATGCCCTAATGTTTGGGGAGCTGTTTTCAAGTGGGACATATTCGGCATTAAACACCCCATTTTGGTCGAACCAGGTTTTAAACAAGCCGTTGCCCTGGGTACCAACCCAAAGGTTGCCTATATTATCGGCAGTTAAACAATTTACAATGGTATTGGCAAGTTTTCCATCGTTTAGCTGATGATACTTTTTTAGGCTGTCGCTTGTTACCACAAATAAGCCGGCTTCAGTAGCGGCAAAAATCTTCTGGCCGCTGTCAATAAATATTTCCAGTATATTATTGGCTGGCAAATCGTCGGCCCCGCTGCCCAGAAAAATATTGTCGAACCTGCGTGTTGCCGGGTTGTAAAAATTCAGGCCCCCGCCATAGGTAGCTATCCATAATTTTCCATCGGCTGCTGGTTTTAAATCGGTAATACGGCTGTTGGTGATGGTATTATTTTCGAGCAGGTTAAAATCGAAGGTTTTGTACCGGTAACCATCGTAAACATTCAAACCGGTAAGGGTGCCAATCCACATAAAGCCGTATTTATCCTGTGCTATTGCCGATACAGAATTACTTGTGAGGCCCTTAGGTAAAGGCAAAAATGCCGGATTATCCTGAATTCCGGAAGCCTGGGCACAGAAAAACAATATTATCAGCGATAAACCTGTTGAAACCCGCATAGCAAATAAATTTTTTCTAAATTTAACCATAATCGTGCAAACCATTGCTTTTATATCTTAACAGTGCAAAAAAAATATTTCGATATTTTGTTTGCCGGTTATTTTTTTTGCCTTAAACTTGCAGTCCGATGGTGCTCAGCCCCAAAATTTTGGGAAAAGCTTAATAGGGAACCGGGTGTGAATCCCGGACAGTTCCCGCTGCTGTGAGCTCCGGTACTTACAGGCATTCAACAGCCACTATTGCCCGCTATAGCTTTAACTAAGGTGGGTTTCCTGATAATATTCAGGATAAAATTTTTCGCAGATTGGAAAAAGAGGAATACAACCCTCCTTCGCCAAGGCTACGAAGAATAAAATGGGAAGGCGCCTGTGAGGGAGCGAGTCAGAAGACCTGCCATCAGAATTATTCTCATTATGTAGCTTTCGGGAGAAAAGCAGGTAATGGTTGCCTTAAAACAATCTTTTATCGTTTAACCCCTAAGTTGCAAGTGATTAGTGTTTATTTAATCATTTGTGATGAAATTTACCGATGCAGTTTTAATGCTGTTTTTTTACAACAGCCTGGTTTTTGCCGATATTGGCGATACAGTTATTGTGCTGAAGGAAGTTGAAGCACGCGGCGTGCGGTTTGGGAAATATACCCCGGGGGCAAAGGTATTTGTTTTCGATTCGGCAATAAGGGCATCTTTTACATCGCAATCGGTTGCCGAACTGTTGGCGATGCGCAGCCTGGCATCGGTAAACTCGTATGGTCCCGAAGGGCTTGCCAGTGTATGCATACGGGGTGGAAGTTCGAGGCATACTGCCGTAATCTGGAATGGCTTTAACCTGCGCAGCCCCTCAAGTGGCGCCATGAATTTTTCCTGCCTTCCGGCAGGCTTTTTCGACGAAATCGCATTGCAACCGGGCGGCTCTTCTACTATGTATGGCAGTGGCGCTTCTACCGGTGCAATTTTTATAGGCGATAAGCTGGCATTTGGGCGAAAAACGTTTAACCCCATACTGAACCTTGAAGGCGGAAGTTTCGGCAAAAAAAGCTTGTTGTCGTCGCTGGCCTATATTTCACCAGTATATTCGGGCAGAATAAAAATTGGTTATCAACATAGCAACAATAATTTCAGGTATAAATATGGTAACACGATAAATACCTTAGAACATGCTGCTTTTAAACGCTTATCGGTATCGCAGCAGAACGCTTTTAAAATTGGTGCCCTATCGAGGCTTGAAACCAATTTTTGGTACACACAACTCGATAAGGAAATACCTTCATCGATAACCGATGTATTGCCGGGCACAGCTCATCAGACCGATAGAAGCACGAAAACTGCCCTTTCATATTCAGGATATGGCGCCAATTGGTCGCTTCTTTTACGGAGCGGGCTTTTTTTCGATGAAGTTGATTACATAAGCCCGTCTGTTGAAAATGGCAAAAGCCATAACCAGTCTATATCGCTTATTAACGAAATTGAGTGCCGTTACACACTTAGCTATTTTCACTCAATTAATATAGGTTTTAACAACACCTATGAACATGCAAGTTCATCGGGTTATTCTTCCGTTACAGGCCGGTTGCGAAATGCCTTGTATGCCCGGTACAATATTGCCCCTGTTGCCGGTAGGCTGGTTTTTGCCTTCGAAGGCCGGCAGGAATTTCTTGAAAGTTCTTCAATACCCTTTGTATATTCCTTTAACTCAAATGCAGAATTGGCCAGGGGACTGGTTTTCAAATCAGTTTTTTCGAAACACTATTCCTTACCTGTTTTCGACGATTTGTTCTGGGCCGAAGACGCTTTTGCAAAAGGTAACCCCAATCTAAAGCCCGAGTATGGTTATAATTTTGAAACTGGTATTAATTACACTTTCAAAAACAATTTGTTTCGTTCAGAAAACGAAATTACCATATACCGTAACAGCATTTATGATTTAATTAAATGGCTGCCAGATAACGTGCCTGGCAAGCCTTCGAAATACATCCCCACCAATATCACTTATTCGAAAACTCTTGGTTTGGAATATTCAGGCAGTGTTCAGAAAAAAATACAAAATCTCGAAGTGGGCATTTCTTTTTTATATGGCTATACCCATGCACAATATTTTGACAGCCTCCGGAGCAAATCGGGCTACCAGGGTTTTTATATTCCGAAACACAAAGTAAACCTGGCTTTTACGGCTACTGTTTATAGGTTTGGGGTTTCTTTTGCCTGCACGTACAACAGCATAAGATATGTAAATGTTATTAATGAGCTGCCGGCATATTTGCTTGGCAATATCGAATTAAACTATAGAAATTCAATGGGTAAATTTCCATTTTCAGTTTTCTTCAAAGTAAATAACGCATTTAACACCAATTACCAGGTTATGAGCGGATATGCGCAGCCCCTCAGAAATTATGGTTTTGGTATGAATATTTCACTTTAAAACAAACATTACAATAATGAAAAATTTTAGAAAAATTTCAACCTGGATTTTAGCGACAGTGCTTACCGGTTTTTTCCTGCTTTCGTGCAATAAGGACGAGCCATATACAATTGACTGTTCCGACGGGGTCTTTATTGTTAACGAGGGGGCCTTCGGAAGCAGTAATGGATCGGTTAGTTTTTACAGCAATACCAACGATATTGTTACCAACGATGTTTTCGCCAAAGTAAACGGCTACCAATTGGGCGATGTGGTTCAATCTTTAACTGTTGCTGGCGATAGTGTATTTATTGTGGTTAATAACTCCAATAAAATTGTTGCAGCACACATAAAAACCATGATTAGCACGAAGAATACCATTACAGGGGTTGCACAACCACGTTATATGGTAGCAAAAAACAAAACTGCTTTTGTAAGTTGCTGGGGCGACAATTCGGTGAAAGTAATAGATTTAAACACCTTTTCGGTTACAGGTTCAATTAATACCGATGGATATGGCCCGGACAAAATGCTTTTAAAAAACAACAAACTTTACGTGTTAAATTCGAACGATTCGACTGTTGCAGTTATTAATACAGCAGACAACTCCGTTTTGTCGCATATTGTTGTGCCCTACAACCCTAAAGACATTGTTGAAGACAAAAACGGAAGTATCTGGGTGCTATCGTACGGAAACGAGTTATATAACAGCGACTGGACAGAAATAATAGGCCACACTCCTTCGTATCTGTATAAAATCGACCCTTTATCTGATGTGGTTATTGCTACTTTAGAACTGTTTGCCGACAAACACCCCATGCACCTCGAAATAGATAAAGACGGTTCGACCATGTTCATTGGCGGGGGTTATACTTTTGGCGGCATTTATAAGGTTTCGGTTTCCGGATTAAACCTTGACATTCAGGAAATGTCGGGCGATTTCGCCTATGGGCTGCATGCCGATCCGGTTTCGGGTGTATTATTTGTTTCCCTTTCGGGCGATTATAAATCGGGGGGCACCCTCAAACGTTACCAGAACGATGGTACCCTGCTCGGAACTTATACCTGCGGCATTGGCACCAGTGGCGCGGCATTCAAAAACACCGGCAAGTAAAAGGCTGCTGTAAAGAATGAAACAATTAGATTTATTATTAGCCATAATAAACAATTAGAGAATGAACCAGAGAGCATTCTTTAACTGGAGCGGGGGCAAAGATTCTGCCTTCGCTCTTTATGGAACAACGAAAAACAGCCTTAAAACCGGCTTTTGGTTTTGCGATTTAATACCCTCAGGCACATGATAACCCTTACCGGCATAACCTGGATTACAACCTATAACTGCAACCTGGCATGCCAGCATTGCTTTTTCGATACCCGTTCGCATTCAAAATATATGGACCCAGGTTTGGCCGATATGGTTTTAAACGGCTTCGAATTTGGCAGGCACATGTTCTGGCAGCACCTGAGCGGGGGCGAAATATTTCTCGACGAAAGCCGGCTGCTTGATATAATTGGGCGCATACACTACTATTTTAAAAAAGATATTGGAATATCGACTAACGCTTTTTGGGCAGCAAACTATGATAAAGCCATGCCCCTGGTGCAAAAGCTAGCCGCACTGGGCGTTACCGGCATTGCCTTGTCGGCCGATTATTACCACCAGCAACAAATGCCAATTGATGGGCCCCAAAACCTGGTAAAAATCCTTTGCAGTGGTCAGCTTAAAACACATTCGTACATTATGGGCGCACGGTTGCATACGAGTGTTCAAAATTCCGCATTGGTCAATGCCAAATCGGAAGAGATTACAAAATTGGCCGATCAAGGGTTTGGGCTGCCGGTTGCACGTGCTATGGAGCGGTCAATAGGCAAAGGTTGCCATATTAATGTGCCCAAAAAGAAAGGAATACCCCGGGGCCATTGCACTGAGCTAAATACCTGTTTAGGGCAGCGCTCACCGTTTAACCCGGCCATGGTTTGGATCGACCCCTATGGAAATGTTATGGTTTGTTACGGCATTATTATTGGGAATGTTTACCAGCAGCCTTTTAACGAAATAATCGGGCACTACAATGCAGCAGGACACCCGGTTTTAAAACTTTTAGCCGAAGAAGGGCCTGCAGCGCTTTACGAAATGGCTGTAAGCAATGGAACCGATATGCCCGAAAGCTACTTCGACGAATGCGACCTGTGCTACCAGTCGAGGGCAGCATTACGAAAACTTTACCCGCAATTGTTTGGCCCGCACGAATGTTACCCGGTGTGAGAATTATGAACAAAAGTTGGTTTAAAGTTCTGGTGAACTGCAAACAGTAAACAGTAAACAGTAAAATTTTGATTAGTACACTTCACCTTCAACCATTTTCTTATTCTCAAACCAAAAAAAAGAGGTTGCCACAAACAAGTATATTCATGACAACCTCTAAAACAAACCTCTATTATAAACAAGAACCTGCATGATTAAATGCATTCAAAACTTCTACACCAAAAATAGTGCAATAAGCATAAGGCTGGTTCTTAAAAAAAGTTAAGAAACGTTAATGTTAGATTTGCAGCATAACACCCACTAGTTCAATTTAATAATGATTAAGCAATATAAAGCTGTGCAGTTTTTTAATTATGCTAAAATTGTCAAAGCATTAAAAAGTGATATTCACAAAGGGTTTAACCATTATTTTATTCTTTCACTACTATTGGATTACATATATGTTTTGTTATATTTGTTGCTGTTTAAACACCAAATCTTTATTAATATGAAAAAAACATTACTTCTTACGGTTGCGTTATTTGTAACTGTTTTCACTTTTGCCGGTAATGCAGATTTATTTGATGTTAACGAGCAAGAATTAAACAATGATTTTGCTGAATTAACAGCGCTAGAGAATTATGTTTCTCAGAGCAACTTTATTACCTTATCTGATATCCAGGCCGGTAAAACCTACGATTTGATGGGCATTAATACCGATGGTATGGGTACCTCATCAGAGGGGCAGTTTGCTTTTCAATGGGAAGGTTTTCTCTGGGGTTTTCTTTGCTGCCCAATCGGGTTTTTTGTTATAGCCGTTAACAAAAATAAAGACAGCGACCAAAAACTTTCATATTGGATTGGTGTAGGCGCCTCTGTTGTTTTCTCTGCAATAACATCACCAATATATTATACTTATTAAACATATAAGTACATTAACGATATTTCCCGTGGTAATTAAACAGTTTCGAAAAGCATATTTAATTATCATGGGATTTTTATTTCCGCTTGTTTCCTATTCACAATTGTATTACCGAATAGAAGCTGACTTTACTACAAAAGAAAAAAGCACAAGCGGCTATGAAAACCTCATGATGGGAAAGGTTTATTTTGATATAAACCAACGTCAAATAGTTTTTGATGTTTATTTCCCGGAAAAGGAAGTTTTAATCATAAACGATACAGCCACCATAACGGTTCGTGCCGGGAAAGTTAAAAAACATGAATTGTCGGGAAACCTCATTGATTTTTCTGTTCTAAGCCTGTTTTTAAAGGGCGAACTCGACTATTTCGGGCTTAAAAACACACCATTTAAGCTGGAGAAAGTCGAAAAAGAAAACGGATTGGTTATCAGTACCTGGATTATGGGGGACAAGTTTGTTAACAGCCCGGTATCGAAATTGTTGCTTTCGCAAAAAAACAATAACCTGCATGGGCTTATAACTTTCGGCCCTGGCGATAGCATTATAAGCAAACAAATTTTCACTGACTATATTTTAGTCGAAGGAATGCAATTCCCGGGGCGTGTGTTACAGTTTAGCCCCTCGGCTGATGGCAGTGAGTTTAAAAAAATTACAACTTATAAAAACATAGTTGTAAACAGTAATAAAAATGATTCGTTCTATAAGTATATCTATAGGCATAATTAGCGTTTTGTTAATTGGCACTATTTGCAATGCCCAGTCTGTTAACGATTTGAACAATTTAAAGATTGAACTGCCCGTACGGCAGGAAAGCATTTACATTTTAAAGGCCAAAGAATTTCAATCGGAATACGATTTGTTCTTTGGGGTTTTGTTTCTATTCTACAAGAAATATGTTTCTTCGCAAGATGCAAGTTCTTGCAGTTTTACCCCTTCTTGTTCTGAGTATGCCCTAATGGCAATTAAAAGCCAGGGGATTTTTGAAGGACTTTTGAATTTCTGGGACAGGTTTTCGAGGTGCAACGGAATGTCTCCGGAAAATTATCCGGTTGATGAGGAAAAAAGATTACTAATTGATCCGGTTAGCGATTGGCATTATCATGAGAAATAGCTTTAAGTTAATTTTGTTCGTTTGTTTCTTTGTGAACATAAAAGCTCAAGAGAACACCGATTTGTTTAATTACAGTAACTCATTAAGGTATGCCGATTACTTATATAATTCCGGCGAATTTATGCTTGCCCTTCCGGAATATAAGCGCGTTCTTTTTCTCTACCCCGGGAATACCCAGGCAAATATTAGGTTGCACGATAGTTATATCAGGCTTGGCAAATATGCCGAAGGTAAAAAGGCCTCAGATCAGTTTTCTCCACACTATTTTAGAAACGATACCCTTGAATTGTTAAGGTTTAAACTTTTATTATTAAATGGTAGTTACAATATATTCGAAAAGGAAATATTAAATAGTTCGTTGACCGCCAAAGACAAAGATTATCTATTAATGTCGAAATATGTTTTTCAAAAAAACTGGGGGCAGGCTAACGAGTATTCAACGAAAATGAATAACTATCCTGAATTATATCAGCTTAAAAATATTGCCGCAAAATCGGCCCAACTTAATTACAAAAGCCCCGGGTTAAGCCTGGCAATGTCTGCAATAATGCCCGGATCGGGAAAAGTTTATAGCGGATACTGGAAAGATGGCCTTTTTTCATTTCTTTTTGTTGGAATTACTGCATGGCAATCGTATAGGGGATTTAGTCAAAAAGGTACTAAAAGCTATTACGGCTGGATTATGGGAGCCGTTAGTTTCTCTTTTTATACCGGAAACATATATGGTGCTGCAAAAGCTGCCAATAAGAAAAACCATGAACTTGATCATCTGATACTTGATGAGTATGAAAAGGCTTTTATTTCTACATATAGCGGTTTTTAGTTTTTTTGTCGGCCTATTCTCCCAGTCGCTCGAAGAAACAAAAATACACGCCAAAGCTTTATACCAGCAGGGAGAATATATAAATGCTATAACCGATTTAAGAAGGGTTTTGTTTTTTGGGAACAATTCCGATCCGGAAATATGCCTCCTGCTGGGAGATTGCTACCGAAATATGCATGATGCCCCCAAAGCTTTATATTATTATAACCTGGCGTTCGACTTGTTCAGTTCCGATAGTATGAAGCTGGAAACAAAATTTAATATTGTTTTTTTGCACCTCGTAACAAATGAACCAAACTATTCCCTTACCGAGCTTTTTTCGTTGCCCGATAGCATTTCAGAAAAAGAGAAGTTAAGGGCTAATCTGTATTTTGCACTGGCTTATTACCAGTTAAGCGATTTTGAACTGTCGAATAAATATTTTTTACAATCAATAGGTTGTATTGACAATGTTGTTGCTTGTAAAGTCGATTCCCTATATTGTTTAGCTGTTAAAAATTATCGTTTTAATGTTAACCTACCAATGTTTTTAAGCATTATCCCTGGTTTTGGACAACTTTATATCGGTGAATATGAAGCAGCACTGAACTCGTTTTTGCTTACGGCACTCTTTGGTGGGCTATATGTTTTTTCGCTGGCAAACCTTTCTGCACTCGATGCCGTGTTAACAGTTGTGCCCTGGTTTCACCGTTATTACCAGGGGGGATTGTTGCAGGCAAAATCGCTGGCTGAAAAACGTAAAGAATACAGAAATATTGAGTATTACAATGCCCTTATCGATTTTTACATTGATATGGAAAGGAATACTCAATAATTTCGTGCCCTGCATTTTAATCTTATTATTATTTTGAAATTTTAAATAACTATCATGCCAGAATGATTCTGTAAAATTCGCTATTGTTCCAACACTTTCTTTTTCTCAACATCGAATTCTTCCTGTGAAATAATGCCTTCATCGAGCAACGATTTTAATTCGCGCAACTGGGCAGCTTTTGCCGATGGCGACAAACCGGGCGCAGGCATGTTCTCCGTTTCCAGGTTAAGTGGCATTAGTTCGTAGGTATGTACCGGATAATACTTCATCGACCATAAAAAAAGGGGCCATACAAACAAGCCGCCCACAACAGCGCTAACATCCACCTCTTCAAACCGGCAAATGTCGGTATAAAGTGTTTCGTAGCCTTCGAGTTCGAGCTTTAAATAGGTGCATGTGCCTACTATTTTTGTGTCGGTCATTAAATATGGGGTTTGGCCAACATGGTCCTCGTTAAGGTAAACCTTTGCCCCGGGCGGTATCGACTCAATAAGGGTTGTGCTTGCGCAACTTGTTGCTAAAAGCAAAATGGCAAGGAACAAGGCTGATGGTTTCTGGTAAAAAGTTTTCATAGAGTATTGGTTAAATTGTTTTCTTCTGGAAATTACAAATAGTATGCCGGAATGCGAAAAAAATGGTTTTCAAACAAAAATCATTTACCAGGTTGCAGCATTCAGTATTTTTATAGTTCAAACCGAAATATTAATAGCCAAAGCAATGTACGGAAATATAAAAAAATACCTGCAACAGGAACTCGACAATATTAAGAAAGCCGGCCTGTACAAAACCGAAAGGGTGATAACTTCGCCCCAGGATGCCCTTATAAGGGTCGAAAACAAAAAAGAAGTGCTGAACTTTTGTGCCAATAATTACCTCGGCCTATCGTCGCACCCAAGGCTTATTGAGGCTGCTAAAGCAGCCCTTGACAGCCATGGTTTTGGCATGTCGTCGGTAAGGTTTATTTGTGGCACTACCGACTTGCACAAAACGCTCGAACAGAAAATTGCCGGTTTCTTTGGCACCGACGATACTATATTGTACGCCGCCTGTTTCGACGCTAACGGAGGTGTTTTCGAACCTTTGCTAACCGAGCACGATGCCATTATATCCGATTCGCTCAACCATGCTTCAATAATCGATGGAGTAAGGCTTTGTAAGGCACAGCGGTACCGATACAACAATGCCGATATGGCCGATTTGGAAGAAAAACTCAAAGAAGCTCAGGCCCAGAGGTTCAGGTTAATTGTTACCGATGGTGTGTTTTCGATGGATGGCAACCTGGCACCGATGGATAAAATAAACGAACTGGCAAAAAAATACGATGCCCTGGTAATGGTCGATGAATGCCATTCTGCGGGTGTTGTCGGAATAACAGGCAGGGGGGTTACCGAACATTTTAACATTCGCGGCGAGGCCGATATTATTACCGGCACGCTGGGCAAGGCTTTTGGCGGCGCCATTGGCGGTTTTACCACCGGGCGCAAAGAAATTATCGATCTGTTGCGCCAGCGCTCGCGCCCATATCTTTTCTCGAATTCGCTTCCTCCTTCTATTGTTTATGCAGGTATTGCCATGTTCGACATGATGGCCGAAACCAACGAACTGCAAAACAGGCTGCACGAAAACCGTAACTACTTTAAGGATAAAATCATTGACGCCGGCTTCGATATTAAGCCCACCGAATCGGCTATCGTGGCAATTATGCTCTACGATGCACGCTTGTCGCAAGATTTTGCCGCAAAACTCCTCGACGAGGGCATTTATGTTATCGGCTTTTATTACCCGGTGGTACCCCAGGGACAGGCACGCATCAGGGTACAATTATCGGCTGCCCACACCCGCGAGCAACTCGACAAGGCCATCGGTGCTTTTGTGAAAACCGGCAGAGAGCTGGGGGTGTTGAAATAGCTTTTTTCATGTTTCTTTACAACTTGCGCTGCTCTATAACTGGTTGGTGTGCTTGATAATTTTGGGCTGTTATTATCTGTTTAAAACTATCTGGGAAGATTGTATTGAAAGTTTGGGTTTATTTAAATCTGGCAGGTTATTTTTGAAAAAAATTAGAAAAAAACCTGTTATGGAATTGCTGAATTTTGTACTAGCCCTAATTGACAAAACCCGTAACGAACTTTCCCCGGCCGAGCTTAGCTTTGCCGAACTGCATTATAATAACAACGACTGCCAGGTTCTTGCGCAATCGTCGGCAAAGTTCGAGTTTTTACTCTCGCCCGATTGCCCGCAGTCCGAAATTTCGATTTTTATTGACACCGACGACCAGGAAAATTTTGTTGTTTCGCCTTCAACAAAAAAATGGGACAGGTACTCCTTTGCCTGCCTTATGCAAATGGCATACGAACTGCACCTTTTGGGCAGTACGGAGCCTGCTGCCCATAAGCAGTATTCGCGCGAGGGAATGGTTAAACGGGTACTTGACGAAAGGCGCCAGAAAGCCCTTTCTGCGCAATACCGCATAAAATGGGCCGACAACATCTATGGCGATCATTTGCTTACCAACGAAAATGGCATTTACTATAAAATATTCCTGCGCGATTTTCAGGACGAAACAGGTTATAGCGACAGTAAAGACTCGGCAGTTAACAAGCTGGGCACTACAAAGCATATTATGTTTGCTTTTAATGCACTTAAAAACGATAAAAGTTTGTTTAACCGGCTATCGAAAACCTGTCCGTTTGTCGAAATTTTTCTCGATCCGCTGAACGAATACCGCATCAGCTATTTTTACCCCCATAGCCCCAGCCGCGAAACCGGTTTGTTTATTTCGAAGTATTTTGGCAATAAAACATATATCGACGATGAGCAGACAGCTTCTTTTGTCGATTTTATTACCGAAGCCCAGTTTTTTTCCAATATTGTAATACGGCCTGAAGTAAAAGAAAAAATCGAGCTTACCTGGGAGAGGAAATCGCTTGAATCGCTTCAGCGCAATTTCAAACCCGATTTTGGCAGCATAAAGGCCGATTTATTCGATTACCAGAAAAAAGGCATTGCCTTTGCTGTATGCCGGAAGCATGCCATTATTGCCGACGAAATGGGGCTGGGAAAAACGGTTCAGGCCATCGGCACTGCCCTTCTCAAAAAAGAAGTTTTCGGTTTCAGGAAAACTCTTATTGTGTGCCCTGCCTCGCTTAAGTCGCAATGGAAAAAAGAAATTGAAAAATTCACCGGAGAGAAGGCCCTTATTGTCGATGGCTTTCCGGATGAACGGGCACTGGCTTATAAAAATGCCAATGCGTATTTTCTTATCATTAATTACGAAACCGTTTTACGCGACCAAATTGAGCTGAATAAGGCTAAAATCGATTTTTTAATACTCGACGAGGCACAAAAGGTAAAGAACTATGCCACCAAAACTGCCTCGGCCATTAAAAATGTCGGGCGAAAACATGTACTGATTATTACCGGTACTCCTATCGAGAATAAACTCATTGACCTGTTTTCGATAATGACCATTCTCGACCCGCACTTCCTGGGTCCATTGTGGGAATTCTCTTACCAATACTGTTTGTTCGATCATGAAAAGCACAACAAAATAAATGGATATTATAACCTTACTAACCTGAAAGAACGGCTTAAGCCCATATTGCTCCGGCGCGAAAAGCGAAAAGTTATTGAACAACTGCCAAATGTTAGGCAGCACGATGTACCCGTAGGCATGACCAACCTTCAGAAAGAGTACCATGCCGGTTATGCGGCATCTATTGCCCGTATTATCAGTAAAAAATACCTTACGGCTTTCGACATGCAACGCCTGCAGCAGCTGCTAACCTCAATGCGTATGGTGTGCGATTCTACCTATCTGGTCGATGGGCAAACCTTCGACTCGCCCAAGCTCGAAGAACTAAAGTATATTTTGCTTGAAAAGCTCGATTTACAAAACTCCAGCCGTAAGGTGATAATTTTTTCGGAGTGGGTAAAGGTGCACAAGCTCATCGGACAGATGCTGCGCGAAAACAATATTGGTTTTACCGAGCTAAACGGAAAAGTGCCGGTTTCGAAACGTGGCGAACTTATTAAACGCTTCGAAACCAGCGCCGAATGCAAAGTGTTTTTATCGACCGAGGCGGGCGGGTCGGGCTTAAACCTTCAAGTTGCCGATTCGCTTATCAATTTCGAACTGCCCTGGAACCCGGCAAAGAAAAACCAGCGCATTGGCCGTATCGATCGCCTCGGCCAGAAAAGCAGCAACCTAATCATATTTAACCTTATTACTTTTAATTCTATTGAGGAGCGCATTGCCCAGGGCCTGCTTATTAAGCAAAACCTTTTCGAGAGTGTGCTTAACGAGGAGGGCAACTGCGAGTTTGTCGATTTTTCGGAAAAAGGCCGAAGCCAATTCCTGCAGCAGGTACAACAAATTGTTTCGGAATTCGACAACGAATTTTCCGGCCAGGCCGATAGCGGACTGGAACCCCCTGCAGAAGAGAAAAATTCCCAGCCCGGCCAGGAAGCAAATGTGTTGCCGGAAGAACTTTTTGGCGATGATACAATTGAGGAAGACGGGGTAATGGCCCAAGAAAGCACCGAAGAAGCGCCAAAGCCTGCCGATAGCAAAGTACTGCCACCCACCCAACAACCGGCAGCCATTAAGGCCGAACAAATGGAGCAGGTGATGAACAGCGGCATGCAGTTTCTTTCGGGGCTGTTTCAAATGGCAACCGGCCAAAGCAAGGGCATCGAAGGGCAAAAAATTGAGATTAACCGCGAAACCGGCGAAGTAACCATGAAATTTAAACTCCCGGTTGTTTAATTTTGTAGGGCATAAAAAACCTGACGGAAATTGAATAACTAATGTAACCCTTAATAGATTAGAACAAAACAAGTTTATGAAATATAAAAAAGCTATTTATGTTAAAGAATGGGTGCTAAGCCAGCCATATAGCGCCCCGTCGGCTGTCGATACTTATTATTGCGAACTTGCCAATAAAATATATTCAATTTTTTGTTTGCCCCAACATAATCTCCCTTCGTCGTGCTTAGCTGGTTTAAACAAAGACGATTATGGTTTTTTTGCCCTGGGGCTTACCGCTTACCTCGAAGATATTGTTTCGGGGCTGGGGCTTTGGAAGGTTTTTACCGACAGGCACAAACAACTGTATGGTACATTATTGCCCTTCTATAATGTTACCGACGACTATTTTGAAGGAGAGGTAAACTATCACGACGTATGTTTTTTAGTTTGGTACTTTCTGAGTGTTTACCTGAAAGGGGAAATTTTTAACCCCCTGGATAGTTCCATATTAGATATTTCAAAAGATATCTTCGAGGTTTTTGAAGAAGAGTACGAGTATGCCCCCGAAAATGAAAGGGCCCGCGAATTTCTTCAATTGCCGCCCGATGTAACCGATTTTTACGAGGTACGGAAACGAATCGAGTTTATTTTAATGAATTCGTATTTGTACAGGATCACCAAATTCGAATACATATTTGAAGTTTCCAAAGAATTGGGCAACGTGCCCAAGGAAGAAAAAGCACTGGCAAAAGCCTATTCGCAGGAGGTTTACGACCGCTATGTTATTGGCCATGTTATGCCCTTATTGGGTTTCACCGGTAAGGATATTTTTGCCGGGATATTAGGAAAAACCCATCCTTTGTATGCTAATGTTGTTGGGCTGGGCGATAAAAAAAAGGGAAAATATGTTTATTCTTCACACGACGATAAATACATTCATTTTAAGCATATTGCCTCGGGCACAATAATTCCCGTAACACGCAAATCAATTGATTTGAACAAGGACATTCTTGAAAAGGTGGTTATACTTATGAGCGTTGTAAAATATGCAGGTGAATGGTGGTTTTCCGGAGCATTACGATCCTTGTCAGAATATCAAGATATTTCAGCAGAGCATGATCCGTTGGAAGATAAAAACCTGTTCGACGACAACTTGGAAATAAAGCAGGAACAAACCCTTTCCCTCTACCAAAGGTTTGTGAAATTTAATAAAGGTTCGGAACTGGCCTATTTGCCAAACCCAAAAGAAGCCGATAGGTTTATCCGCGATTTTTTTGCCTGGATTGGAAAAAAATATAATGGCAATGTTCCGGAAGAAACGGGCATCGATCTTTCTGCTGCTGAAGAATTCAATGATGTGCCAACCCTTTTGTTTTTCAATAAAAACGCAGGAATTGAGATGCTGTTTGGTTACAACATGGTTGTTGACGACAGGAAAAACCCGTTTTTTGAAAAAGATTACCCCGAAGAAGAATTGCTTGACCTTTTAGTATCGGAACATGCAGGCGGCGATTTATTGCGTTACCTGCTGGAAAGGAAACTCATTAAAGAGTTCAGGTTCCCTGGCGAGGGAAACGCCCTGCTTATGAAAAACCTCGGGTTTATGCTCTATTTTTATAAAAGGCAAAATTACACGGGTACTCCCAATATTACCATTATGGGTTGATATTTTTGCAAAGAAAAGCCCCCGGTAAAACAGATGGCTTGTGCCTGCCTGTATTATCGGGTGGCCGCAATGTGTGGAAGGTTTAATAAGGTTTTATTGTTTGCCTTCTTTTTTGTCGAGAATCTTTTCAATTTCGTCCATAACAGCATTCATCGAAGCAATAGTTTTATCGAAAGGCGCTGCTGTGGTCATATCTACACCGGCTTTTTTTAAAAGTTCGATGGGGAAGTCTGAGCCGCCCGACGATAGGAAAGCCATATACTGGCCGAGCGCCCCCTGTTCGTTGTTCAAAACCCGTTCGGCAAGCGATATCGATGCCGTAAACGAAGTGCTGTACTGGTAAACATAGTAGTTATAATAAAAGTGGGGGATAAATGCCCATTCCATGGCTATGTTGTCGTCGATATAACAAATTTCTTTATCGTGACCGTAATAACGTTTTGCCAGTTCGAGGTAAGTTTCCGACAGCAAGTCGCCCGTAAGGGGTTGCCCTTTTTCGGCAGTTTCGTGTATGAGCAGTTCATATTCAGCAAACTGGGTTTGCCGGAAAAGGGTGCCTTTAAAGCTGTCGAGCCATTCCATAAGCAGAGAAAGCCTGGTGTCGTCGTCGGTAATCTCCTTCATCATCTGGTTGAAGAGCAATACCTCGTTGAAGGTCGATGCCACTTCGGCTACAAAAATGGTGTAGTGCGAGGTGGGGTAGGGTTGTGCTTTGTTCGAAAAATAACTGTGCATGGTATGCCCAAGTTCGTGTGTGAGGGTGCTTACATCGTCGTATAAATTATTGTAATTCAACAGTATATATGGATGTACATCGTAGGCGCTACCATTTGAATATGCTCCCGAACGCTTGCCTAAAGTGGGGTACACATCAATCCACCGTTCATCAAAGGCTTTTTGCACTGTTTGTGTGTATTCGCTGCCCAGGGGTGCCAGCGACTTTAATACCAATTCTTTGGCCTGATCGTAAGTGTAAGTGAGTTCAACATCTTTAACAACCGGGGCATACAGGTCGAGGTATTTTAAAGTATCGACCCCCATCATGCGTTTTTTAATGCCCAGGTAGCGGTGGAATGCAGGTAAATTTTTGTTTACATTTTCAATGAGCGATTTGTAAACTTCGACCGGTATGTTGTTCGGGAACAGTGCTGCATCAAGGCTTGAACCGTAGTTGCGTGCCTTGGAAGAGAAAATATCGCCTTTAACATTGGCATAAAGCAATTCGCCAAATGTGGCCTTAAATTTGGCATAATTGTTCCAGTATGCAGAAAAAACCAATTCGCGATCAGCACGACTGGGTACTGCCCTGTAACGGCTGTAACCGGAGCTGTTAAGGGTAACGGTATCGCCGGAGCTTAGTACCACGCGCGGGTAGGGCATTTCGGCATCGGAAAAGGTGCTGTAAGCAGAGTAAGGTGCCCCGGTTACCATTCCCGATAGTGCCATAATGCGCTCTTCGGCTTCGCTGAGTGTGTGTTCTTTTCCACGGTATAAATCTTTAAGCATCTTTTCATAGACTTTCAGCTTAGGCTCGGCTTGAATAAATTTCTCTATTTTTTCCCATCCGGCAGACAAAATTTCTGGATTAATAAAAGCGCTTTGCGACGAATATTCTGCAAAAATCTGTTGCAGTTCTTTTTCCATCGATGAATACTTCATATTGCGCGCATCGAGATCGGCATTCATACTGCTGTAAACATACAAACGCGAGGCTTCTTTGCTTATGCCCGTGGTAAATTCGAGGCAGGCAAGAAGGTTTGTTGCCGACATGGCAAGGGTGCCTTTAAAGGAAGAAATTTTCGGCATTTCGGCCACTAGTTTTTCTTTTGCTGCAGACCAGGCTTCGTTAGATTCGTAAATTGGCGTTAGATCCCAGGTATGCCTGGGGTCAATGTCGGACCGCTGCTGTTGGGCCTGGGCCATAAACTGTTGTACAACCAAAATAACAAGGGTTGGCAACAACGAAAGTTGTAGTTTTCTTTTGCTCATTATGTTTTGAAATTAATGGTAAATATTGGTAAAACGCATGTGCCATAGGGGCAAATGCTTTTTCATGCCCTATTAGTTGTTACGCCTGAATCCGTTTAGCAAAACTAAAAAAAAACCTGTTAACAGATAACTTTTAGCCGACAAATTGGCTATTAAGTTACCGGTTATTCGAGCTGGAAAACCGGCTAAAATATGTGTTTAGTTACTATTTACCTATTTCTTCGTATCGGTAACCGATACCTTCCACTGTGGCTTTTACTTTTGCCCAATCAATATTTTTTCCTTTCAGGCTTACTGTTTCGCTGTCAAGGTCAACCGATACCGATTCGATGCCGTCGAGCTTCGAAAGATTATTTTCTACGCTCGTTTTACAGTGGTTGCAGTTCATTCCGCGCACAAATATTTTCATGTCGCCCATAGTTGTTTTTATTTGTTGATGGTTGCCAAAAAGTTTATAATAATACTTTCTGATGTAAATATGAACAATAAAGGCCAAAAGCAATAAGGCCGATGCAATATGGATCCATTGAGGCAGCATGCTGTGTTCGTGTCTGTGGCCGTGCATGTGGTGTGGCAGTGCAAACCATTCGCCGGGAAGTAAATAGTCGATAAACATACCTGAGAGCATTGCCCCGGTTATTATTGTTGTCAAATACACGAAAAGGGTTTTTCTGCCCATCGACTTTCCTATAACCGATATAGTTGCAGCATTGGTTGCCGGCCCGGCCATTAAAAATACAAGGGCAGCACCAGGCGAAATGCCTTTCATAAGCAAAACAGCAGCAATAGGCACCGAACTGGTTGCGCAAACATACATGGGCACCGATGCCGCCAGAATGATTAACATGCCAAAAAAATCGTTATGTATATAAGATGCAAAAAAATCGTCGGGCACCAGCACTGCAATGAGGGCTGCAATAAGCAAACCTATAATGAGCCATTTGGAAATGTCCTGCAAGAAATCGACAAAGGCATACCGGAATATCGAAACAAAAATGTTTTTTCTACTTTTCTTGTTTGTTATTTTTTTTTGCGACGAATTTCCGAAAGCATTCTGGCTGATTTCAGTTTTATTGGTGAAAAATCCCCCGAAAATTCCTGTTGCCAGGGCTACAAACGGGCGTATTATTGCAAATGGTAGACCCAGCATGGAATAGGTAACCAGTATCGAATCGACCCCGGTTTGGGGCGTAGATATTAAAAACGATACCGATGCCCCTTTCGATGCCCCGTTTTTATATATCGATATGCCTGCAGGGATAACCCCGCAAGAGCATAATGGCAGAGGAATGCCAATGAGCGCTGCCCTAATGACCGATTTCATGTTCGAGCGGCCTAAAATGTTGTTAATTTTTCCGTCGGGAAAAAAAACATGCAGTAAGCCTGCAATAAAAAAGCCCAGAACAAGCCAGGGCGACATATCGAGCATGAGCAATTTAAGGGCTTCGAAGTAACTGATAAATAGTTCCATAATGTTTAACAACCAGTTATTGTGTTGAAATAACAACAAATGTATTTTTTATGATATTAGCGGGGTTGGGGGCCTTGTAATTGCAAGAACTGCCTATTGGCAGAAAAACCGTTGGAAGCCTGCGTCAGTTGTGAATAAGCTCGCGGCCTTCGCAGCAATAGTGTTCGAACTGAATAGTAACATGCGAGATGCCAAAATTGTTCAACAGAATTGTTTCGATTTTGGCTAAAAGGGGCTGTGTCTCACTAATTTTTATGTCGGCAGAAACATCGGCATGGCATTCGAAATGTACCTGGCTGTCGTTCAGGTTCCAAACATGAACATGATGGATGTTTGCCACGCCTTCGATTTTTTCCAGTTCAGCTTTTATAAGGTCGATATTGATATTTTTAGGGCTTGCCTGCATAAGTATATCAATCGATTCGCGCAATATCGAATAGGTTTCTTTTAATATATAGAGGCCTATAATTACAGTAATTAAGGGGTCGATCCAGGTTATTCCAAACCAGATTATGAGCACCGACCCGATGATAACAGCAATGGAAGAAACCGTATCGCCCAGCAAATGTAAATAAGCTGCTTTGATGTTGATATTTTTGTTGGAATCGTTTTTTAGCAGCACCACGGCAAAAAGGTTTGCCAGAAGTCCGATTACCGCTACAACAAACATAATAGTGCCTTTAATTTCTTCGGGGTTTTTAAACCGTGCCCATGCTTCGCGGAACAGGAACAAAATAATAACGATAAGGGTTACTGCATTAAAAAGGGCTGCAAGTATTTCTACCCTCTTATATCCGAAGGTTTTACGCTCGTTTGCCGATAGTTTGCTTACCCTGTTTGCCAGGTAGGCAACAAAAACTGCCACTGTGTCGCCCAGGTTGTGTATGGCATCGGAAAGCAGGGCCAGGCTGTTCGATAACAAGCCCCCGACAATTTCGGCAACAGTAATTACTAAATTGAGCAGGGTAGCCCAAAGCAGTTTTTTGCCATCGGCAGCCAAATGCCCATGACTATGCTTGTGCCCATGGTGCAGACCCTTGTTGCTGTTATGTTGTGTGTTGTGCACTGTGCCTTATTGTACTTTACTTTGTATTTATTTAGCCTTATTCCGAAATAATTCCCGATTAATGCCAAAGTTACAATATAATTGCGAGAATATTTTATGAGTGGGTTTCCGGCAACATTCTCTTTTATCTGTAAAAAAAGGTGGCTGGTGTAAATAAAAGAAAGGCTATCCACTACCAGCGGACAGCCCTTCCCGGATTTATAGCGTATGCTCAATAGAGCCTTTGGTGTGTTACCATTTCGATAAGTCGGTCATCCAGTCTTCGAGTGGTATTTCCTCTTCCGAAAACAAAGAGTCGGCCAGGGCAGGTTTAATGTCCCAAAACTTATCTGATGCATTAAGCATCCATTCTTCGAGAATTATTTCATCGGGGAAAATTTTATCCCTGGTTTCGGCATTGTAGTCGAGTTCTGCAAGTTCTCTAAGTAAAGCTGTTTTGTTTTTAGTGTCATCTGCCCATTTTGTCAGGTCAACCATCCATTGTTCAATTTTAATGTCTTGTTCCTTATCGGTTTTCAAAAATTTCCGGATGAGCCTGTTGCCATCGCCGGCACTCATTTGTGCCAGAAAAAACATTGCAGCGAGTAGTGTTGTTGCTGCTTTTTTCATTCCCTGGTTCATTATAGTTTTTTTCATGGTTTTTTTAATTTAATAATCTGAATGAGCTTTTGCATGCAACGTGCCAAAATTTATAAAGAACAGAAATACAACAACATAACACTCGATAATTAGTAGTTGAGCAGTAAAAATCTGACCGGAACCAAACCTTAAGTGTGCGAAAACGTACATTTTTATTAAAAAGTTAGCAATTAATTAATATTGGCATATTCGCCTGCAATAAAAAGCGATGTATTTTTATTGCCTCAAACAAAACTGTTTATGAAAACAATAACGCCAAAACAACAAGCCATTTATATAGCTGTTTTTAGTACAATTGTTACCGTTGTATCGGGTCTGGCCATTCATTTTTTTGCCAAAGGCATCAATTTTTATATCGATTTGGTTTTTGTTGGGCTTTTGGAGTTCTTTATTGTTTACCTCATTGTGTTTTATTCGCTTAACAACTTTATATTTAACAGGTTAAAGCCAATTTATAAAACTATACACAGTATAAACTTTACCGAGGGCTCGCTTAAAAGGGATTTGGAAGAGAAAGACCGCGATATTGTTAAAGATGTGCAGGACGATGTACTGATTTGGGCAAAGCGAAAGACACGCGAAATTGCCCAGCTCCGTCAACTTGAGAAGTACAGGAGAGAGTTTGTCGGCAATGTTTCGCACGAACTGAAAACCCCAATATTTAATATTCAGGGATATATTTCGACCCTGCTCGATGGGGGTATCGAAGATGAGGCCATTAACAAGCTCTACCTCGAAAAGGCCGATAAGAGCGTAAACCGCATGATTTCGATTGTAAACGACCTTGAATCGATTTCCAGGCTCGAATCGGGAGAACTAAAGCTTGATATGAAAAAGTTCAACCTGGTAAAGTTGGTCGAAGATATCTTTGAAGATTTAGAAATGCTTGCTTCCGAAAGAAAAATAAAGCTCCGGTTTGCTGCAACGCCCAATGGGCCCATTTATGTTTTTGCCGATCGCAAACGCATACAGGAAGCTATGAACAACCTAATTGTAAATTCAATTAAGTACGGTCGGACAGGGGGCACAACAACTATCGACTTCCACGATATGGACGATGTGGTGCTTGTAGAAATTGAAGATAATGGCATTGGAATTGCCGAGAAAGACCTGCCTCGCATTTTTGAAAGGTTTTACCGCACCGATAAAAGCCGCTCGCGCGAAATGGGGGGCACCGGCCTGGGCCTTTCTATTGTAAAGCATATTATTGAAGCCCACTCGCAAACCATTAATGTGCGCAGTAAACCAAATAGTGGCAGCACTTTTACATTTTCGCTTGCTAATGCAGGTGCAAATTCTGAAAGCAATTTTATGCTATAGCCGGCATAGTAATCCTTACAACTGCCCCATTTGGCTCGCGGTTACTAACGCTTATGCCGCCACCGAACAAATCAAGAATGGTCTTCACTGTGGCCAGCCCTATGCCAAACCCATAGCTGTGGTACGAAAGGTTATCGGCCGAGAAAACGTTAAATAGTTCTTTCAGGGCTTTATCCGATAATCCGGGACCTTTGTCGGCCAGTATAAATTCAACTACCGATTCGTTAACCTTTAGCGACATTTCAATGGTACTCCCCGATGGCGAGTATTTTATGGCATTGTCAATAACTTCGGAAAAGCAATTCTGCAATAACCTCGATTCGGCTTTAACCATAATCTGGCTGTAAGGGTTTTCGAAATCTATCTGCAAATTCTTTTTGCTAAGTTCGGCGTTGTCAATGGCATTGTTAAGTACGCCTACAATATCAACATTGTGCAAATCAATTTGCTGTTCGCGGGTGTTAAGTTCGGCGAACAATAACGATAGCTCGGCAACTTTAATCAGGCGCGATGTAAGTGTCTGTATCGATTTTACATACGACTTGCCAGGTTCTTCCCTGAGAGTTTCACTTAATAAATCGACATATCCCTGAATGCCGTTTAGCGGGGTGCGCAGTTCATGGTTTATATGTAAAACAAAATCGGTTTTTGCCCGGTCGAGTTTTTCCAGCTTCTCGTTAGCTAAAAGCAAGTGCTCGTTTACATGTTTAAGTTCTTCGTAAGCAACTTTAAGTTCGCAGGTCCGCTCATCAATTATCGATTCGAGCTTCTGGTTGAGTTCTTTTAGTTGTTCACCTTTATTTTTTAGGTCGAGGTGGGTTTTTACCCTCGAAATAAGTTCGCTGAAATTAAATGGTTTAACAATATAATCGACGGCGCCTAGTTCAAAGCCTTTAATAATCTCTTCTTTTTGTACACGTGCAGTTAGAAAAATTATAGGTATTTCGCATGTGCTGGTATCGCTTTTTAATATTTTGCAAACTTCGTATCCATCCATTCCGGGCATTGAAATATCGAGCAATATCAGATCGGGTTCTTCCTCCCTGGTAATCTCAAGCGCTTCTTCACCGTTTTTAGCGTTTAGCACATGCAGGTTTTCCAATTCCAGCACATCGGTAACAAATTCAATATTACTTTGAATATCGTCAACCACCAGTACTTTAGATTTATTCTCTACCATTCTCCCTTAAAATTTTACCGAAAACTGTTAATCCCGGCCTGAATCAATGTCTATGGCCTTAAGTAAGCTTTCAGCGAACAATTAAGAACTATATTCTGCGGTTAACTTCACCTAGGCTTAAACAGTGCTTGTTTGCAAAATATAATCCTGCGACAAAGCATATCCGGGGCTTTCCAGCATTTTTAAACTCCGGGTTTTGCTAAAATAATATTTTGTTTCGAGAAACAATGTTTTATTTGACCATTAAACACGTTATTTTTACCAAAGTTGTATGTCTTACATTAAAAGTTTGTTAACGGCTTGGGTGTTAATCGAAGCTATAGGGGCACGTTAGTTTTACTTTAGAGAAAATACTGGATTATGATACTTATAACCGGAGGCAGCGGGCTGGTAGGCAGCCATTTAGTTACAGAATTGTTGGCACAGGGCTTTCAGGTACGAGTGCTGGTGCGCAGCGGGGAATCGAAAAATTGGATTAGAAAAGTAATGGGATATTATATGCCTGACCCGGATAATGCCTTAAAAAAGGTTGAATGGGCAAATGGGGATATCCTCGATAAGGTTTCGCTTGCCGAGGCATTGCAGGGTGTGGATTATGTTTTCCATTGCGCAGCAGTGGTATCATTTAGCCGGAGCGATAGAAAATACATGCTCGATGTTAACATACGTGGCACTGCCAACCTGGTTGATGCCTGCCTCGCAGCAGGAATAAAAAAACTCGTGCACCTGAGTTCAATAGCTGCTATTAAAGCCGGACTGCCAGGTACGTTTGCTATTGAAAGTAACGGATGGCCCGAGGGGCACAAGCTTAACTATGCTTACAGTAAAACACAAGGCGAATTCGAGGTTTGGCGTGGCATAACCGAAGGTTTAAATGCTGTAATCCTTAACCCTTCGGTAATATTAGGCCCCGGCAATTGGAAATCGGGCAGCCCTAAGTTTTTTTCTACCGTTTATAAAAGGTTAAAGTTTTATACCCGCGGGGTTACAGGTTTTGTTGACGTGTGCGATGTGGTAAAAGTTATGGTAATGTTTATGCAAAATAATATTCACTCGCAACGTTATATTGTAAGCGCTGAAAACCTTAGCTACCAACAGTTGTTTACTGCAATTGCCCTCAGTCTGGGGGTTAAGCCCCCTTCGGTTTATGCTGCACCGGCATTGACAAGGCTTGCGGTATATGCCGGAATGGTTAAATCGGCCTTGTTTTTTTCGCCTCCCCTTATTACTGCTGAAACTGAACGGTCGGCACATAAGGTCAACCATTATTCGTCTGATAAATTAATTGGCGATACAGGTTTTACTTTTTTGCCAGTGGAAAGTTCTATCGAACGTATAGCAAAGCTTTTTATTTCCGATAAAAAGCTTTAGCAGGCTACTTTTTATGTTACAGTTTACAATAATTTTTAAACAAAGCATATTTTTTAAATGAATTCAATAACAATGTGTTACAAAATTTAATGTTGTTACTTTTTACGATTGTCGGGTTACTTAAACAATCCAATTGTTATTTTTGATTGGCTAAACATTGCTGCATTATGATATTAGGGCCATACGAGTATAGGTCGTTAAGGAAAAAAAGATGGTACGCAGTTTACACTCGTTCGAGATATGAACGAAAAGTTTATTGCAGGCTGCTCAAAGAAAATATCGAATGTTTCATGCCTACTTATAAAACAATAAGGCAATGGAGCGATCGTAAAAAGCGGGTGGAACTGCCCCTGTTTACTTCTTATGTGTTTGTTTGCACCAGGGAGGTAGATGCATATATTATTTCATTAACCGAAGGTATAGTACGCTTTGTGTCGTTCGAAGGAAGACCCGCCGAAATTCCATTATACCAGATAGAAAACCTGAAAATTCTATCGCAGGCCGAAACGGAAATTGAAAAAACCACACAAAGTTTTGCCCCCGGACAAAAAGTTACTGTGGCAACCGGTAAGTTAAAAGGCCTTATTGGGGAGTTGGTTAGAATAGGAAGAAAAAACCGTTTGTTAATAAGGGTAGAACATATTTCGCAGAACTTACTTATTGAGGTTCCGGCATCGGCACTCGAAGGAGAAATATTCTGATTAAGGTAATGAAAGAATTGAAATTTAACTAAACCAGGTTAGTTTTGTTATTCGCCAAAACAGGTGCTGCTTTAACACTAATTAAAAGAATAGGGCAGGTTAATTTCTGTTTGAATAGCATGCCCAAATAAATTGATAATTGTACCTTTGTAAAAGAAAACCAAAACTTAACCCTGTAATTTATCTTGTAATGCAGCTTAAAAATATATTGTTGGCCACATTTGTGCTTTTGGCCGCTTCCTGCACCCGTTACAGAAACATTGTTTACCTTCAGCAGGATAAGGGTGCCACCGATACCCTAAACCTGTATCCATACCAGGTACCTGTTTACAGGATTCAGGCACGCGACATTCTGTATATTCGAATATTATCGATGAACAAAGAAGTTACCGAACTCATAAATACATCGCCAACATTTACCACAAATATTTATACAAACGATGCCAGTTTTTATATCTATGGGTACAATGTTAACGATTCCGGCGATGTTGAAATACCGGTAATTGGTAAAGTAAATGTGGTTGGAAAAACCCTTGAAGAGGCAAAAGAGTCAATAAAACTTCAGACAGCTAAATTTTTGAAAGATCCGACCATAATTGTAAAGCTGATTTCTTTTAAAATTGCGGTAATTGGCGAAGTAACCCGGCCCGGAACCTATCAGAACTATAACAACCAGCTTACAGTACTTGAAGCAATAAGCATGGCAGGCGACATTACTGCCTTTGGGAACAGGCAAAAAATTATGGTTATCAGGCCCGATACCGGGGGCACAAAACTATTAAGGCTCAATTTAACCAGCAATAGCATCTTAAAGTCGGAAGGTTTTTATTTGCTGCCGAACGATATTGTGTATGTCGAACCGGTAAAAAGTAAAAATTTCAGGAACAATGTGCCTACCATGACCCTGACCCTGGGCGCAATATCAACCTTTATTTTAGTATTGAATTATATCAATTCAAATTCAAAAAACCCTTGATTAATCAAAGTATTTCTGTAATTGATCAAGGACTTTTATAATTAATGTTTGTTTATTTTAAGTTTGTACCCAAAATAGTTAATAACAATGAGCAACCAAAAAACAGCCTTAATAACCGGAATTACCGGGCAGGATGGAGCATACCTGGCCGAATTTTTATTGAAAAAGGGATATATTGTGCATGGTACAAAGCGTAGAAGTTCGCTTTTTAATACCGACAGAATCGACCACCTGTACGAAGATCCGCATATCGAACACCGGAATTTTGTGCTGCATTATGCCGATCTTACCGATTCCACAAACCTTATCAGGATTATTCAGGAAACCCAACCCGATGAAATTTATAACCTGGCGGCCATGAGCCATGTAAAAGTATCGTTCGACACCCCCGAATATACAGCCAATGCCGATGGTATTGGAACATTGCGCATCCTGGAAGCTATAAGGCTTCTCGGCCTGACAAAAAAAACCCGGTTTTACCAGGCATCTACAAGTGAACTTTACGGGCTTGTGCAACAAGTGCCCCAATCAGAAAAAACCCCTTTCTACCCCAGGAGCCCTTATGCTGTAGCAAAACTATACGGGTACTGGATTACTGTTAATTACCGCGAAGCTTATGGAATTTATGCCTGCAACGGAATTCTTTTTAACCACGAATCGCCTATACGTGGCGAAACTTTTGTTACCCGCAAAATTACACGGGCTGTTGCCCGGATAGCCCTGGGCCTTCAGGAAAAATTTTTTCTGGGCAACCTGTCGGCAAAACGCGACTGGGGCCACGCCAAAGATTATGTTAAGGCAATGTACCTGATGTTACAACAAGACACACCCGACGATTTTGTTATTGCCACCGGTGTAACCACCGAAATACGCGACTTTGTGCGTATGACATTTGCCGAACTGGGCATTGAAATTGAGTTTAAAGGTACAGGTATCGACGAAAAGGCTTTTGTTGTTACCTGCAACAACCCTGAATTTAAAATACCGGCTGGCAAAGAAGTGTTGAGTGTCGATCCACGCTATTTCAGGCCCACAGAGGTTGAGTTGCTAATTGGCGATCCGACAAAGGCCAATAAAAAACTGGGCTGGCAACCTGAATACGGTTTAAAGGAGCTGGTCAAAGACATGGTTTGGTCTGATGTAAAACTAATGAAAAAAGAACAGTACCTCCGCGATGGTGGGTTCAAAATTATGAACTACTACGAATAGGTTTTTTGTACACCCGGTTTTATACCATAAAGCAGTTTATCCAATATGCAAAAAAACTCAAAAATATATATTGCCGGCCATTTGGGCCTTGTAGGCAGCGCCCTTACACGTAACCTGAAAAAAAAGGGCTATACAAATATTATCGGCAGGAGCATTGATGAGCTCGATTTGATGGACTATAACGCAGTTGGCCGTTTTTTTGCCCAGGAGAAGCCCGAATACGTGCTGCTTGCCGCCGCAAAAGTTGGCGGAATTGTGGCCAACAATACCTACAGGGCGCAGTTTATCTGGGAGAACCTTCAAATTCAGAACAACGTTATACACCATGCATACCTTAACGGGGTAAAAAAACTGTTGTTCCTTGGGAGTAGCTGTATTTACCCGAAAGCCTGCCCTCAGCCTATTCTCGAAGAATACCTGCTTACCGATGTACTGGAATATACCAACGAACCTTATGCCATTGCCAAAATTGCAGGTATTAAGGTAAGCGAGAGCTACAACCTGCAATATGGAACAAACTTTATTTCGGTTATGCCCACCAACCTTTACGGGCCAAACGACAATTACGATCTGGAAAAATCGCATGTGCTGCCGGCTTTAATCCGAAAAATGCACCTGGGCAAATGCCTCCTAGAGAATAACTGGCAGGCAATACGCAACGACTTTAACCACTTGCCGGTTGAAGGCGTAAATGGCAACACCGGGGAAAACAGCATAAGGGAAAAGCTTCTTAAATACGGAATTTCTGAAAACAATGGCAATGTGTTGGTTACCTTATGGGGAACCGGAAGCCCCATGCGTGAGTTCTTGCATTCCGACGATATGGCCGATGCCTGTGTTTATATTATGGAAAACATCGATTTTGCCGATTTGGTTGAAATCCGTAAAAAATCGGTTGGCCCCGATGAAGCCAAAGAAATAAGGAATACACACATAAATATTGGCACCGGCCGCGATTTAACCATTAAGGAACTTGCCATGCTGGTTAAGAAGGTTACCGGCTTCGGGGGCGAAATTGTATGGGACAGCTCTAAGCCCGACGGAACCGCCCGGAAATTGCTTAATGTCGATAAACTGCATGCCCTTGGCTGGAAAGAAACCATTGAACTTGAACAGGGAATCAGATTGGTTTATAACGATTACTGTTCAAGGTAAACTTGCTGGCTTCCAATTCCGATAAGGGAATTGAGGTTCACCAGTTAAGCGGTATTCAAATCGTTTTACAAAGTTTTGTTTGTTGATAATTTAATTGTGCCAATTAATTATTGCTTACAGGGCAATTTTTATACGTGTAGCATGAATTTAATTTGTATTAAATTACAAATACTTGTTTTATTTAAATTCTATACTTATGAAAAGAGCTCTTTTGTTATATAATACAAACACTTTGAAATACAACCGTTGCCAGGTAATTAATTTCAACTTTACGAAAATGTATTGGGCAAAACCTGTCCTTTTCTTTTTTCTTATATTCTTTAACGTTGCAGCTTATTCGCAAAACGATGAAAAACTTGAAAGCCTCGCAGGTGCTTTGAATACTAAAATTCAAGAAAATGCGCCAATTCCATTTTTGTTCACCGACAAAAACATTTACTCTCCCGGCGAAAAAATCGATTTTATTGTTTCACTAAAAAATTATCATAAAAACCATGCAGAAAACCCTGCTATTTATTTGATGGTTGTTGATGAAACAGGCAGCATTGTTGTTCATGAGCAACACAATTATAAAAACATAAATTTTGCTGGTTCAATAGAAATACCAGAACAGGCCCGAAGCGGCAAATATACTCTGCTTTGCTTTCCATCGCTGAAAAATTCAAATAATCCTCTTTGCTATAAGGAACTAATTATTACAAACGAGCCTCCCGGAAATGCTTTCTTTGAAATTAGTTTCGACAAGTCGAACTTTATTGCTCAACAAACCATATCTGGCAACATAACTGTTTATGGTTCCGATAATAATCCTTTGGGAAATATACCCATAAGTTTAGCCCTATTAGTAAATTCTTCCAATAGCGAAAGCGTTTCGCTTTTAACCGATAATAAAGGACAGGCTGAATTTAGTTTTAATCTTGCTCAATCCATTTCTGGCGACAATTATTATGGCATAAAAAGCGAAACAAGGGTGAATGATGTAAATAATATAAAATATACACCCGTACCAGTTTACACAAAAAACAATATTCGTGTTGATTTTTTTCCCGAAGGCGGCAACTTAATAAGCAATATTCCGGGCAATGTTGTGGTGCGGGTTACCGACAAACATTACCGGCCTTTAAAAGTTTCGGGCTTTGTTTACGATAATAATAACACAAAACTTGCCAGAATTGAAACAAACGTCCTAGGTTATGCCCGTTTCAAGCTTTTGGCAGGCTCAAATGCACATTATTTTGTTAAGCTTAGCGAACCGGAACTTGATGAGACTTTTGCTCTTGGTTTTATTAAAAACACCGGTTTAAGCCTGAGCGTTGACGATAATTATGCCGATAAAATTAATGTTACAGCAAGTTGTTCGCCTGCCAGCCAACAACTGGCCACTATATGGTATATTGTTTCGGGGGGCGAAGTTGTTTCGGCATACCGCATCGATATCCAATCGAAAAAGACTTTTCAAATACCTTATTCTATACTTCATGCTAACAACTTTTCGGAAATAGTTGTTACAGATACTGCCGGGAATATTTTGGCAAACAGGGTTGTTTACCGCAACAACGATATGCCAGAAAGCACTGTAAAAGGTAGAATGTCAGGCGATACTATTGTGCTTTCCGGCAGGTTGCCCGAAGGTTTTACCAATTGCAACATATCGGTTTTTCCAATTAACAATGGCAACTCAATTGAGAAAACCCTGCTTAGTTCTAATAATCTCTCAAAACTTTTAAACAATTCCGAATCGTTCCTGCTTAGTTTGTTTACCAACAATTATTCGCAGGTATGCACAGGAGGTAAACCCGATACCCTTCATTTACCTTATATCGAAGGCCTTGTTGTTAACAGAAAAGATGTTCCCTTAACCGAGGGCAACATAATTGCGGTTAACCCGTCAGACATGGCCACGAAAATAGCCCCAATTAATAAAAATGGTGTTTTTAAAATTCGTTGGGACGAAGGCACTGTTGATTTAAACAATTTACTTATTAAAACATCCGGTAAAATAAAAAATGCTAAAATAACTCTTCAACCCAATATTAGTTTTAACCATTTTCAAGGTTTTTTTCCCGAAACCGACAATTGGGAAGCAGTTAAGCTTAAATTGCTTTACACGCATAATTACCCGACATATTTATATTCGGGCGAGTTCAAAAAACAGGAAATTAAACTGAAAAGCACCCCAGAGCATGCCAACGTACTCGATTATGCAAGATATGCCTCTGTGCTGGATATTGTAAAATCGAAAAAGCCTCTTTTGGTTACCAACAATAAAATATTTTTCCTGAACCAGGGTATTAATACTAATGGGGCAATGGATGGGGCCCTTGTAATTATCGATGGGCAGAATATGGGCCAAAATGTGGGAGTGATGGAACACATTGATGTTAAGGAGGTGGCCGAAGTATATGTTTCAACTAACTTTGTTGATATACAGCGGTATTCAGCACTAAACACTATGGGTATTATTGAAATAAAAACCCACAATTATGTTCAAGCATCAAAAATCAGCGCTGTAAGGCCCGGCCAGCCTAAGAAAAATTCAGAAACACTTTATTCTGCATTTAAGCAACAAAACGTGCAAGACTATCAGTTGTGTGAGTTAGTGTTTACCTGTAAAAATAAAGGTGCCGGACTCACGGGCATTATTTCTGCGGTAAACGATAAGGGCGATTTTTTTATCGAAAAAATTACTGTTCAAAACGCAAAATAAGAACTATTTCGAATTTACCTTTTGTACTTGATTACTGCCTTTTCGTATGGTGTATAAATCTGTAAAGGTTTGTTTATTTTGCTTACAGCCCTTTAACAATTTCCTTCAGGTATTCGGCAAAAGGGGCTGCAAATTCTTTTCGTTTAAGGGCAAACTCCACGGTAGTTTTCAGAAAATCGAGCTTGTTGCCTATGTCGTAGCGTTTTCCTTCGATAATGGTGGCAACAATATCTTCCTGTTTTAGCACTATGCGCAAAGCATCGGTTAGCTGAATTTCGTTTCCCTTGCCCCGTATTGTTTGCTCTATTGCCGGGAAAATTTCGGGCGTGAGTATGTATCGGCCGGCAATGGCCAGGTTAGATGGGGCTTTGTCGATGTCGGGCTTCTCGACCATTTCGGTCAGGCGCAAGACTTTTTCGCTGAGTTTTTCACCCCCGACAATGCCATAGCGGTTTACTTTGTCGTGTGGCACCGTTTCAACGGCAATTACAGGGTGGCCGTATTGTTCGTAGGCATCAATAATTTGTTGGGTAACCGGAATGGCCGAGTTTAATATGGTATCGCCGAGCAGCACAGCAAAGGGTTCGCTGCCGCAATGGAAGCGGGCATAATATATGGCATCGCCTAGGCCGTTAAGTTCGCGCTGGCGTATGAAATGGATGTTTGCCATGTTTTCGATATGGCGCAGCTGGTTATAGAGTGCTTCTTCTTCTTTCTCAACAATGCGCGACTCCAACTCGAAATTTCGGTCGAAGTGGTCTTCCATAGAGCGTTTTCCTTTGCCCGAAATAATTAATATGTCTTCTATGCCCGAATCAACCGCTTCCTGCACCACGTATTGAATTACCGGGGTATCAATAATAGGCAGCATTTCTTTGGGCTGTGCCTTTGTTGCGGGCAAAAAGCGGGTGCCAAAGCCTGCCGCTGGTATTACAGCTTTTCTTACCATGTTTCTATAAAATATAAGGTTTTATTACTCGTGCATCGATTTTTTTAAGTTCCACTATGAGTTTGCGGAGCATTTCATCATCGTGGTACATGCCAATGATGGCGCCGCCCGAGCCGGAGAATTTTGCCGAAGCGCCGCATTTCCTGGCGGTCTCAACCAGCTCGATATTGCTTGGCGAAATGTTCATTATTTTCCGTCGTAAATCAAAATTTCGGTCGATTAAGGTATTTAACAATTGATGATCATTATCCAGAATAGCCTGTTTGCCCTGTTGGGCACAATGTGCAATTTCACCGAGCGTTTCCAACACTTGTTTGTCGCCCGACAAGAAACGTTCTTTCAGGTTGTTAAACATACTCCCCGAAACTTTGCTTAACCTGGTTTTATAGGCCATGTAAAGGTTTGGAAGTTTTGAGGCGTCTATAGGTTCGTATTTTCCGTAGCCGTTTTGTTCGAGCTGTCCTTTTTCAAAATCCATATATACGCAGCCTTCGTACACTTGAATTACCCGATCCTGCAACCCGGCATTTATGTTGAGTTCGTCGGTTTCTGCCTGCAAAATAAGGGTAGGCAGAATATGTTGTACAATATCGACATTGTAAAACTGCATCAGGGCCCTGAACGAAGCCGTAACAATTGCACTGGAACCTGCCATTCCTACCTGTCGTGGAATCGAAGTCTGATAACTAATGGTGAAATTCTTATTTTCGAGCTTTATGGAATTTTCCTGACAATATTGCCAGAATTTAACAATAGCAGCCTTAACCAGCCTTGCGCCGCCATAATATCCGGTGAGCCTTACAGAATCGACAAGTTGGTATAAATTTCTGAATTGGTTTCGGTCTTCCGGGGTTTCTTCGATAACCAGTCGGGGTGTCTGGTAAATCTGCACACGGGCGCCAAAGTTCCGTACCGATACCGATATGGTTTTGCCATAATAGCCATCCGACGGGTTTCCTAAAAGGCCGGCCCTGGCAAAAGCCCTTGTTTCAATAATCATTTTAAAAAATTTGGCACTAAAATACCCAGAATCCGGTACAATACCAATTCCGATTGGTTAATTCCGGCATGGAAAAGATGGGTTATATGGTTTTATATTAAAATGCCTTCCTGGTCGCCCAGGGCAATAAGTTCGATTTTTGCCGGATCGGCCGTTCCGATATGGTGCCTTGTATCGGCCAGCAGAATATGTTTTGCAGGAGGGTTAAGCTGGCTGTCGTCGCCAAAATATTCCCTTCGTTTTGCTTGTATTATCTGTAACCCGGTAGCATCGACTGCTACGGGGTCGAATCCAATAATAATTCCGTTGTAAGCCCAGGTGTATTGTTTGTTAAAATGGTGCGGCCCCACACCATGGAACAGCGGGGTAAGCATTACCAGAATGTTCAAACGGGTTTTTTCTTTTAGGTTGTTGAGTTTCCATATTGCAGCCGGATCGGCGCACGAATCATCATGGTATGCATAGGGTTTATCGACAAACATAATATAGTTTTTAATTAGGCTCCCAACTCCCGACCAGGCATGTGTGCGCATGGGCCGCACATTTATCAGTGCTGTGGCCTTTTGAAAAACCGGGTCTTTCAACACCCCGCGGTCTTTAATGCTTATATTTTCGGGTTTTATGCCAGCGCTTATCGCTTTTTCCTGTAATATTTCCTCAAGGGCTGCCGGTGTTCCCAGTTTGTTCCATTCGTTCGATTTTATTCCCAGAATGTCCGAGGGTTTAAATATTTCGGTCCAGGCTGCGGCAGCTGTTCCTGCCCCTGTTAATTTTAGCAGGGCTTCTTCCAGCATTTTTTCAATTACCTCTTTTTGAACCTTGCCCTCGTTGTCGAGCACATTTTTGTTACGCATGAGCACTACTTTTTCAGCAGTGTTGCCTGTTTTGCCGTAAGCTTTTACAGGCAGGTTTAGAAAAAGGCTGGCGCCAATTGTGGCAATCGTAGTGTCTTTAAGCAGTTTTCTGCGTGTAATGTTTTGGTTTGCCATATCCGAGAGGTATTTATTTTACATAGGAATGCCTGCTTCGGTTTTTTTTATTAATTCTTCTGCATCGAGGGCTGTTGCTGCATTAAAAACAGCTATGAAGTATTGGTTTTTGCAGCTATGGGCAACAAAAGTGCCGTCTTCTATTTTTCGGGTTTGTTTTTCGGCTGTCCTGCCCATATATTTCAACGAAAACAGTTCTGTAGCTTCTGCCGCCATCTGTGAAGAAGGGTATTCAATAAGTAAAAGGTACATCCTGTTTGCCGTCGCGGCGTACTTTGCTAATACTGCATCGGTTTGTTCGTCAAGCTTAAGAATATTTTCGGTGCTGATAAAATAATACGAATTTAACCAGATATAATGGTGGAAATACAAATAACCGTCTTCTACAAGGTCTTCGGCAGGAAGCCGGCTTACAACAGAGGGTTTTTGCCCCTGTACGTTAATTTTTTTATCGATCTGTTGCGATATATTTTTAATGGTATTTTTTATTTCTTCGTTTCCATCGTCGGCAATTACGGTAATATAAAAAGGCCCTTTCCAGAATATTTGTGCCCCGGTGAAATATTGAGAGCCATTGCCAAATTCGCCTTCGTCTTTTGTACGGGTATGCGAGAAAACCCCAAAAGCATTTTTAGGCAGCCCCATATCGAAAATTTCTACCCTTATTTCCCCAAGGCTTTTGTGGGTATATACGGCACTCATTACCGATTGAAAACTGTATGAAATATAGAGTTCGGCCCCGCCGTTAATATAATCGTATAGAGCTTCAACATCAATTATTTTCTGTGTGCCCGACAAATGCCAGTTTTCGGGGGCTTCGGGCAAAAAGTCGGTAAGTTGCCGGTTTTGTGCGAACATATATACTGAATTTAGGGATAATGTAAGCAGGTATAAAACTTTTGCTATATTTTTCACGGGAAATGCTTTTTTTTGTGCTAAACTCAAATTTATAATAAAATGCTAAATTTATAACACAAATTAAGTTTTTAATAATCAATCGGATAAGCTTAAAAAGAAATTAAACAGAAATTGCTAACTTACATCAAAAAAAATATATACATGGCATTGGTATTAACAGAAAGCGAACTTAAAAAGCAACGCGGCGATGAAAAAATTGTGAGGGAAACCGCAGCACAGGTTATAAAAGATTTTGCCATGTTTGGCATGGAAGTAGCATTTCCCGAAAATATTCACTGGGCTTACGACGAACTATTTGAACAATTGAACAGGCATATTGGTTACCTCCTGGGCGCTAACGATAAAATGTTGCTTTCGTTGTTGTACCAGATTGATGTTTCGGAAAAATCGATTCGGAAAGGGGTAGAAAGCAATGCAGGAAACAGTTTATCGGAAGTGGTTACCAGCCTTGTCCTGGAAAGGGAACTCAAAAAAGTAATAACCCGAAATTATTTTAAGGAACAGGGGACATAAAGCCGCATGCCTGTGTAAACAGGGCTTTATGTTTCTAAACAAACATATAGAAAGTAATAACCAGAAAATTGATACATGATGAAAAAATGTTTTTTAGTATTGACGATGGCTGCGTTTTTGTTTTCGTTGCAAACAGAGGCACAAACAAAAAAACTCGAACTGGTTTGGTCCGATGAGTTTGATTATAACGGCCTGCCCGATTCCACCAAATGGAACTACGATGTAGGCGGGCACGGATGGGGCAACGATGAGCTCCAGTTTTATACACATAAACGACTTGAAAATGCCCGTGTTGAAAACGGGAAACTGGTTATTGAGGCCATAAAAGAAGATTATAAAGGCTCGGGCTATACCAGCACAAGGCTTGTAACCAAGGGCAAGGGCGACTGGCTCTATGGCCGTGTAGAGGTTCGGGCAAAGCTGCCTAAAGGCCGCGGCACCTGGCCGGCTATATGGATGCTGCCCACCCACTGGACATACGGGGCATGGCCCGAAAGCGGCGAAATAGACATAATGGAACACGTTGGTTACGACCCCGACATGGTGCATTTTTCGGTACACTGTCTCGATTATTTCTTTAAAATTGGTACCCAAAAATCGTCGCAGCGCAAAATGTTCCGTACCGATTCGATATTTTATACATATGCCACAGAGTGGTATCCCGACCGCATTGAAGGTTATATCGATGACAGCCTGTATTTTACTTTCCGGAACGAACATGCCGGTTGGACCAAATGGCCTTTCGACAAACCCTTTCATTTAATTCTAAATATTGCTGTTGGCGGTGGATGGGGAGCTGTAATGGGCATCGACGAAACAATATGGCCCCAGAAAATGGAAGTCGATTACGTGAGGGTTTATAAATATATTAGTGATACCGATACCATTGTGCCCACAGCACCGCAGAGCCTTAGCGCTGTTTGTGCCGGAAACCGCATAAGCCTTGCCTGGCAGCCTGCTTACGATAATTATGGGGTAAAAAAGTATGAGGTATTTTGCAACGATAAACCGGTTGGAAAGTCGAAGCAGCACAGTTTCGATGTGAAAGGGCTTAAACCCTCCACAGCATACTATTTTAAAGTAGAGGCCATCGATTGGGAGGGTAACCGCTCGCCTGCCCTCGAAGATAAGTTTTCGACCCTGCATGAAGCTGCGCACCCTGTACCCGGAAAAATTGAGGCAGAAAGCTATATTGCCGAAGAAGGTGCGGTTATCGAACCTGTTTCCGATACCCTGGGCGGATATAACCTGGGATGGGTTGAACCTGGCGACTGGATGGAATACGAAATTGAAGTTAGAAAGGCCGGAAGGTATTCAATTGCCTATCGGGCAGCTACCGAACGCAAAGATGCGGTAATTCAACTGCTCGACGATAAAGGCTCCCTGCTTTGCCTTACCCCTGTGGGAAACACCAAAGGATGGCAAAAATGGGAATCGTTTACATCGCCCACAGTAAACCTTAAAACCGGCAGGCAAATTATTAAATTGCACATTGTAGGTGACAGGATTAACCTTAACTGGTTCGAAATAAAACAGGCACAGTAAAGGTTAACAGGAAATAAAGAAACGAAGGGCTCTCCGGTGCATAACCAATGCATAGGGAAGCCCTTCATATCTTTTTTCCCGGCTTAAACGTTTTTAGTTGTTCTCTATGGTGGGCAGGTTAAACCAAAAAGTCGAACCTTTTTTAAGTTCACTTTCAACGCCTATTTGCCCATTGTGTTTTTTTATAAATTCCTGGCAGAGTATTAAACCTAAACCAGTTCCTGATTCGTTTTCTGTTCCGGGTGTGGCAAATGATTGCTCAATTCTAAAAAGCTTTTCAATATTGGCTGAACTTATACCAATTCCGTTATCTTCGACACGAACTAAAATGCCTTTGGTTTTTTGCACTGATGATATGCATACTTCGCCTTTGGGATAACTGTATTTTATGGCATTTGAAACCAGATTTATAAGCACTGTTTTAATCATATTCTTATCCGCAAAAATTTCGAGCTTGTCGGGTACGTTTAACCGGAACGATATTTTTTTGTTTTGGGCCTGAAGCAATAAAACACTCGTTATTTCTTTGGTCAGGTCAGATAACTTAAACCACGAAGGGCTGTATTCAATTCTGTTTGTTTGTAACCTCGACCAATCGAGCAAATTGTTCAGGTAGTCAAAAGTTTTTGTTAATGTTTGATATAAAAGCGATGAATATTCGATGATTTTTTCATTCTTGGTTTTTTTGCTTTCTTTTTCAAGAATTTCGCTCAGGAAAAGCAGAGAAGAAAAAGGCGACTTTAAATCGTGGGCAACTATTGAGAAGAACCTGTCTTTCGTAATGTTTGAAGCATTAAGTTCTTCAAGGTTCTTGCTGTTCTGAAGGGCAATTGCAGCATAGTCGCCGAAAGCTGCAGCCAGTTTTGCATCGTTTTCGGTGAAATCGCCATCTTTGCATGCAAAGCCCATAATGCCAACGGTTTTATTGTCGATATTTAATGGGCTGAAAAGTACATTCCTAAGTGACATGTGCCCTTTTGGCATAAACTTTACCCATTCGCTTTTCATGAAGTTGTTATCAAACACAACTTTTCCCGATCGGTAGGCTTCTTCCCGCAAACCTCTTATGGGCATAGGCAAGGCGGGGTTAACACTACAGGGCATTCCGCCATCCTCCAAAAACAACAACTCGTTTTCCTGTCCATCGTCAGACAATAGGGCCACATACCCCGATTTTGCCCCAATTACCTTTGCACAACTATCAAAAACCTGTCGGGCAGTAATTCTAAAATCGTTCGATTTTAAAATTGCCTTTGTTGCAATAAGCAATTCGGTAATTTCTTTTTCTTTTCTTTCATGTTCTTTCAAAACATTTTGAACCGTTTCGGAACATTTATCTAATTCATCGTTGTTCATTGCTCCATTGCGTATTTGAATTTTGGCCTATTTTAAATTTAACAAAAAGATAGCAAAAAAAGTTTTTTCCGGGAATAATACACCAGAATTTTGTGAAATTTCTATTAACGGTTTAAGGTTGCAGGTTGTGTCTTTGGCCTGGAGTAAATGAGCTATTAATTTACACGGACAATGGTGATAAAATTTTGCGATTTAGCAGCGATTTGATTCAACCTTTCAAAATGCACACTGTTATTCAGGTCACCATTTATTACTTACGCCTTTGCAATATGGTTTGGTAAAGTGAAATAAAATGCTGAGCCTTTGCCGGGTTCGCTTTCAACCCAAATTTTTTTGTCATGCTTTCTGATGAATTCTTCACAAAGCAACAACCCCAGCCCGGTTCCTGCTTCGTTTGCAGTACCTGGTGTGGTGTAATTTGAATCTATTCGGAACAATTTGTCTATTCTGTCTTTCGGTATTCCTAATCCGTTATCTTTTACCGTTACAATGCATTCGTTTCTTTCAACTTTCAATGATATTGTAACTTCGCCATCCGGCTTTGTAAATTTAACCGCATTCGAAAGAAGGTTTCTCAGAACAGTGCTTATCATTGCCATATCAGCAAAAACCAGGGCTTTGGGGGGTAATAACCTTTTGATTGTTATTCTTTTTTGCCCGGCTATATCATCAAACATGGGTATAATATCATAAGCGAGTTTTGTTAAATCGAACTCCCGGGGCGTGTATTCCATCCTGCCGGTTTGGGATTGCGACCATTGCATAAGGTTCATAAGTAAATTAACTGCCCTTTGCGACGATTGCAGAATGATACCGGCATATTTTTCAATACTGGCAATGTCATTCTTTTCTATTTGCTCAACAAGTATCTCGCTAAACCCGACAATTGAACTTAACGGGCTTTTCAAATCGTGGGCTATTATGGAGAAGAATCTGTCTTTGGTGGCATTAAGCGCGGTTAACATGGCTTTACTCTCTTTTAGTGCCTTATTGGCATCTTCAAGTTCGGAGTATTTTCGTGCATTGGCAATTGCCATTCCAAATATTTGGCTGATAACAATTCCCATCTCTTCATATTTCTTTCTAAATTGTGGAAAATGAATGCCAATAACCTCAACAGTCCCTAATAATTCACCGGCATATTTAATTTCAATTTTGAAAGAGTTTTCTGAGTTGATACCAACAGAGTTAAAAAAGCCCTTAAACTCGAATAATTCTAACCGATCGTTGTTTATAGGTTTATAAACTATTTCTGAAGGTGCAAATAAAACATGTATCAATTCAACTCCAATTTTTGTTATTTCTTTTTCGCTTGTCAGGCTAACAAGTGTTTCTAATTGATTAAAAATAAGCTGGTAATCGGCACTTTGTTTTGAAATAGCCGAAAGTTTGGCACTTAATTTTTTTTGTTCATTGTCGTTTCTCCAGTTTAGTACTACAGAATCGATATATTTTTTGCAATGCGACAAGCCTGTGGGGAAGATCTCGTATGGCAAACCCATATAGTCGGAAAGGGCCAGAAGGTTAGGCATATAATCGCCCGGAATTTTTGTGTCGAGTAACAATATAGATTTCATCGATTCCTGAAAAAACAACCGGCCCGATGTTTTGTCAAAACCCCAGGCGCGTATATTGCGTTCACAGGTCTTTAGCCACCCATTGGTTACAATATAGTAACCTTGTTTTACAAAATGATATATTGTTTCGGGGTTTATAATGAGTTCAAAGCATTGTTCCAATTGAACAACCTGAACGTTTTTTAAGCCAGCGATTTCAGATTTCTGGGGTACATGGCAAAAACTCCCGAAAACAATAATGTCGGAACCAGAAACCGATTTTGATGAAATTTCGTTAACCACGGCCAAATTAAGCGAGTTCGAGGCGCAATTAGCCGGATAGGAGATTAACTGCACCTCTGGATAATTGCCATTTTTAATAACCTGTGCAATTTCCGGAATTAAAAAGTTGCATGCTGATAAGGTCAGTTTTTCATCCATCAAGCCTGCACTTTTTGAATTGGGTAGGTTCCATATTTTTTTACAGCCTCTTTAATTGCCAATAAAGTTTCGTCTTTCACCTGAAAGGGTATTTCGCCATGATTATCGGCCAGGATAAAGCCGCCGCCCGAAGCTGCTTTTTCTATTACGCCTTTAACAATATTTGTGGCTTCTTCTTTTGTCCAACGCCTCATTTCTATTCCATTCAAATTTCCTAAAACCGATAATTTATTTTTAAAAGCTTGCTTTAATTCACTGATGTTTTCCTGTGCGCTTACCCCTACCACTGCTGTTCCGGTTTGGAGCAGTAAACCAGACAGTGTTAAGCAATTGCCGGAAGCAAAGTGGGTGGCCGTTGGCCCATTAATTTTTGCAATGGTTTGTTTTGCCACCTGAAAGCCGGTTTTGTAATAAAGTTCTTTGGGGACTATGGTGGTGGAGGAAACCGGATCGAAATAGCAAATTGCTGTGGCACCGGCAGCCAGTTGGGCATTTGCCCAATCGATACAAAAGGCCATGTTGATTTTCATTAAATGCTCAAACAAATCGAGGTGATAATGCATGAGCTCAAGGTATTTTTCAAACCCAAGTTGCATTACAGGCAAGGAAAAAGGCGACATTGCAACACCTATAATTGGTAAATTCCCTTTGCTTTCTGCTTTGAGAATTTCAATTGATTTTAAAACTTTATGCAACACTTTAGTGTTTTCCACTCGCGGTGCTTCCAGTTTTTTAATGTCAGATATATTGTTAATTACAGGTAACCCCGAATTTGGAGGGCCATCTTCACTATAAATTACTTCTGCTCCAAATGCTTCAACTTCGATTGGGGCATAGAAAAAAGGATAATAACAATCTGAAGTGTACTTTTTTTGCAGTCTTTTCTGGCCTTCAGCCACATTTTCGGCCTTTGAAAAGTATTCTTTAATGCTCAAGCCCAGTTCTTTTGCACCATGCATTGTGAGCATTAAAAACAATGGTACACGATCGGGTTCCTTATGCGACAGTGTGGTTAAAACACGCTCCATCGGGGTCATTTCGGCATGTTTCATAGTCTATCCCCCATAATTTTTTGTACAATTTGTAATGCTTCAGAGGAATCTTTCCCGTAATAATCGGCATTCACTTCCTTCCATAATTGCTCATCAAAGCGGAATGGCGCGCCGCCCACTACAATAGTTACATCACTATTGTGTAGTTGCGTTTTTAGTTCTTTAACGCGAAGTGCCGATGATAACATCAATACAGAGAGCAACAATATTTTTATATCTTCGGCTTTTACAATGTCAATAAGGCGTTCGATACTTAAGCCCCCGCCTAAGTCAACCAGTTCAAAACCGCTTGCCCTTAGTGTTGAGTAGATTATTCTTTTTCCAAGCAAATGAAAATCTTCCAACACGGCAATGGCCATTTTAGGTTGGCTTTTTCTGATCGGGCTTTGTGGGGGCAGAATTTTATCGATTACTTTTTCGCAAATTATGCCACTCATATAAACTTGCGACAACGATAGATTTCCCAGTTCCCATGAATCGCCAATTCTCATTAAGGTTGATGATATTAATTCACCGGCAATTATATCGGGCGAATTGTTGCCCTGGGCTTCCCTTACTATTTGTATTGCTGCTTCCTGATCGAGTGATAGCAAGGCGTGTTCAAGCTGAACACTGGTACTTTGGAGCCGTTCCATTTTATAGAGCTTTTATTCAATATAAGGTAATGAAAAAGTACCAATTATACCAGTTCAGGTTAACTTTTCTGAAAAAGTTTTTACCCTCAATAACAATAAATTGTTGAGGTTAGGCAGGGCGCTAACCATTGAGTATAAGTAAATATATGGGGTTTTATGAAAAACGGCTGGTTATACAAAAGGGCGGTGGCCTAAAATAACCGAAAAGGCTAATCTTTTTCCCATAGGGTACCTTCTTTGGTGTCTTTAAGGGTTACGCCGGCTTCTTTAAGTTTGTCCCTAATTAGGTCCGACAGGGCAAAATCTTTGTTTTTCCTTGCATCCAGGCGCATGTCTATAATCATGTCCATGAGGGCTGATTCGAGGTTGCTGCCTGTTTCCTGCTCGGGCAACAAGCCGAGTATATCAAAGAATACCGGTTTGTAAAAATTTTTCAGTTTTTCCAGGTCGGATTCCGACAAGGTTTCGCGCCCGTCGTTCACCGAATTTATAATGCGGGCAGCCTCGAAAAGCTGTGCAATGGCAACCGGTGTGTTCAGGTCGTCGTTAAGTGCTGCAAAGCAGCCGTCGATGCAGGCCTGGATATCTGTCGAGCTGGCAGGGGCTGGTTTTATTTTTTCAAGTAGTTGCAGGGCATTGTTGAGCCTTGTAAATCCTTTTTCGGCGGCCTGCAGGGCTTCGTTCGAAAAATCGACTGTGCTGCGGTAATGGGCCTGCAACACAAAAAAGCGCATGGTATTGGGCGAGTAGGCTTTGTCGAGTTTTTCGTGGTTCCCGGAGAAGAGTTGGTTTAAGGTAATAAAATTGTTCAGCGATTTGGCCATTTTTTGCCCGTCGATGGTCATCATGTTGTTGTGCATCCAGTAACGAACGTGTTCTTTGCCATTTGCGGCTGTCGATTGCGCAATCTCGCATTCGTGGTGCGGGAACAACAGGTCCATGCCCCCACCGTGTATATCAAAGGTTTCGCCCAGGTATTTAGTTCCCATGGCCGAGCATTCGAGGTGCCAGCCCGGAAAGCCTTCGCCCCACTCAGACGGCCAGCGCATGATATGTTCGGGGGCAGCTTTTTTCCATAAAGCAAAATCGAGCGGGTTACGTTTTTCCGATTGTCCGTCGAGCTCACGAGTGTTGACCAGCATATCTTCAACTTTTCGGCCCGAGAGTTTTCCGTAGTTATGTTTTTTATTATAGGTTTCAATATCGAAATAAACCGAGCCGTTAACGGTGTATGCAAACCCCCGGTCGATGATTTTTTTTATCATCAGCTGTTGCTCTATAATATGGCCGGAAGCCTGCGGTTCAATGGTTGGCGGAAGTATGTTTAATTTCCTGAATGCATCGGCAAACAGGTTTTTATATTTTTGTACTATCTCCATGGGTTCCAGTTCTTCGAGTTTTGCCCTTTTGGCTATACGGTCTTCACCGGCCCCGGCAACTTCGTCTTCGAGGTGCCCCACATCGGTAATGTTTCTTACAAACCGTACTTTATAGCCCAAATGCAGCAGGTAACGATATAAAATGTCGAAAGTAATGGCCATGCGCACATGTCCCAGGTGGGGTTCGCCATAAACTGTAGGGCCACATACATAAAGGCCTGCATGTGGCGGGTTTAATGGTATAAAAAGTTCTTTCTGCCTCGACAGCGAGTTGTAAATTGTAAGCTGGTGTTTCATAAACATTGCTGATACCCGTTGAACAAAAATGCAAATGTAACAATATTTTTCGGGCTAAACTGAAAACAATAGCCTGCCTGTATTGTTTAACTGTTTAATTTTCCTTTTCCTTTGCTTTGGTGAATACTTTCTTGTTAAAAACCATGTTTATGCCAGTAAAAATTGCTTTTTTCGATACAAAACCTTACGATAGGGAGTCGTTCGACCAGGTTAACAGCAACTATGGTTTCGAAATTAAATATTTCAAATCGCACCTAACAGACGACAATGTTGTGCTCACACAGGGTTTCGATTGCATTGTGGTATTTGTTAACGATATTATTGGCCCGTCGATAATTGAAAAAATGCACAGCTATGGTGTAAAACTTATTGCCCTGCGGTGTTCCGGCTTTAACAATGTCGATTTAAAGGCGGCCAAAGATGTTATTAAGGTTGTTCGTGTGCCTGCCTATTCTCCCAATGCAATAGCAGAGCATACAGTTGCCCTTATGATGTCGTTAAACCGGAAAATCCACCGTGCATATTTCCGCACCCGCGATGCAAATTTTGCCCTTAACGGCCTCATGGGTTTCGATATGTACAAAAAAACCGCCGGCGTTATCGGCACCGGAAAAATTGGCAAGGCTCTTATTAAAATACTTAATGGCTTTGGCATGCGTGTGCTGGCTTACGACCCTTTCCCCGATGAGGCATTTGCGGCTGAAAACGCCCTTGAATATACAACAACCGAAAGGCTGCTCCCGGAATCGGATATTATTTCGCTTAACTGCCCCCTTACAAAAGATACCGAGTACCTGATTAACAAAAGATCCATAGAAAAAATGAAAGACGGGGTAATGCTCATCAACACAGGAAGGGGAAAGCTCATCAAAACTTCCGACCTGGTACAGGGGCTCAAATCGGGGAAAATTGGCGCTGCCGGCCTTGATGTATATGAAGAAGAAAGCAACCTTTTCTTCGAAGACCTTTCGGATCGTGTGCTTACCGACGATGTTCTGGCCCGTTTGCTTACCTTTAATAACGTAATTATTACCTCGCACCAGGGTTTTTTTACCTTCGAGGCCATGCACAATATTGCCGAAACCACTATGCAAAATATCGACGGGTTTTTCAAGGGTCTTCCGCTCCCGAACGAGGTGAAGGCCTGAAAAAAAAATCTTTCGTCCTTTGAAACAATTTTTGTTCAAACAGAGTTATATATGCAGAACTAAAAAACCAGCTTATGAAAAAATACCTCTTAAGTTTGATGTTTGCCGGTCTTATGGCTGTTGTTTTTACCAGTTGCGAAAAGAACAACGAAGAGCCTCCGGTTATGCCCCCTTACGAATCGATGGCAATCGATTTCAGTAAATTTTCCGACAACACAAAATCGGCTGCCGGTATAAATGCCGAAACCACTATATGGAATTTTGCCACTGCCAGCCTTACCGTTTTTGCCTGGAATGTTGTGCTTACCGGAACCCTTGTTGTGCCAGTTGCAGCCTTTTCGCAGGCAATAAGCAAAACCCCGGAATACCTGGGAAATAAAAAATGGCAGTGGAAATTCGATGCTTCCGGTATGGCCAATACTTACCATGCCCGTATGACGGGTACCATTCGCGAGAACGATGTGAAATGGGAAATGTATATTTCTAAAACAGGTGTAAATGCCCACGACGAGTTTTTATGGTTTGAAGGCACTTCGAAACTCGATGGTAACAGCGGCCAGTGGATATTGTACCATAGCTATGCCCTGCAGGAAGCTGTATTGCAAATCGATTGGGCAAAAGCCGGGAACGAAGTAGGTTCGGTTAAATATACTTATATCCGCGAATCGGACAATATCGACCCAAACCAGTTAACCAACGGGAGCAACCTTGAATATGGATTGGGCAGCGGCACACTGGATGCTTTTTACAATATCGATTACAATACCCGCAACAGGGCCGATTCGGCAAACTTGCAGGTGAATATCGAATGGAGCACCACCCTTTATAACGGACGCATAAAAGCCGAACATTTCTTTAAAGACAACATTTGGCATTGCTGGGACAGCCAGGGGAACGATGTAGTTTGTGAATAAAAAATAAACAGGCTCCCTAATAAGTTTCTGTGGCCTTTCCCCTATGTGTATATCTGTTAGCAAATATTCTTTAACCACCAATAACACATAGATTTACACAAAGGACACAGAAGTTAAACACAGAAACGTTTTTGGGAGCCTGTTTTTATACCCTGAAAAACGCTTCCATTATACGGTCGGCTATCAGCCACGAGCTTTCCGGAATTCTGAAATTTCGGCCTTGTATAACTATATTATCTTTAACAGCCTTGTTGGCAAGCGTTTCATGGCACCATTCAGAATAGTTTCTGCCAAAATCATTTTCAATTTTTTCAAGGCTGGCGCCCCACATGGTGCGCAACGATGTTAAAATGTAATCGTTAAACCTCTCATCGGTACTTAGGTTTTCTTCCTCGAAATATCTGTCAGGCTTATCTGTCAGGCAATTGCTGTAAAGTGTATTGTTGGGCAGGTTCCACCGCCGCACATTTTTATTGTACGAATGCGCCGAAGGGCCAATGCCAATATATGGAATATTCTGCCAGTAGGCTGTGTTGTGCTTCGAATACATTTTACCGGCGGCAAAGTTCGAAATTTCGTAATGTTCAAAACCTGCTTCGGCCAAAATACCTGTAAGCATTTTATATTGTTGTACACTAACATTGTCGCTTACCGGCGCAATCCTGTTTTTTTTCTGCCAGACACCAAAAACTGTTTTAGGTTCAATTGCAAGGTGGTAGGCCGCAAGGTGTTTTATCCCTAAGCCTAAAAAAGTTACAAGGGCCTTTTCCCATTCGGCGTTGGTTAGTCCCGGAATTCCATAAATCAGGTCGATGGTAATATTGTCAAAACCTGCATCGCGAGCCCTGTTTACCGAATCAATAGCTTGCTTTCCGCTATGCCGTCGGTTCAGGAATTTTAAAATATTGTCGTTAAACGATTGTATGCCAATGCTTAACCTGTTAATACTGGTTTCGCTTTTTAATGCGCGCAAATAGGCGGGGGTTAAGTCGTCGGGGTTTGCCTCAATGGTAAATTCAGGGCTTTCAGAAAAATTGTAATTTTTGAAGATAGTTTCGCAAAGGGCTTTTATTTCATCAATGCTTAATACCGATGGGGTACCGCCCCCAAAATATATCGTTTCGAACTGGTGTTCCTGCCAATCATTTTTTCTTTGTTCTGTTTCGTTATGCATAGCATCCAGTACCCTGCTTTTTGCCTTGAGCCCGGCAACAAAATGAAAGTCGCAATAATAACATACTTTGCGGCAAAAGGGAATATGAACATAAAAGCCAGCCATATATTTGGTTTGACCGAAAAATTTTTAACTTTATTAAACCGAAAAATTTTATACATTATCCGAAATCGGATTAACAAAAATAGAAAGGCTGGTTGAAATAAATGAAAAACCTACCTCAAATTAACAAACCACTGCAAGAAAGCGAATGGATTGCCAGTGCAGCAGGCCTTTCAATCATTTGTGTCGATAAACAGGGGGGGCAGGCAACATTAAACAGCCAAGCTTGCAAGCTTTTTCATTCCGAAACGGAAATTATTAGTGTTGAAAAACTTGCCGAAAGATTTGTACATGCCGATGAGTTTTATGCCTTAACGGGCATTGATGCCGATAGTTTTTCGGTTCCGGAAGTGGCTTTGTTTTCCAATGCCCGGTTGTTGTTTTTTAAAGTTGAAGCACAACGGAATACTTCAGGCGAACTATTGGTTTTGTTTGTTCCCCTAGAGAAAAATATTGAAAATGAACAGGAGTTTTTCAGGCAGTTTATAAAAAACTCTAAAGATGTTTTTTCGCTATGGACAGCCGACCACCAGTTGTTATATGCAAGTGAACAATTTGAAAAGGTTTTTGAGCGCAAAATTTCTGAACTCAGCAATAACCCTTTCAGTGTAATGAAATGGGTACACCCCGATGATGCCCAGGTTCTGCTGAACAGCACCCGCGAAAACAACGACACCGATAGTGAACAGTTTGAAATAGAGTTCAGGATTGTTTTGCCCGATGGAAACCACCGATGGATATGGTACAGGCGCAAAAAACTATTAGACAGCGCTGGAAACCCATACCGGTATTTGAGCATTATTTCAGATATCGACCAAAGAAAAAAGGCTGAAAAACTTTTATTGTACCGAAACGAACTGGAAAGCTTGTTTTTTAAGTTGTTAGCAAGATTTATTGATTTAAACCCCGAAGATACCGATAAAAATATCGATTTAACAATTAAAGAGTTATGCACTTTTACCGGTGCCGACGATTCGTATGTGTATATTTTCGATGAACAGCATCTTGGGGCAATACGCGAACATTATTTTTCGGCTGTACCCGATAAAAAAACAGGGGAATTACTTTATTACTATAACGTTGCAAAAAACCCATGGCATTACAACGAACTTAAAAAGCGCGCAACAGTTAAAATAACCGATGCAACCAACCCCGATATTGATACAGATGTTAGAAGGTCTTGCACCCATGCCGGCATAGGTTCTTTTGTCGATATCGGGCTATATTACCAAAACATGCTTATTGGCTTTTTTGGCCTTTCGTCGCATAAAGGGCCCAGGGACTGGACTGACGATGAAATTCTTATCCTGAAAATTGTTGGCGATATTTTTATTAATGCTGTTGTAAGAAAACGCTCGCAGCTTAGTTTGCACGAAACTGAACTAACCTACCGCGAAATATTTAACTCTTCAACCGATGCTATTTTTATTCTCGATGCCGAAAACGGACAGATTATTGATGTTAACAGGGCCGTTCTCGATATGTTTGAGATAACTTATAGCCAGGCAGAACAACTTACAGCCGATAACCTAAGTGCCCTTGACAGCAATTATAATAAGCAGGCTTTTCTTGCCCGTATTAAAAGTGCCACCGAAAAACCAAAAGTATTCAACTGGCATGCCAGTACATACAGAGGAAAACTATTTTGGGCCGAAGTTACACTGAAAAAGGCCGAAATTCATGGAAAAACACGGGCAATGGCAATTGTGCGCAATATAGAAGAACGTAAAAGAACCGAGGAGCTCCTTAAAAAAAGCGAGGAAAAGTACAGAATGATAATTGAAGGGCAAAACGAACTGGTTGTAAAAGTCGATAACGAAGGGGCCTTTTTATTCGTAAGCCCGTCGTATTGCAGGCTTTTTGATAAAACCGAAGATGAATTGCTTGGGCAGAAGTTTCAGCCCCTTGTTCACGAAGATGATTTGGAATCGACCCTGTTGGCTATGGAAAACCTGTACAAAGCGCCTTATTCTTGTTATCTTGAGCAACGCGCCAAAACAAAAAAGGGCTGGAGGTGGCTTGCCTGGAGCGATACAGCAGTTCTCGACGAAAACAACAATGTGAAAGAAATATTGGGTGTAGGCCGCGACATTACCTATCAGAAAATGGTGGAAAGTGCCCTCAGGGAAAGCGAAGAACAGTTCCGCTCTATTGTGCAAAACCTTTCCGATGTGGTTTTTCTTCTCGACCATAAATCGGTAATTAAATATGTAACCCCTTCGTGCAGCGAGTACCTGGGCATGCAGATTGAAGAACTCCTGGGCAGGAACATAATCGATCTGGTTCACAACGATGACCGGTGGCTGGCCGAATCAAACATGAACCAGCACCTGAATGGTACCGATTTTGTTTCGCCTTATGAATTACGCTTCCGACATGTATCATCGTCGTGGAAAATATTTGAAGCTAAATCGCAAAGTATGCTCAGCCACCCTGCTGTGAAAAGCATAATTTTTACCATTAGCGATATTACCGACCGAAAACTAATGGAAAAACACGTTCTCGAAGCCATTATCAAAACCGAAGAAAAAGAACGCGAACGATTTGCCAAAGATTTGCACGACGACTTGGGGCCTTTGCTCTCCAGCATTAAAATGTATATCGGTATGCTCTCGAAAGCCAATGATAAAGACAAATTGCAGTTTATTGTTAAAAACCTCGGCGAAATTGTAAAAGAAGCCATTTCTACCACCAAAGAAGTTTCGAACGATTTAAACCCGCATGTGCTTAACAACTATGGGTTGGTTTCGGCAATCGAACTGTTTATCGAAAAAGTATCGACCGAAATAGAAATAGAGTTTGACCACAACATTGAGAATACAAGGTTTGCCCCGGCCATCGAGCTTTCGCTTTACCGTATTTCCAAAGAGCTTATAAACAATACCATAAAACATGCCGGGGCAACACACATTGCTTTATCGGTTTTCGAGAAAAACGGAAGGCTTGAACTGGTTTATTCCGATAATGGTAAAGGCATTGATGAAAGTGCATTAAAATCGTACAACACCCAGGGCATGGGCCTGTCGAATATTATCAGCCGTGCAAAATCGTTAAATGCCGTGTATAATTTTCATATTGCCCCCGGAAAAGGATTTGCTTTCGATATTGTAATTCCGCTAATGCAGGATTAATTTTATTGTTTTAACCATTTTTATAACCCGAATCTAACAGTCTGAAATATAAATTAATATTTTTGCAGGTATAAGTACAGATTTCCATACCAGAAAAATTCAACCCTCAATGAAAACCCAGGCCGGAAATAAAATAAAAATTGCCCTCGTTGACGATCACCAGTTGTTTCGAAGCGGCATAAATTTTATTATAAACGATACCAGCGATATTGAATTGGCTTTTGAAGCCTCAAACGGCCAGGAGTTTTTGGAAAACCTCGAATATTTTCAACCCGATGTAGTACTTATGGACATAAACATGCCCATTGTCGATGGCGTTGAAGCTACACGCAGGGCACTTGAGAAATACCCCAATCTGAAAGTATTGGTGCTTTCGATGTTTGGCGAAGTCGATTACTATAACACCATGATCGATTTGGGGGTTAAGGGTTTCATACTGAAAGATATCGATAATGAAGAACTCATCGATGCCATTCGTAAAGTAAACAACGGCGGGAGTTATTTTTCGCAGGAACTGTTGCTGCAGCTTATAAAAACAAAACCGGGCACCGATCAGGTCGATCTTACCCGCCGCGAGAAGGAAGTGCTTGAACTTATCTGCCTGGGAATGTCGAACCAGGAAATTTCCGATAAATTGTTTATAAGCCAGCGCACAGTTGAAAGGCACCGTTCCAGCCTGCTATTTAAAACCGAATCGAAAAATTCGGTAAGCCTGGTTGTTTTTGCCATTAAAAACGGGTTGGTAAAAATCTGATTTTTTACATTCACTCTGTTTCTTTTATTTTTTTTCCCTTCTTAAAGCTGCTTCCAGAAAATAGTAGTCGGCGTAGATAATTGGCACGTCAATTTCGTCGTTTTTAGGCATGTGGCCGGTGCTGTGTTTTAGAATAAAATAGTTGTTTGTGCCCTGTACGGCAAGGTATTCAGCGGAACTGAGGGAGAGAAATACTTTTTCGGCAAACTTTAAAAAGCTTTCTTTTTCATTTTCGATATAGCCAGAAAGTTCAAACAAGGCCGAACATATTACAGCGGCAGCCGATGCATCGCGTGGCGCATTTGGTATTGACGGGTCGTCAAAATCCCAGTACGGTACCCCGTCAACCGGCAGGCGCTGATGGTTAATTATGTACCGGGCAATATTTGTGGCCATTTCCAGAAAACTCTCATCGCCGGTTTCGCGAAAAGCCATTGTAAAGCCGTACAAGCCCCATGCCTGCCCGCGTGCCCATGCCGACTCATGATGGAGCCCCTGGTGGGTATGTTTTTGTAATACATTACCGGTTGCCGTATCGTACCCGATTACATGGTAACTGCTAAAATCGGCCCTGAAATGGTTTTTTAATGTTGTAAGGGCATGGTTATATGCAATGCGGTAATAGGTAGAATCGCCAGTCTCCCGTGTGGCCCAGAACAACAGTTCGAGGTTCATCATATTGTCGATAATTACCGGAAACTGCCATTTATCGGCATTGTGGTCCCACGAACGAAGGCAACCTACCTTTGGGTTATACCTTGTTATGAGTGTTTTTGCGCTTTGCAGCAGTATTTCTTTATATTCTTTGTTGTTCGTTAAACGATACCCATTTCCAAAACTGCAATACATTTTAAAGCCCATATCGTGGGTTTTTCCATTAAATTGTTCCCGGACAATGTAACGGGTATGTTTTTCGGCCTGTACCCTCCAGTAAGGGTCGTTCGAATACTCATACTGGTACCACAGGCATCCGGGAAAGAAACCGCTTGTCCAGTCGTTGGGGCGCACCAGCCTTATGCTGCCATCGTGGTTGGTGCAACGGGGGCTCAGGTTTGTGTCGCCCAGAAAAGCTACCATACCTTTAAGCTGTTGCTCACTTAAGGCAAATATATCGGATGTGGTTTTGTCCTGGGCAGAAGCCCATCTGGCAAAGCTTATTGTTGCCAGTAGTACTAAATGAAATATTTTTTTTACCATATTGGTTGACTTTAATCTGTTTAATTAGCTTCGTGTTCATTCCGATATTCGCCGCAACAGTTCCTGCTTTAGCACTGGTTATTGGCAAAATCGGGGAATAGGGCAGGTAAATTTTATGTTTTTAAAGCTGAATTTAGTGCTGAAAATCGATAATAGCTGCCGGAATGCCTTCCGATTTTACACTTACTGTAGAAAAGCCAGGCTCAAGAATTACTTTTATAAAAGCACGGCCACTATACAGTTGTACTTTCCTCGATCCGTCGGAAGTGCCCAGGTTATCGATAAGCCGGGCATTACCTGCTGTTTCGAACTCTGCCAGGTTGTTTGCCTCGGGACAAAAAACCCCATGGCTGTCGTAAATTTTTGCACATACGGTTATTGTATCGCCATTGCGTTCGTATTCTTCAAGTTTAAGCATGGAAGGGTTGCCCCATTTTTCGGTTTGATAGAAAAATTTTATTTCGTCTTCAACAATGGTTTTGCCCGATTTAGCCAGTACTTTCAAATGGTTTTCGCCAGTGTTGAAAATTACTTCCCAACGAAGGCCCGCTGCCGGATAATCCTGGCTGTTGCGGGTTTTAATGCCCATACTACGGCCATTGAGGAATAATTCAGCCTGGTTGCAGTTTGAGAAAACCTTAACAGTTTTGGTTTCGCCTTCGTCGCCCCACCGTGTTTCCCAGCTGTGCCCGTAAATATGTGCCATGGGTTTTTTCGTCCAGTACGATTGGAAGATATAAAAGGACTCCTTTGGGCGTAAATCGCGTTGTACAACCCCTTTTTGGTTAACGTATGGTACGGGGTTTTCGGGCCTCAGGGGGGTTGAGAAATCTTTAAAAGGCCAGTAAGCCGTGCCGGTTAGCCAGTGCATGGTTTCCTGTTCTTTCAGGTGCCAGTCGATTAAATTGCAGGCATAAGTTTCCGACCAGTCGCCATTTTTTGAAAACCGCGGTTCGCCGCCGCTCATCAGAAAATCGCCTGCACGTTCGTCGGCACCGTCGGTTTTTATTGCCGATAAAATTTTTTCAGGTTCTTCGGAATGCCTCCCTGCGTGCTGGTCGGCGCCCCACTCAACATGCAGGAAGTGGTTCACATCCATGGCTTCCTTATAACTTATATCTTTGTATTGGGTATATACACCACGGTACCACCCTGCCCAAATCGATGGGGAATACACATCAATAATATCTTTGCAAAAATCGCAGCGCCTAATGCTTGTTTTGCGCACAGGGTCGAGCTTATGGGCGAGTTCGTTCAGTTCTGACATAAATGCCCTTATTTTCTCTTTGTCGAATTCGGGGAAATCGCCCGGCCAGTCGTTTTCGTTGCCCAGCCCCCATAATATTATTGAAACATGGTTGTAGTGCTGGTTTATCATATTTGTGAGCATGCGCCTGGCTTGCTGCTTGTAGGTTTCGTTGCCCAAACCGCCACGGCACCAGGGAATTTCTTCCCATACAAAAATGCCCAGCGAGTCGCATAGTTCCAAAACCCTGCGCGATTGCTGGTAATGTCCCAACCGGATAAAATTTACGCCCATTTCTTTAATCATTACCATTTCCTGCAGAATCAGGCCATCGGTCATTGCGGCGGCCAGCCCTGCATGATCTTCGTGCCGGTGTGTGCCCTTTAGCAGCAAACGTTCGCCGTTTACATAAAGGGGGCCTTTTTCTTTAAATTCTACCTCGCAGAAACCCACCGGAAAATTTTCCTGATATATTAACGTATCGGCAAAAACCTTTACATTCATACGGTACAGGTATGCATTGTCGGGGTGCCAAAGCTTTGGGGCTTTTAAGCCAAACCTGGCAATTTCCAGGTTACCTGTCCATGCCTGCAAGGTATTATTAGCATTTGCAACCACCTTGCCAGAAGCATCGGCCAGGGAAACTTCGATGCGGAGCTTTTCCGGTGAACCGTGATTGTTTTCGAGCAACGATGTAAGGGAAATATCAATATTATTCTTTTTATCGAACCCGTAGTTTACTTTAATATCTTTTAATGAAATACAAGGAAGATATAGCAGGTTTACATGCCTGTAAAGGCCGCCATAGAGGTTAAAATCGCTTAGGTCGGAAGGGATCATTTCCACATCGCGGGAGTTGTCGCACCTTATGGCTATGGGTACAGGGCCTTTGTTTTCAGGGCTCTCTTTTTTATAGCGGGCAATTGCACCGGTTATATCGAAAGCAAATTCATCGTAACCGCCAACATGCCTGCCGACCAATTCTGAGCCGATGTACACTTCGGTTTTTTGTCCGGCGCCTTCGAAATGCAGCAGTGTACGGCCGTTTATATATGGGTTTGCCACAATAATTTTGGTACGGTACCAGCCGGGCCCCTGGTAATAGGCAACATCGGGGTCAACGGCATCGGAAGCGTTAAAACAGTGTGGTAAAGCAACTTTTTTCCACACCGGCAGGGGGCTTAGCGATGCCGGGCGGAAAGCCTCCCAGGTCGATCCAATATCACCTTTTACAAATTCCCAATTGGTTGTGAGCCTTTGTTTCTGCTGCGCGTTTAATGTAAAAGCCAGAAATCCGGCCAGGCCAATAAATGCTTTTCTCATAATCTTATATTGTTTAGGCGGTTTTCTGTCCATTTTTCCTCGAGCCTTGTACCGAAAACCTTATATATTAATGTTTTAGTAGAATTGCCCCCCATAGCTGATGTTTTGTAAAGGGAGCCCCTTTCATGCAAAAAAGAACAACAAAAATTTAAATACCAATACATGAAAGAAGCCCCTTTGCTAACCACTAATAACCCCTTTCATAGATATACTATGAAAAAAAGAACCAAAAACTCCTTTTCAGGCCAGGTGCTGTAACTGCCATTTTGGCGATACAGAATTTGCAGCCTGAACGACAAAATTAGGCAGCCTTTGCCAATATAAATGTTGTGCAGATGCCAAAAACTATAAAAAATGTTGCATGTTCAAAAGAAATAAGTTTGGGCACTTTTAATTGAATTGAATGCAAATGGAGAAATGTATTATAAAAATTCAAATCAATTTAAAGGAATCTTGATTTGGCTTTTTCAAGATGAGCCACAACTTAAATTTGATGTTCAAAATACCGGTTTTAAATATAAATCACTCATAAATATTACAAAGAAATACCACTCTTATGCCTGTAGGGGCGATAAATGCATTGATTATTCAAAAGATAAGTGTGTCAACTTTAAAAGTTTTCGCCCCGAAAATACCACTCTGACAAGCAAATTTGCAAAACACTGCAAGCAAGGCTATGCCAGTTTGTAAAAGAACCTTTTCGATTTTTTTTTATTAACTTTAGTGTAACCTAAAATTAGAAATAATGCAAACACTCATTATTGTAATTCTTTTTTTAGTTACCTCAAACGCATTTTTCATCGTCTTATTCTTAAAAAAAAAATATTTGTCCGGCTCAGGCAAAAAAGCAACGGAAAATACAAATAAAATAAAATTGGTACAGGAAGGGCCTGAGGCACAAAATATCCGGCTGAAACTTGAACAATTGGTTGAAGAAAAATCGAAAAACCTTGAAGAAGCCAACCGCGAGCTTCAAACACTGAATGAAGAATTAGATGCATCAAATGAAGAATATCAAGCCATTAATGAAGAGTTAAATGCCATAAATAATGAATTGGAGCGCAGCAACAAGGCTTTATTAAAAGAAATAGAAGAACACAAGAAAACTCAAGCAGAAAAAGATATAACAGAAGAAAAACTAAAACAATTTATCTCACAGTCAAGCGAAGCAATAATTATTATTAACGAAAAAGCTGTTGTTGAAGACTGGAACGAAACAATGGCACAAATCACCGGAATTACAAAGAATGTTGCATTGGGAAAATTTGTGTGGGATGTTACTTATATGATGGCTCCTGATTTGGAAAAGGCTGAATTCTATCGGGAAAGCTTTAAGAAAAATACCATGCTTTTTTTTGAGAAAATAAAGCATGGAAACATAAAAGAACAGGTTTTAGAAGCCCGGATTAAGCATCACGATTCGTCTCTCAGATATATCCGCACTACACTTTTTCCAATTGTTTCAGAAAGTGGCACCTATGGAGGTGTTATCATTTCTGATATTACCCAAAAGAAAGAAAGTGAAGCCCAATTAGAGAAATACCGAATTGAACTGGAAAAACTTTTAAAACAAAGAACCGAACACCTTGAACAATTATCTGTGCGTTTTAATGAAGTTTATGCCAATTCTTCCGATGCTATTACATTTATGGACATTTTCGATGAAGGGCGTTCTATAAAAGTATTCGATATGAACCCCGTTTCTAAAAGCCTTTTTAAAATATCCGATGAACAACTTGTCAAGGGTGTTTATATTGATGAATTATTACCGCAAGTAAAAATCGAATCTTTTAAACAGCATTTTTTGCCCCGGTTGATTAATGGGGAACCGGTAACATTTACCGATGACAGGGATACCGGAAATGGACATTGGAACTCAACGATTTACCCTGTTAAGGACGAAACCGGTAAAGTATCGCGTATTGCTGCATTTTCGAGAAATGTTACTGCCGAGCATGAGCGTGAAAAAACATCGGCTATTCTTAATTCGGCCATAGGGAGTTGGCCATACGAATTTTGGGTAAGCAATAAAGATGGTGTTTGTATTTTACAGAATAATGCTTCTCAAAAAATCTGGGGTAATCTAATCGGGAAAAAGTTGACGGATTTGGATATACCTGATGCTATAAAACAAAAGTCTGTTGCTAATGAATCAAAAGCCTTAAGTGGCACAGCCGTGAGCTATGAATTAATATTTAAAACTTCAGAAAGGCCACGATATGTATTGGTTAATCTAAATCCTATAATTACAAAAGACAAGATTACAGGTTTTCTAGGCATACATGTTGATATAACTCAGCAAAAATTAGCCGAATTAGCGTTACAGGAAAGTGAAAAACGCCTGAACCAACTTCTTTCAGCAGTAACCAATTATAAGTTCACAGTTGAGTTTGCAAATGGGAAAGCCATTAGTACTATACATAGTCAAGGTTGTCTGGCTGTAACTGGTTATAGCCCTGATGATTTTCAAAATAATCCTTATCTGTGGTTTGAAATGGTTCATGATGATGATAAACAGTATTTAATAGAATGGATAGAAAATATCCAAAAAGGTATCGAAGTTGAGCCTGTTGAGCACCGCATTATTCGGAAAAACAATGAAATTGTTTGGGTAAGTAATACAATTGTATTAAGAAAAGATAGTGAGGGCAAACTTTTAGGTTTCGACGGATTAATTTCAGATATTACAAAGCGAAAAAATGCCGAACTGGCATTGAGAGAAAGTGAGAAACGCTTTTTTGATGCACTCGATTTACAACCACTTCCTATAGGAATTATTATCGACGGCAAACCTTTTTTTTACAATAAAAACTTTACCGAAAGGTTTGGTTATACCATAGAAGATGTCGCAACCGTTGAAGCTTGGATTGAAAAACTGATAATAGATAAAGAAAGTCGAGAAAAGATATTGGACGATATAAAAATAGCTATAGATAAAAATAACAATTACGATATTACAAGATATAGCAGAGATTATAAAATACGGTGTAAAAACGGATCTGAAAAATGGATAGAAATTTCAGACAGAAGAATTGGAAATATGCTGGTTACCGTTTTTAACGACATCACAGAACGAAAAGAATCGGAAGAAAAAATCAGGCATAGTGAAGAACAATATCGGCTTTTGGCTGAAAATATCGATGACGTTATTTGGAAATTTAACATTAAAACCTTAAGATATACATATTTTAGCCCATCTGTTATCAAGTTAACCGGCTATTCTGTAGAAGAAGCTCTGGGTTTAACACTTGAGGAAATCCTTATGCCCGACTCTTATAACGATATTTCAATTGCCTTACCTGAGTGGATAAATCAGTATAAAAACACGCATCAAACTGCCAACAGGTCCTTCGCATACCAGATTCGGCATAAAAATGGATACGCTGTTTGGGTAGAAATAAATGCGGCGTTAATTTTAGACAACTCAGGAAAAATACAGGAAATTGTTGCTACATCGCGCAATATCGATGAACGAATAGCTGCCGAAAAGGCAATAAGGGAAAGCGAGGAACGGTTTAGGGCTATAGCACAGCTCTCTAATAATTTGGTTTACGAATACTACCTCGAAAACAACTTAATTCTCTGGGATGGGGCAATAAAAGAGGTTACCGGGTTTGAGCCTGAAGAATACAAGAATACTGATTTTAACGATTGGGTAAACCTTATTCACCCGGAAGACAAAGAAAAAACGATGGCTTTGTATTATAAATCATTGAAAGAACACTGTCCATTCAGGGCCCAATACCGGTATAAAACCAAAAACGGTGAATATAAATGGATCGAAGAAGACAGCCATTTCGTAGAAATAATAGCCAATAAACCTTTCCGTATGCTTGGTATTATGAGAGACATTACCGAACAGCTTCGGGTGCAAACATTAATTCAAGAAAGTGAAAAGAAACTAAAAACCATATTTAATACAAGCAAAGATGGCATTGTGCTACTTAACAAGAATATGGAGGTTTTCGATATTAATAATTCTGCATTAAAACGTACAGGATTTTCACGCGAAGAAATTCTTGGAAAAAATGCCTTAGGTTTGCTGATTAAGGCAGAACTATCTGCAATTGCAGAAAAAGCCTGGCCGAATTGGGGAAAAGATAAAATTGATAATTTCGAAACAGAAATTTGTATAAAAAACGGTGGTTCTTTCCCGGTTGAAATAAGTGCTACATCGCTTCAAATTGAAAAGCAGGATATGCTGTTGTTAATGATCCGTGATATTTCTGAACGTAAACTACTCGAAAAACAATTGTTGCATAGTGTAATTAATACAGAGGAAAGAGAACGCATTCATTTTTCGCAGGAACTACACGATGGGCTTGGCCCCCTGTTATCTGCCGCAAAATTATATACCGAATGGCTTGCTGAACCAGAACCAGGTGTTGACCAAAAAATTATTATTCAGGATATTAAGAAACTTCTCGAAGAATCAACCCTGGCAGTGAAAGACATATCTTTTAAACTTAGCCCTCATATTCTACAAAACTACGGTATTGTGGAAGCTTTAAAGGCGTATGCCGAAAAAGCAGAAAAATCAAGCAAAACTCATATTGGCATAAGTGCTAAAAATGTAGGGCGTACCAGCAAATTAACTGAAACTATTATATTCAGGGTTTTATGCGAGTGCATTAACAACTCTCTAAAGTATGCTAAAGCCACAAATATTAATATTTCACTTATATCAGCCGAAGAATTTTTAAATATCGATTTCTCCGACAATGGTATTGGTTTTGATATAAATTCTATTACAGAAAAACACACAGGCATTGGTTTATTAAACATTCAAAGCCGTTTAAAATCAATTAACGGAAATTTTTCTATACACAGTGAAATTGGGGGAGGTACTAGTATTACCATTAAAGTTCCTCTTCAGCCATAATTGTTTTATAAAATTCATAACTTTAAAAGTATATCCTAATAACAAATAATGATAAAACTTATAATTGCCGATGATCATACAATGTTCCGTGAAAGTTTGAGCAAAATGCTGACATTAAAAAAAACGGCGCAAGTTATTGCTGAAGCCGCTAATGGGGCTGAACTCTTGGCAATACTCGATAATCAAAAGCCCGACCTGGTTTTAATGGACATTTCAATGCCTGAAATGGATGGTGTTGAAGCCACAAAAAAAGCACTGGAAAAACAACCCGGGTTAAAAGTACTAACCTTATCTTCATGGGGCGATGAGCAATATTATTTTAATATGCTCGAAGCCGGGGCTAAAGGTTTTGTTTTAAAAAATGCAAGTATAATTGAATTAGAAAAAGCAATTGTAGAGGTTGCAAAAGGAGGTAGTTGGTTTTCTTCCGAACTGTTGCAAAAAGTAATCCTGAATATTAGTTCTAAGCCCAAAAAAGAAAATGAAATTGAACTAACTGACCGTGAACTGGAAATACTAAAACTTATTTGTGAAAATTTTACCAACGAACAAATTGCTGAAAAAGTAAATTTGAGTTACGATACCGTAAAATGGCACCGGGCCAATATTATGTCTAAAACAGGCTGCAATAATGCTGTAGGACTTTTGCTATTCGCCCTTAAAAGCAAATTAATCGAAATCTGAAGAGATAGTTCATTCTGCATTTATTTCAGCAACCCTTGCAAAATGGCTACTTTTACAAGTTGTTATTTTTTGCCCATCACTGGGGGTAGTATTGATCCCTTCCTGTAACTATTCAAATTCCCTCCCAAAATAAATTTTTTCCGTTAGCCTGGGTGGTGCTTTCACCAGCTTGACAATATAACTTTGTAGCAGTAATAACCTTTATAAAATTCTATATGCAAGGTCTTAAGGTAATTCTTGTAGATGATAACGAACCTTTTCGTAATGCACTGAAAAATGTGCTTATGAATAAGTTTCATGCCCAAATAATAGGCGAAGCTTCTTGTGGCGCAGAATTTAAAGAACTTACTAATCTGCATTTGGCCGATATTATTTTAATGGATGTTATGATGCCCGATATTGATGGGATAACTCTGACAAAAAATGCATTATGGACTAACAAACATTTAAAGTTTATTGCAATTACAATGCACTACGACAAAGTTTATCTAACATCGTTAATGGGAGCAGGTTTTAGAGGTTGTGTTTTTAAGAGCAATATTTTTTCTGAAATCCATAATGCGATAGAAATGGTTATGGAAGGGAAAAGATACTTTCCTAAAAATATTCTGCTCGAAAATGAAGGGACTTTAACATAATAGTTGGTGCAAGTATATTATTAAACATAAATACTTTATAAGGGAACTGGTTATTAATGCTATATAGAATAAAACAATAAACTTTTAAAACGGGAGGTGATATGGAAGACTTATTAATACAGGGAATATTGGCTTCTTCAAGTTTTGTGGCGTCATACTTCATCCTTAGAATAATTTTTAAGAAATCCATTGTATTTCAAGCTGGATATTTATTGGTATGTTTTGCCATATTCGTTTTTTTTATGGCATTTTGGGAAGCTAAATTAGGCATAAAGTCTGCATTCTGGATTTTACCTGTAATATATGTCGTGGGCATAAGTATTTTATTGCTTGTAAATAAAATATTAAGGTTACCCTTGGAAAAATCAATAATGCAGGTTAAAAATATTTCACAAGGCATTTTAAACCAGAATATTGAACATAATAATTCAAAAAATGAATTAGGGGTTCTTAACAATTCTATATTGGGTTTATCCGATAACCTTAAAAGGATAATTGGCGAAATAGCATCTAATACCGGTTATCTTGTTTCCGCCAGCCAACAAACAAGTGGTTCCTCGCAACAATTGGCTCAGGGAGCTAACGAGCAGGCATCGTCCATTGAAGAGATGACAGCATCAAGTGAAGAAATGAACTCTGCTATTGAACAGAATACCAATAATGCATTACTGGCCGAAAAAATGGCAATAGAAATGCAAAATAGTATAAATATAGTGGCAATTGATGCTGGAAAGGCAAATGATGTAAATAAAAGTGTTTCGGAAAAAATTCGAATAATAACCGATATAGCATTTCAGACTAATTTACTCGCCCTTAACGCCGCAGTTGAAGCTGCCCGCGCTGGTGAATATGGCAAAGGGTTTGCTGTGGTAGCTGCCGAGGTACGGAGACTTGCGGAACGAAGCAAGAAGGCTGCCGAAGAAATTGTTTCTCTTGCCGAAGAAAGCTATAAATTATCAAATAATGCAGGAACTAAACTCTCGCAAGCAATACCCACTATTCAGAAAACAGCTCAGCTAGTCCAGGAAATAGCCGCTTCAAGTAACGAACAAAAATCAGGAGCAACTCAGTTTGGTTCTGCTATGCAACAACTTAATTCAGTTACACAGCAAAATGCCGCTGCTTCCGAAGAATTAGCTACAAGTGCTGAAGAACTGGCAAGCCAGGCTGAACAATTAAATGAGCTTATTTCATTTTTTAGGATAGAAAATAAAAAGAAATAACCATTTGTTATACGGTCAGAAAGAATACATTAACTGGTAATTTATTTTAAAAGGCAAACAAAAATTAATAAAACAACTATCGCTTATTTGTATCCTTAAAAATATTACAATTCAGTTATAGCAACTAAGCCTGCGAATCTCCTTTTTGTTTTAAGTTCATAAGCATTGAGTATTCTTTCGGGGTTTTTTTGAAGTGTTTCTTGAAACTGGCAATAAAGTGCGAAGCACTGGTAAACCCGCATTCAAAGGATATCTGATTAATATTCAGTTCGCCGGCGGCCATTAGTTCGGTAGCATATTTTAAACGTACGGTTTTTATAAATTCGTTTGGCGATTGTGCGGTTACAGCCTTGAATTTCCTGAATAGTTGGCTGCGGCTTAAGCCAAGCTGTTCGCCAAGCTGTTCTACACTGAGTTCGGGATCGCTTTTGCGTTCGAAAATAATCTGCCGTGCTTTCTTAATAAACCCGTCTTCGTATTTATTGATGAAATCTTCGGGCTTTTCCGAGGAAATCTGTCCCGAATAATGTTCGCGCAACGCCCTGCGCTGGTTAAGCAGGTTTTTTACATTGGCTTCGAGCAGTTGCATGTTAAAGGGTTTTTCCATATATAAGTCGGCACCCAGGGCTGCTCCTTCCAGCTTGTTTTCGATGTTGATTTTCGCCGTAAGCAATATTACCGGTATGTGGCTGGTAAGGCTGTTCGATTTTATTTGGCGGCAGAATTCCAGGCCATCCATAACAGGCATCATAATGTCCGATATAATAAGGTCGGGGAGCATTTTGCGGGCAATTTTCAGCGCCTCTTTCCCATTTTCTGCCTCAAACAATTGGTACGATGCCAACTGTCCTTTAATAAACCCGCGCAGCTCCATGTTATCTTCGACAATAAGCACCGATTCGGCTTCGGTTTGGCCTTGCATGTCAATATCAGAAGGGAGTACTTCAGGCAGGAATTCCTGGCGCTGGTTTGTAAAGGGGGGTTCCTGTGCCGAAATTTCCGAATCGTCGTAAATCTCCCTGTCAACCGGCAGAGAAACTGTAAAAGTTGTGCCTTTTTCGGGCTCGCTTTCAACCTTAACGGTGCCTTTGTGTAGTTCAACCAGGCTTTGGGCAAAGTCGAGGCCAATGCCTGTTCCAATACTTTTTGTGTATTTTAGGCTGTTGTCGCTGTAAAAGCGTTCAAAAATATGGTTGAGTTTTTCGGGGGGTATGCCAATGCCTGTATCAGAAACTATAATATTGGCAGTGCCATGGCCATTTTGGGTTTCAATAGTGATAGTACCTCCCGGAGGGGTAAATTTTACAGCGTTCGACAGCAAAATAAAAATAATATTATCGACAATATTATGGTCGAACCAGGTTTCGGTAGCAGAATCTGAAGTATGCTTTGTCTGCAACAATATGTTCTTTTGCCGGCAATATTCTTCAAAAAAATTCACAGTTTCCACAACAAACTGTTCCATGTTTCCGGGAGCCACGTTTAGTTTCATTTTTTTATTTTCGAGCTTACGAAAATCCATGAGTTGGTTTATGAGCCTTTGCAACCTCAAGGCGCTTTTGTACATGAGCGAATGCAGGTAATGTTGTTTGTGTTTCTCCATATCGGGCTCTTGTAACAGTTTCTCCAGAGGGGCCGCAATTAGGGTCAAAGGAGTCCTGAACTCGTGCGAAATGTTTGTAAACACCCGTAGTTTCATCTGGTTAATTTCGTCAATACGAATTTTTTCGAGCCGTTCGTTCTCCAGAAGGTGCTTTTGGGTTGTGCGGTAAACAATAGATTGCCTGAAAGCAAACATGAGCAATATGGCAGTAATGAAATAAATAAGAAAAGCCCAGCGTGTTTGCCAGAAAGGGGGGTGTATAACGAGTTTAATGCTGGTTCCTTCGTTGTTCCATAAGTTATCGTTGTTCGATGCCTTTACCCGAAAAACATACTCGCCCGGATCGATATTGGTATAAACGGCATAGCGGTTTTTGCCGGTAACCACCCAATTATTGTCGAACCCTTCCAACATATAAGCGTATTGGTTTTTTTGGGGCTTATCGAAATTAAGGGCAACAAAATCGAAACGGAACGACGATTGTTTGTGCCCCAGTTCTATAATTTCTGTTTTACTAATGTGTTGCTTTAAAGGCGAATTCCCACCATACGATACTACTTTTTCGTTCGAAAGGTAAAAGCTGGTAATTACCACTGGCGGTTTTGCCATGTTTTGGGTGATATTTTCGAGCTTAAACGAATTAAAGCCCTTAAGGCCTCCAAAGTAAATGGCCCCGTTGCGCGAACGGTAATATGCCCCCCGGTTAAACTCGTTGCCCTGCAAGCCGTCGTTTATGTCGTAAACAATAATTGGGGCATCGTTTAGGTTTTTTTTGTTATAATATGCTGTTAATGGAAATTTTAACAGTCCCCTGTTGGTACTTATCCACAAATGGTTGTTATTGTCTTGCACAATACCGTATATAATGTTGCCCGACAAACCGTTAATCTGTGAAATTTGCTGAACTGAGCCCTTTTTGGTGTCGTAACTAAAAAGCCCGAAATCTTCGGTGCCTATCCAAATGGTGCCTGCCGAATCGGGCATAAGAGCCAGTACATTTATATCGGCTGCTGGTTTGTTGTTTTCGTTAAACAATCCTATTTTATGGAATTCTTTTCCATCGAACCTTGCCAGCCCTATATCGGTAGCAAACCAAATTTGGCCATTGGAACCTTCTGCAATAGCGTTAACGGTATTGCCGATAATTGTTTCGCCTTTGTTGTTTGTTTGCCCGATGCGCTTAAAGCTACCCAACTTGTAATTATAAAGGTTTAAGCCTCCCTGGTTAGTGCCTATCCACATGCGCCCGCGAGTGTCGTGCAGGAAAGAGTATATGTTGTTGCTCGAAATAGTAGTGGTGTCGGCTGGTATGCATCGGTGGTTCTTTATTTTTCCCCCATGAAGCGGCATAATATCGATACCGCTACCATAGGTGCCTATCCACAGGTTATTGTGCCTGTCGATATGCAAGGCTTTTACATTGTTGTTTGATATGCCTGGTTTGCCGGGGCGGTGCCTGTAAACGGTAAACTTATCATCTGTCGGCGAAAACCTGTTTAACCCTCCGCCTTCCGTGCCAATCCATATATTGCCATTTTCGTCTTCAACAAAAGAGCTCACTACTTCGTAGCTCAGGCTGTTTGGGTTATTGTTGTTGGGCTTGTAAACCAAAAAGTTCTGGCTCGAACCGTAAAGAATGTTTATACCACCATAATAGGTGCCAAACCACAGGTTGCCGTTATTGTCTTCGAAAATCGATCGTATTGAGTTGTGCGACAATGTTTTATTGTTGTTTGCATTGTGGAAGTATTGAACAAACCCACCCTTTTGTTTGTCGTACCTGTTCAACCCTACCCGTGTTCCTACCCACAATGTGCCATTGCTGTCTTCAATTATGGCCCTTATGGCATTGTGGCTTATGCCATTTATATAGTTTTCGCGGAAATACGAAATAGTATTTGTTGAAGGGTTGTACCGGGTAAGCCCGTCTTCATCGGATCCAATCCAGATATTTCCCGGCTTGTCCTGGTAAACAATGCGTATGGAGTTCGACAGCAGCCCTACATTGTTTGTGGCCCCCAGGGTTACCTGCCTTAATTTTCCCGTTTCGATTGAATAAATAAAGAGCCCATCGCCTTTTGTGGCAATCCATATTTCACCCTCTGCTGTTTCTGTTATTGAGCGTATCCGTATTTCGTCGTTGCGTTTTAGCAGCTGGTTTAACTGCCGAAAGGGTTTAAATGTTCCGGTGGAATAATTGAAATGGCAAATTCCGCCCCCATCTGTACCTACCCAAACGGTGCCTTTTGAGTCTTCGAACAAGGCATATATGTGGTTGTTAATAAGCGATGAGCTGTTTTTTTCAATACTCCTGTAACTGATAAACGAGTCGGAGCCTTTCTTATAAATGCTCAGGCCGTTATCGGTGCCGGCAAGTATATCGCCATTCATTAGCTCAAGCAGGCAAAATACCTGGTTGTCGGCCAGCGAGGCAGTGTCGTCTTTGTCGTTCAGGTAAATATCAAAGTTGTACCCATCGTAGCGGTTCAGGCCATACCGGGTTCCTATCCAGATAAAACCATCTGAATCTTGTGTTATGCAATATATGGTACTTTGCGAAAGCCCTTCGTTTACAGTAAGGTGGTTAAGTAAAAAATCGTCTTGTGCCGGCATTGTTTCGAAGAAAAAAACACAAAACAAGCCGGAAAAGAAACAGCATAACATTTTCCTGCCAATTATAAAATGGCGTTTAATATAGGTATCCAGGTGCAAAAAATATTTCAAAAACCCCAAATATTATTATCAATATAATAAACCCAAATTTAATGTTTATAGTAATACGGTAATTAATAACAGGAGGTTGAACGATTTATAATTATGTCTTTAAAAGTGTTGCCCTTTTAAATGGCGCTTAGCCTAACTTGCACAATACCATTACATAACATCAATTGATTAATTTGTCTGTTGATCTGTTTTTTTGCCTTGTTTTGTCTGATGTTTTCAACTTAATTCGTTAAATTCAATATAATTATGAATTATTTATGCAGCCAGAATGAAAAAATGGGTTTCATTTTTTGGGGTCTTGATATTTTTTTCATTTAAATCGTTTCCACAAGGTTTACAGTTTGAAAATATTTCAATAAACCAGGGTTTGTCAAATAATTCGGCCACCTGCATATTTCACGATAGTGAAGGGTACATTTGGATAGGTACCGAAGATGGGCTAAACAGGTTCGATGGTTATTCTTTTACTGTATTTCGTTCCAGGCTGAACGATACAACAAGCTTAACCGAAAATATTATCAAAACTATTTTTGAAGATCACAAAAAGAACTTATGGGTAATTACTTTTATTGGGAGTATAAACAGGTTCGACCGTCAAACGGCAACTTTTAAGCAATATCATATTGGCGACCAGCTTAATTTAATGGATGTTCCGTTCGATCCTGCCGCACGCATGTATGAAGACAGGCAACAGAACCTTTGGGCATATAACCGCACAGTTTATAAATACCTGCCTGGTAAAGACAAGTTTATGGAAGTCGATTTGAACCTGGCCATACCAGAAATGGTTGTTTATTTTTTTTATGAAGACAGTGACAACGATTTCTGGATAGGGACCAACGAAGGATTGTTAAAATATAATTGGAACGATAGCACTTATATAAGTTTTAAAGCCCAAAATGAGGCCGCAGATCCGGCAGGAAATATTTTTTATTCTATAACAGAAGATGCCGGTGGTGTTTTTTGGCTCGGTAGCAGCCGTGGCCTCTGCCGCTTCGATAAAAATGCCGGTAAATTCACCGGAAGGTGGAAGGTTAGCAGTTCTCCGGGGAAAGGTATTGCCTTTATCGATATCCCATCGTTGTTAAACAGCCACTCTTATATCTGGATGACCTGGCAATGCTGGAACGATAATAAAGTTGGTATTTCGAGGTTTAATAAAAATACCAGCGAGCTTACCATTTATCCGTTCGACAGCTCATTGCCAGTTGGCCCGAGCGTGAATGTTCCGGTAAACATGATTGAAGATCGTTCGGGCCTGGTATGGGTGGGTACTTTTATGGGCGGCGTTTTTATGTTTGAAAAAGAACGCAGGTTTGAAACCCTCATGACAGGCCATACCATTTGTGCCTTTACCGAAGACAAAAAGGGCAACCTCTGGCTGGCAGCTTCCAAAGATGGCATTTACAGGTATAACTTTACAAAAGGCGAACTAAAGCATATTAAAAGCACCAATAAGTTTGGCCAGGTCAACACTATGATTGTTGACCCTGCCGGAACACTATGGTTTGGTACTTACAGCGGGCTTTATCGTATTAAAGGTTTATTGCAAAGCCCGGGCGAAATAAAAGTTGAAACAATGTTGGAGGGCAAAGTAAAAGTTATTGCCCTCGACTGGTTAAACCGTTTATGGATTGGCATGGAAGGAAGCCTGTGTTTTTTTGACCCGGCAAGCGGCGAAAAAATTTTTTTCCGAAGTGAGGCAAACAACCCGAATTCATTGTCGAACAATTCGGTTGAATCGATTGTTGCCGACAAACAGGCAGGTGCCTTATGGGTTGGTACCTGGGACGGGCTTAATATGTTAAATCTATCGGACAATGATAAGCCTTTACCAGGCAAAACTAAAATCCTTCAGTTTAGACATTCTTCGTCCGATTTAAATTCTTTAAGCGAAAACAAGGTAATTTCTCTTTGCCTCGATGGAAGCGGAGTTCTTTGGGCAGGCACCTATGGTGGCGGCCTTAACCGCATTGAACGGTTTAAAACAAACAATTCCCAAGAATTTTATAAAATACATTCAATTTCAACAAACGAAGGGTTGCCAAACAATGTTGTTTATGGTGTGCTGGCCGATAAAAACAACAACTTATGGGTGAGCACCAACGATGGCCTGGCAAGCCTTGATGCTTCAAACGGAACAATTAAAATATACGGGGCAAACGACGGCCTGCAGGGAAACCAGTTTTTTTGGAGGTCTTACCACCTTGGCGCTTCCGGAAGAATGTATTTCGGCGGTGGAAACGGGTTCAATGCTTTTCATCCCGAAAGCCTGAAGAACAACACCTACCTGCCCCCGGTTAAAATTATTGGCTTTTCGGTATTTAACAAACCAGTTGTGCCGGGTGACGCAAACTCGCCGCTAAATGTACAAATCGACCAGGCCAAAGAAATTGTTATAAAACACAGCCAGTCGGTAATAAGTTTCGATTATGCTGCCTTAAACTTTAACCAGCCCGAAAAAAATAACTATGCCTATAAAATGGAAGGTTTCGATAAAGATTGGCAGTATGTGGGCACACAGCGAAAGGCCACCTATACAAACCTTAACCCTGGTAAGTACATTTTTAGGGTTAAAGCTTCGAACAACGATGGCATTTGGAACGAACAGGGAACTTCCATAAGGCTTGTTATTGTGCCCCCATTTTGGCTAACCTGGTGGTTTAGGGTATTATTGGTGCTGGTTGTTGTTTTTAGTGCTATTGCCATATTCCGGATACGAATTAAATCGATAAGGGACCAAAAAGAACACCTCGAAAAAGTGGTGAAGGAACGCACCCATGAGTTATTGATGAGCAATAATTTATTAAAAAAACAATCGGAAGAACTTAATGAAACAAATACCTTGCTCGAAGAACGGCAGCAATTAATCGAGGAGCAATCGGAAGAACTTATGGCCCAAAAAGATGAGCTGGTAAATATAAACCAGGAACTTCAAAACCTGAATGCTACAAAAGACAAATTTTTTTCAATAATTGCCCACGATATAAAAAACCCATTTAACACCATTCTTGGTTTTTCGGAATTGTTTCTATACAATATCGATAAATGGAACGATGAAAAAAAGCGGCAAATAGCCGAAATAATATATAAATCGTCGCAAAGTTTGTACCAGCTGCTTGAGAATCTTTTGCAATGGTCGCGTTCGCAGAGGGGGCTTATAGCATTTAAGCCCGAATTGTGCGATTTAAACCAGCAGGTAAACAATGCAGTAAAACTGTTAAACGAATCTGCAAGTTCTAAAAACATTTCTATCAGCACCAGGTTTGTAACAGAACAAATATCCATAAATGCCGATTTGCACATGCTCGACACAATATTGCGCAACCTCATAAGCAATGCAATAAAATTTTCTTATAGCGGAGGTACGGTTTGGGTCGAAACCATTGTTGAGGGCAATACACATGCAGTTGTATCGGTAATTGACAATGGTACAGGCATGCAGGAAGAAGTTCGCAGCAATTTGTTTTCCATAGGGTCGCACCATTCTTCAACAGGCACAAACGATGAAAAAGGCTCCGGCCTGGGGCTTATTCTTGTGAAGGAATTTGTTTTAAGGCATGGGGGCGGTATCTGGGTTGAAAGCGAACCGGGAAAAGGGAGTACGTTTTGTTTCCGCCTCCCATTGTCAAATTAACCAATACAAAGGCAAAACGGCAATATAAGTTTTATTATTTCGCTGTTTTAATTGCCCCCAGGTTTCGCGGGCTGGAATTTGCATCGTCGCGGGTGTTTGCCCACGAAAGTTTTGTTTTACGTGTTGTGCTGTCGGTATCATTTATCTGCACATCGAGCCCTATGTAGGCAGATGATAATTTTCCCACTTCATCCCAGGGCAATGCCAGCTCTACAACATAGCCTTTAGGGGCAATAGTTTGTTTCATGGAAAAAATGGCATCCCGCTTGCCACGATCGATAAATATATCGTTTCGTCCGGGCACAATTCGCACAATAAATTCTTCCTGAGTATAATATTTTGGCCGGTTGTTGTCGGTATCGAGGTAAATTTCCACACCATCGTTCTGAAATCTCGATCGGTTGCTGTTAACTATGGAATCGTCTGTTACTTCAACCAGAAAATACAGGTTTTTTTGATCGTACATGGTTTTAAAATACCCGCCAAAGTCTTTTTCACATTCTGCTTTACCGTAAACGGCTTTGTCAATTTCACATTTTTGAACATTGTCCCAGCATTTGTCAATTTTGCCATCGATTATTGGGGCACTTGCCGTTTCTTTCAGTATTGGCCCTATATAGGGAATAATATTAAGCGGAACAGCCAGCGAAGTAATATTTCCTAATCGGTTTTGCACGGTGGCGGAAAAGTATGCTAGGGTATCGCCGGGCGATACTATATATTTGAGTTCGTTACCGGTTGCACCCTCAATAGGTATATTGTTTTTGTTCCACTGTATGTTGAGGTTATTGCCAACAGCAATTATCTCAAAGTATGCGGGCATGCCGGTATAGGTATTAACTTCACGGGGCTGCAACAATATTTCGGGAAAGAAATCCTCCAGCGATGCCAGATAGCTCTCAGGATCAAGGGGCACGAGCGATTTTACCATATCGGGCAAAAAAACACAATATTTGGTATTTGTAAGGCGTGCCTGGTCAAAAAGCCATTTTTCGGCGTCTTCGGCATTGGGGCGCGGAGCCCTTCCGCGCCAGTAATCGAGAATGTTCCGAAACCCTTCGGTAGCAATTATGCTCCAGGGCTGCGAGGTATTATCGAACTTTTTATGGGTCCACCATGCCCACCCGACATTCTCCTGTTCGAGCAGGCTTGTCGATGCAATGTTTATTGTATAGGGTGCCCTTTGCTCGCCGGTTTCGCCATGCCACAAAGGGATATTGTATTTCTGCCGGAAGGTATCCCAGCGTTTCAGCCCGTCGATTGTGGATGTAGGTGGATAAGAATGAAATGCAATTACAAGGTGCTTGTCCCAGTTGATGGGTTCTAGTATTTCGAATTCCTGCGCCCATTCATCGCCTTCAATAAAAATAATACCTTCTTTATCCACTTCTCGAATTTCATTGGTCAGCAAAACATAAAGTTTCCTTAACAAACTTTGGTCGATTTCGGGGTAGCGCCTGAGAAGCGGTTCGTTAAGTAAATCGTAGCCCACAATGCATTCGTTGTTTTTATAGCGTTCGGCAATTTTGCGCCATAAGTCGGCACACATGGGGAAATACTTATCTTTTTCGCTCCAAAGGCGGGCTTCTCCGTCGCTGTCTGCTATATTTTCTTTGCTTTGGGCCCCGGGTGCCCCATGCAAATCCCAAATTACACCAATGTGGTATTTTCCCGACCATTTAACAACGCTATCGAGAAAGCGGAAGCCCTCTTCGGAATATAAGTAAGGTGCGCTGTCGGGTTGTCCGTCGCGCGGTTGCAGTTTTGAGGCCAGTAAGGGTATGCGTACAGTGTTCAGCCCCCACATTTTCATTGCTGCAAAATCGTGTTCGGTAACAAAGTTATCGTGATAGATGCGCCAGAATTCTTCGGCCTTTTCTTGCCCGATAAGGTCGATAATGGCTTTTTCGAATTGCCATGGCCTGTCGGGCACACGTGTACCCCACATATAGCCTTCGGGCAGAAGCCAGCCGCCCAGGCCAATGCCCCTGAGTATAACCCTTTCACCTGTTTTTCGATCGACAATGTCTTTGCCGTTGGTGGTATAATAGGCAAATACAGGAATGAACATGAACAGGGTTGCAGCAATTACGATAAACTTTTTCATGATGTGAGCAATTATATGCAATATATAATTTCTCTTTTAATTTGAGCTTAACGTACCGAAAAAAAACAATTTAGAAATATTCGCTAAGCATTATTAAAAATTCGTTCATCCCAATTGGTTTTAGCAGGTAAGAGTCGCAGCCGGCGGCTATTGCTTCCGAAAGTATTTCGGGCTCGGCAAAAGCAGTTTGTGCTACTACAGGTAAAAGCGGGCGAATTTTTTTTATGGATTGTGCAACTTCAGCGCCACTAATAAACGGCAGTTTTAAATCGACCAAAACCAGGTCGATTGATGGGTTGTTAATAATAATATCTGTGGCCATTGCCCCCGAGGGCGCCCAAATTGGTATTCCTCCGAAAAGTTCAATCATATCGCGCAGGAGGAACCAGTTCATCTCCTCATCTTCGACAACTAGTATCTGACGGTTGTTTATATTGGGCTGGTGCATAAAAAAACCTGTTGCCAGGTATTACGCAACAGGTTCATAAAAGTTAGGCAATTATGCTGTTATTTTTCCAGTTCTTTCCATGCAAGGGCACTGGCCCCCAGTACGGCAGCATTTGTTTCTTGCAATTGCGAAGGCAGGAGTTTAACTTTTCCCTTATATATTGGGAAAAGGTTTTCCTCCATAGCTTTAAGTGTGGGATTGAATATAAGGTTGCCTGCTTTGGCAAGGCCGCCAAAAATAAATATAGCTTCGGGGCTTGTACAGGCAACTGCATCGGCTAATTTTGTGCCGAGTATTTCGCCGGTAATTTCAAATGCTTCAATTGCAATTTGGTCGCCTTTTTTTGCAGCTTCCCAAATTATTTTCGAGGTCATATCGTTAAAGCTGATGCTTCGGAGTTCGCTTTTATCGGCTTTGTCGGCAAGTAATTTAAAAACAGTGCGTTTTATGCCGGTTGCCGATGCATAAGTTTCGAGGCAGCCAAATTTTCCGCAACCACATTCGCGCCCTTTCTGCCTTACATTAAAATGGCCAAGCTCGCCGGCAAAACCATCGTGGCCGTAAACAATATCGCCATTTACAACAATACCGCTGCCAAGGCCGGTACCCAATGTAATAACAATAAAGTTTTTCATGCCTTTGGCACCACCATAAATCATTTCTCCAATTGCAGCGGCATTGGCATCGTTGGTTAATACAATAGGCATTCCGGGAAAATATTCCTTAAATTTCTCAACAAAAGGCACTATGCCTTTCCAGTTAAGATTTGGTGCATGTTCAATGGTGCCTTTGTAATAGTTGCCATTAGGGGCACCTACGCCAATCCCCTTAATTTTAATATCGGAACCGGCAGAATTGATAAGTTCTTCTATCTCGGTATGCAAATGTTCGAGATAAACATCAAAGTCGGTATATTTATCGGTACTTGTGAAATTTTCTTTAAGGCAGTTGCCATTTTTATCGACAATGCCAAATTTGGTAAATGTCCCCCCGATGTCAATTCCTAATACTACATCTCTCATCCTTTAAGTTTTTTGTGCGGCAAAAATATAATATATACTGTTTAGTAATGCTATAATCCATAAAAGGTTTTCAGGTATTCATCAAAGAATCTATTTTCATAAATCCTTAAACAATCGCTTTTGAAAAACAAGTATAAGCACAACACCTATTGATATAGCCGAGTCGGCAATATTGAAAATGGGCCTGAAAAATTCAAAGTCGCGGCCGCCTAAAACAGGTATCCACCGGGGGTATGTGCCTTCGATAAGGGGGAAATAAATCCAATCAACAACACAGCCTTTAAAGGGCGCAGCATACCCTGCAAAGTTTGCCTGTGCCAGCCCGCTGTAACCAACCCAACGGCCTATTTGCGGGTCGTAAATGGTGCCCTTGTCGAATATTATTCCATAAAAAATGCTGTCGAGCAGGTTTCCGATTGCCCCGGCCAGTATCATTGATACGCACACAACCAGAAGCATTTTTGCTTTTTTTTGTATCAGGGTGCGCATATACCAGATAATACCAATTATGGCTACCAGGCGAAAAAGGCTGAGCGCAATTTTGCCAAATTTTCCGGGTATATCAATGCCAAAAGCCATTCCGGGGTTTTCGATATAGCGTATTTTAAACCAGTCGCCAAACACAGGAATCGATTCGCCCAGGTACATATTGGTTTTCACAATAATTTTAATTACCTGATCAACAATCAATATAAGTATTACTATAAGTGCAGCTTTAGTTGCTTTTGACATATTTGTGCATTAAGGTGTAAGTAATGAATGCGCAAAAATAAAAAAAATGATTGGATATTCTTCCAATCATTTCTAAACCAAATATTTTTCAGAAATTATTTTTGTTTTTGCTTTGCTTCGATCGACAAGGTAGCATGTGGAACAGCGTAAAGCCTTTCTTTAGATATTAATTTTCCTGTTTCGCGGCAAATGCCGTAGGTTTTGTTTTCGATACGCACCAGGGCAGCTTGTAAATGCTGGATAAACTTTTGCTGTCTTTGGGCCAGTTTTCCCGATTCTTCTTTTGAAAGTGTTGCTGCGCCTTCTTCCAAAACTTTAAAAGTAGGCGAAGTATCCTGGGTATCGTTGCTTTCGCTTTGGGTAATGGCGCTTTTCAGCAGCTCATAGTCTTTTTTTGCTTTATCGAGTTTTGTCAGAATCAATTCTTTAAATTCCGCAAGCTCTTCGTCCGAATATCTTGTCTTTTCAGCCATGGCCGTTTTTTTAGTGTGTGTTAAATATAAAAAAAAATCTTATCAATGATACTATATGTCGTTAAATCTTATGAATTGAAATCGATGTTTTAAGGTTATCGTCAATTTCAACTTCTAGTGCTGTAATGTTATTGAGGTTTTCAACCCATTCAATTTTAGCAGCAAGGGTTTGTAGGCCTATATATTCTTTATGCGAATTTATTGCTTCAACAATTCCTTCGGCATGTAGTATTTTCAGGTGTATTTTGTCGGTAACTTCCAGGCCGCTGTCTTTTCTAAGGTTTTGTATGCGGTTTACCAACTCACGGGCAATGCCTTCGTGGCGAAGTTCGTCGGTAATGGTTACATCGAGGGCAACGGTAAGGCGGCCTTCGCTGGCCACAAGCCAGCCGGGTATGTCTTCCGATGTAATTTCAACATCACTGGCCAGAAGATCTATAACTTGTCCTTCGATATTTATGGAATAGCTGCCGGTAGTTTCGATTGTTGCAATATTTTCCTGGCTAAAGCCGGTTAAGGCAACGGCTATTTGTTTCATTAGTTTGCCGTAACGGGGGCCGAGGGTTTTAAAATTGGGTTTAATTTTTTTCACCAATATTCCGGTACCTTCTTTCAGGTATTTAATTTCTTTAACATTTACTTCGGAGAGCACAAGCGGGGCAATGGCCTGTAATTGCATTTCGAATTTATTATCGGGTACAGGAACCATTATCTTGCTGAGCGGTTGTCGTACTTTTATGTTTACTTTTCGCCTCAGCCCTAATATCATCGACGAAAGCTGTTGTGCAATTTCCATCCGCTGTTCGAGATCTGAATCGATGAGTGCTTCGGAATATTCAGGGAAATCGGTTAAATGTACCGATGGATAGTTGTGGCGTTTTGAAACGGCGTTCAGGTCGCAGAATATTTTATCGGAATAAAACGGTGCAACAGGTGCCATGAGCATAGCTATGGTTTCCAGACAGGTATAAAGGGTTTGATAGGCCGAAATTTTATCTTCATCGAAGGTGCCTCCCCAATAACGCTTGCGGTTCAGCCGTACATACCAGTTGCTAAGGTTTTCGGTAACAAAATCCTGTATGGCCCTTCCGGCACGGGTTGGTTCGTAGTTTTCGTAATGTCTGCCAACTTCTTTTATAAGGGTATTTAGAAGTGATATAACCCACCTGTCGATTTCCGGCCTTTTTTCTACAGGCACTTCGGGCTGCGAATAGTCGAACCCGTCAACATTGGCATAAAGGGCAAAAAATGAGTAAGTGTTGTACAAGGTGCCGAAAAATTTACGGCGCACTTCCTCAACTCCTTCCACATCGAATTTTAGGTTGTCCCAGGGCTGGGCATTGGTAATCATGTACCAGCGCAGTGGGTCGGAACCGTATTTTTCGATTGTTTCGAACGGATCGACAGCATTGCCCAGCCGTTTCGACATTTTATTCCCGTTTTTGTCGAGCACCAGTCCGTTGCTGATAATATTTTTAAAAGCAACCGAATCGAAAAGCATGGTAGCTATGGCATGCAGGGTAAAAAACCATCCACGGGTCTGATCGACACCTTCGGCAATGAAATCGGCAGGAAATACTTTACGGAATTTTTCTTCGCTTATGGCAAAGGGGTAATGTACCTGGGCGTAAGGCATTGCACCTGAATCGAACCAAACGTCAATTAAATCGTTTTCGCGGTACATGGGCTGCCCATTGTCCGATATCAGCACTACATTGTATTTTCCGCTTACCGGATCTTTGTCAAATGTATTGCGGTGGAGGTCAATTTTTTCGTAGTTTTCACTGGTATAAACCCCTGGCTGAAAACCTGCATTTGCAAGCGGGTTTGTTTGCATGGCACCGGCTTTTACTGCTTTTTCGATTTCGGTAAAAAGTTCTTCGGCCGAGCCGATGCATTTTTCTTCCGAGCCGTCGTCGGTACGCCATATTGGCAGGGGGGTGCCCCAATAGCGCGATCGGGAAAGGTTCCAGTCAACCAGGTTTTCGAGCCACATGCCAAACCTTCCGGTACCAGTCGATTCGGGTTTCCAGTTTATGGTTTTGTTGAGTTCGATAAGCCGGTCTTTAACAGCTGTTGTGCGAATAAACCAGGAGTCGAGCGGATAATACAAAACAGGTTTGTCGGTGCGCCAGCAATGGGGGTAGTTGTGGGTATGTTTTTCTATGCGGAATGCTTTGTTTTCTTTTTTCAGCATTACCGCAATGTCGATATCGGTTGTCGTGTCGTTTTCGGTAAGTTTTTCGTCGTAGGCATTTTTAACAAACCGGCCTGCAAATGGCTTATAGGTTTCGAGGTTTACCTGTGTGGCAATAAAAATATCGTCGAGATCTTCAAGGCGGTAAAATTTACCGGTTTTATCGACCAGTGGCGCCGATGCCCCTTCTTTGTCGGTTACCAGCAATGCAGCGAAATTATATTTTTGAGCCACCCGGTAGTCGTCGGCACCGAAGGTGGGGGCAATATGTACAATACCGGTACCGTCTTCGGTTGTTACAAAGTCGCCAAGTAAAACTTCGAAAGCTTTGCCCTTAGGCCTTACCCAGTTTATGAGCTGTTCGTATGCAATTCCTTCGAGTTGCTGGCCCGGGTATTCACCCAGAATTTTATAGGGAATGGCCTTATCGCCCTCTTTGTAACTATTGGTTGGCAATTCGGCGTTTTTCGGGTCGAAATAGGTATTCATTAAATCTTTTGCCAGTATTACTGTTACCGGCATGCCCGTATAAGGGTTAAAGGTACGAACTTTAACATAAGTAATATTTCCGCCAACAGCTAGTGCTGTGTTCGAGGGAAGTGTCCATGGGGTGGTGGTCCATGCCAGGAAAAACACTTCGGTGTCGGTATTGTTAAACAGGAATTCCGATTTTGGGTCCCTGGCAACTTTAAACTGGGCAACGCAGGTGGTGTCTTTTACATCGCGGTAACAGCCCGGCTGGTTAAGCTCGTGCGAGCTGAGGCCTGTGCCGGCTGCGGGGGAATATGGCTGAATGGTATAACCTTTATATAAAAGTTTTTTCCCGTAAAGTTTTTTCAGCAGGTACCATATCGATTCGATGTACCGGTTATCGTAAGTAATGTAGGGGTCGTGCATGTTTACCCAATATCCCATACGGCTGGTGAGTTCTTCCCATTCGCGGGTGTATTTCATAACCTCTTTACGACAGGTTTGGTTATATTCTTTTACCGATATCTTTTTACCGATATCTTCTTTAGTAATGTTCAGGCTTTTCTCTACGCCCAGTTCTACAGGCAAGCCGTGTGTGTCCCATCCTGCCTTGCGCTCTACAAGGTGCCCCTGCTGGGTTTTATATCTGCAGATAATATCTTTTATGGTACGCGAAATAACATGGTGTATGCCGGGCATTCCATTTGCCGAGGGAGGGCCTTCGTAAAAAATAAAAGCTGGTTTATCGCTTTTTTTTCGGTTTTCCAGGCTTTTCTCAAATATTTTTTCTTTCTCCCATTTTCCGGTGTATTCCTTATTAATTGCCGACAGGTCGAACTTCTTGTATTCTGCGAATTTACCGCTCATCGCTGTGATATTATCGTTATTAAAAAAGTGTACAAAGATAGGCTTATGCCTATTAAAAACAAAATCGATAAGATTTAATTTATTGGATGAATTAAATAAAAGATTAACAGGAAGTTGAAAAGATGGCCGTTGTGTTTTCCGGAATAAAATAAATTATGGTGTGTATGGCATGTAATTTGTAAGTAATACTATAACAGTTCATCCAAAAATATACCTGATAATACAGGGCAAGCCCCATAAAAAATGGGGCTTCTTTTTTCTGTATGTCAGCTAGTTATTGATAAATACCAACCAGTTTTTTTACGTGGCCCAATGTTTCATCGGCCAATGCCTGTGCCTTTTTTGCATGCTCGGCAATAAGTTTTTCAACATAAGGCCTGTTTTTGCTGAGTTCTTCCTTTCGTTGCCTGAAGGGTGCAGTTAGCTCAATTACAGCATCGGCAGCAGCATCTTTAATGTCTTTATATTTAAGTGAGCCGGCATTATAATCGTTTAAAAAGGAATTCATCTCAGCATTCTTTCCGCAGGCTTTCAGCAGGTTAAACAGGTTTTCCACCCCGGGGCTCATTTTGCCTTCGGTGTTTTCACCGGTGTCGGTAACTGCCGAGCGGATTTTTTTGCGGGTTTTTTCCGGATCTTCAAATACCCCTATATAATGCTTCTCGCCAAGGCTTTTGCTCATTTTTTTTGTTGGGTCGGCAAGCGACATTAATTTGGTTATTTCGGTATAAAGGGGCAGCGGTTCGTTAAAATATTCGCCAAACTGGTTGTTGAAACGAACAGCTATATTCCGTGTAAGTTCAAGGTGTTGTTCCTGATCTTTGCCAACAGGCACAAAATTGGCATTGTATATCAATATGTCGGCAGCCTGCAATACAGGGTAGGTAAAGAGCCCGGCCGAAATAATATTTTTGTTCGATTTGCTTTCGAGCAAATCCGATTTGTCTTTAAACTGGGTCATACGCGAAAGCTCGCCATACGATGTAACACAGTTGAATATCCATGAAAGTTCGGTATGCTGAGGGACCATCGACTGGATAAACAAAACAGATTTTTCAGGATCGATGCCACAGGCAAGCAATTCCATAACCATGCGCATGGTGTTTTCTCTCAGTTCTTTCGGGTTGTAGGGCATAGTCATAGCGTGCAAATCGACTACCCCATATACACAATTGTATGTATCTTGTATGCCTACCCAATTTTTTACAGCACCAAAATAGTTCCCGAGGTGAATTTCGCCAGTAGGCTGGATACATGATAATACACGCTTTTTATTCATGATAAATATGATTGAAAAATTAACTGAGGCACAAAACTAACAAATGTTGGTGAAATTGAAAACCAATGTTGGCATGAAGCAATGTAATATTTCGGATAGAAATGATACATGCATCAATAAAATTGTATGCTTTACTGGCGTATGTCATTTTTTTTCGTTATTCAAACTTAGTAGTAGTATGGATAACTTCAATAAAATTTACAATTCTTTGAAAAGCCATGAATTAAAACTTATTTTTGCAGGCTGCACTTTGAAAAAAAATACTATGGAAACGACACGTTTAACCCGGGTGGAAAAGCAAATACAGAAAGACCTTTCAGAAATATTTATTACACTGGGTCGCTCGCTGGCTGCAGGAAAAATGCTAACCGTAACCCGTGTAAGGTTAACACCCGACCTTGGCCTGGCCAAAGCTTATATCAGTGTTTTCCCTTCAGAAGCTTCGCAGGCTGTGGTTGACATGCTTAACGAAAATGTTTCTAAAGTACGTAATGAGCTTGGGCAACGTATCCGCCACCAGGTTCGGAAAATACCCGAACTTAAATTTTTTCTTGACGATTCGCTCGATTATATCGAAAACATTAACAACCTGTTAAAAGAGTAAGCGTTGAACCTTCCGTTTTATATTGCAAAGCGATACATACTGGGAAAGAAATCGCACAATGCCATTAATATTGTTTCGGCAATTTCTATGGGCGGTGTGGTTTTCGGCACAATTGCCTTTGTGCTCATATTGTCGGTTTTTAATGGGTTCGACCAGCTCGTGAAAGGTATGTACAATTCGTTTTATCCCGATATACTGGTTGTTGCCGGCAAGGGAAAAGTTTTTTCGGTTTCCGAAGATACCCTAAAACTGATAAAAGGCATTCGCGGGGTTGACGATGTTGCACTGGTTCTGGAAGACAATGCACTGTTGGTATATAACGAAAAACAAACTGTTGGCCGGGTAAAAGGGGTAAGCGATAACTTCAGCCATATTACAGGAATAGATTCGCTAATATGGTCGGGCGAAAACAAATTATGGCACCAGTCGATGCCCCGTGCTGTGATAGGCAGGGGACTGGCATATTCCCTCGGGGTAAACCCCGAGTTGTACCAGGCCTTAAAAATTTACGTTCCCAGGCGCAATGCAGCTTATTCTAACGATCCGAACAAATCGCTGAACAGAAAGCTTACATTGGTATCGGGAATATTTGCATCGCAACCCGACATTGATGGAAAAATATTATTGGTGCCCCTGGAATTTGCCCGGGAATTGTTTGAATATGAAGGTTTTGTTTCAGCACTGGAACTTAAGATCGATAATTCGGTTTCCGAAAAAAAGGTAATTAGCAGCCTAAAGGGTCTTCTTGGCGAAAACTTTATTGTTCAGGACAGGTTCCAGCAAAACGAACTTCTGTATAAAACCATGAAAACCGAAAAATGGGCTATTTTTCTAATTTTGGCCTTTGTGCTCATTATTTTATTGTTTAGCCTGGTTGGTTCTGTAAGCATGCTTATTATCGAAAAGAAAAAAGATATTTCTATTTTGTACAGCCTTGGGGCAAACCAAACACTGGTGAGGCGCATTTTTTACCGCGAAGGCCTTCTAATAACCATTGCCGGACTGTTTATCGGCCTTGTGCTCGGCTCTTCTTTGGCCTTGTTGCAAGAACATTTTGGCTTTATAAAACTTAACGAGGGGTTTGTTATTGATGCATATCCGGTTGTTGTTAAATGGGCCGATCTGCTTGTGGTTTCATTGTCGGTAACACTTATTGGCGTGTTTTCATCGTGGTACCCGGTAAAACTTATGCTCCGGCAAAAGGTTGAACAAGTAAAGGAAACCTGATAATTAACATACCCGGGCAAATTGCACCCGATGACAATCGACATGCTTTACTGATTCTCAATTATTTATTAACAATTGTTTTTATACACGCACATTATTTAAAGCACACATAATCAGGCATATACGCCATTTTGAATATTCCAATGCCTGCCTGTGCAGTTTGTACGATAATTTACCAGCGCTCATTTTTGCTTTATTTTTAAGCCATTCGGAGTTTTATGGGCAGTGTTATACAACGTAACATTACCTATGAACAATCCGTAAATGCATTTAATAATTTGTTCGGACAAAACATGTTAGGTTATCTCACACATTTCAATGCATGCTATTTGCATGTGCTATTTTCGGGTGCGTATTTTGCCCGTAAAATCCCTGTTTTCATAAGTAAGTTTAACAATACTGTTACACAAAACATTTCCGGCGCTATACTATGTTTCAAAAACAGCCCAAAACAGTTCTATATCAGAACAGCTTACCATTATATACCTCAAAACTATAACATTTACAACTCATGAAAAGAAGTATATTTATTTCATTACTGGCTATTTGCGTATTTCTGCCTTTGTTTTCACAGGTGTTGTTTGACTTTGATTTAAATATCACTACAAAAGTTAAAGATGGAAATGTTGTTGGCGATGTTCAAATTGTACTAACAACTGGTGAGACACCTGTTAAATACATTATTATAAATGGTGGTAGAATAACTGATGAAATTTTAGTGGAATCAAAATTCACTAAAAAAGCCGATTATAAGTTTAAAGATATCCCGGCAGGAAAATATTTGATTAAAATTGAAGATAAGCAGGGCAGGATGGCAGGTAAGGCTTTTGAAATTAGTCGATAGGATAATTATTATGAAACTACCAAAACGAATCAATATGTACAGGAATTATTACTTAAAATATATACTTACGGCATTTTTAATTTTATGTGCCATTAAGATTAATGCTCAATCTGTTGACTTTTCCAGCACAAATATTACATGCTTTGGTGCTGCAAATGGTACAATTACAGCAACAATAAGTGGTGGAAGTTCAGTATACATATATTATCTGTCAAAACTTTCACCATCACCTCCGAGCAATTCTTCATATGGTCCAACTATCGAATTAGAACATATTTTTTCAGGCTTAGTACCTGGCACATATTTCATAAGTATTTATGATACTGTAGCAGCAGTTGATATTGCGTTTACAAGCATAATAATATCCCAGCCCGCCCAACTAAACGCAACAGTTAGTTCAACAAACATTGTTTGTTTTGATGCCGACAACGGCACAATTACTTTTTCAAGCCCGGTTGGCGGCTCTGGTGCATGGGAGTATTCTATCGATGGTGGCACAAGCTGGCACGCTACATCGGGTTATACAGGCCTGGAACCGGGCAATTACGATTGTTATATTCGTGATGCAAATGCTACAGCTTGCACTCGGTTTTTAAGTACACAAACCATTACCGAACTGCCACAAATGTCGGCAACGGTTGCGTCAACAAACATTACCTGTAATGCCCTGAATAATGGTACCATAACCATTAATTCACCAACGGGCGGGTCGGGCACCTATCAATACCAGATTACCGGATATTCGTGGCAAAACGGGCCGAGCTATACTTTTAGTGGCCTTTCGAATGGCACTTACGCAGTTTCCATGCGCGATGCGGCCAATACTTCCTGCGTGGTTTCGTTGGGCAATGTGGTTATTACCAGGCCGGCCCAGATCTCAACCACCATAGCAATACAGAAAGGGTTAACCTGTTTCGATGGCAGCGATGGCGAGCTTCGGGCAGTGCCATCAGGTGGAACGCCCCCCTATAATTATTTATGGGAAAAATGGAATGGCAGTTTAATTGTATATGAATCAATTGGCCAGCCTGTCCAAACAGCTGTCGGCCTAGACCAGGGCCGCTACAGGGTAACTGTGGGCGACAATAATGGTTGTCCGACTGTAAATAGTGTAATTTATTTCACTATTGGGTTTACCGATTCTATTCCGCCATCGGTGCCCCAGATTACTAACGTGGAAACTGTTAATTCATGCCAGGGGCAAAATAACGGGGCGGTTACGCTTACCGGTTCCGGGGGCATACCAGCGTACACCTTTGCTTTAGATGGAGGCCCCTATCAGGCAGGCACTTCTTTTACCGGGTTAGCGCCTTCAACCTACACTACCTGGATACGCGATTCGAAAGGCTGTATAAAACAAGGGGCCAATGCCATTGTTGGCGAAGACCCTATATTGCCAATAAGTGTTTCCATTACCGCCGATCCGTCGGGGGCTGTTTGTCCGGGTGTAAATGTAAATTTTGAAGCCACTCCGGCCCATCCGGGAGCTACCCCTGTCTATCAATGGCAGATAAACGGCAGCAATGTGGGCGCCAATGCCGATTCTTACAGTTCTTCAACCCTTGTTAACGGCGATCAGGTGAGGGTTATACTAACTTCGTCCGAACGATGTACAAGTGGCAACCCTGCAACATCGAATGTGATAACCATGGCTTTAAATACCATTCCCCAGGTTACTTCACAGCCATCTAACAGCACCATTTGCGCTGGCGATGCAGCCCAATTTGTCATTACAGCAACCGGAACCGGAATAAATTATCAATGGCAGGTAAATACCGGAAGCGGTTGGAACAATATTTCCGGAGCTGGGAGCAACCCGACTTATGCCGACTGGAATTCCAACCAATTGAATATTTCAGGTACAATTGCCTCAAATAACGGGTACCAATACCGATGTGTTGTTTCAGGCACATGCTCCCCTGATGCTACATCCGATGCAGCCTTATTAACGGTAAATACTGTACCCGATCAGCCATCGGTAATAACCGGTGATAACGATGCCTGCCAGGGCTCAACAGAAACCTATTCGGTAACCAATGTAGCAGGTGTAACTTATACATGGGCAGTTCCGGGCGACTGGACAATCACTTCCGGGCAGGGCACCAATTCAATAACCGTAACTGTTGGCACTACAGCAGGCAATATAACCGTAACCCCTTCTAATGGTTGTGGAAACGGCGCTTCAAGGAGCCTGGCTGTTGTAACACATACCGTACCGGCACAGCCTTCTGTAATTACCGGCGACAACGACCCCTGCCAGGGCTCAACAGAAACCTATTCGGTAACCAATGTGGCAGGTGTAACC
>JAFGQZ010000074.1 GCA_016935435.1 Bacteroidales bacterium
TATGCCCTGGCCATGCAGGTAATGCCCGAAAAAACCTATCCTTTGCAGAAAATTAACGAAATTAACAGTCTTCTGGCAGAAGCCGCACGCATCGAACGTGAAAAACTCGACAAGCAGGCATTATACGACAAAACAGTTTTATTGGCCGATAAACATTTAAGCGACAAAAACTTTATTCTTGCACGCCAGGAATATACAAATGCCCTGAATGTTTTTCCATCGGAGCAATACCCAAAAACTAAAATCGAAGAAATTGAACAACAACTTGCATTGTTGCAACAGGAAGAATCGAAAAGAAAAGATGCCGAACAAAAGTTTTCGGCTGCTATAGCTCAGGCCGACGAACTGTTTAAAAACAAGAAATACATCGATGCCCGGGGTTTCTACAAGCAGGCCAATGAAATTAAACCAGCCGATGTACACTCTGCCTCGCAGGTAAAACGCATCGATGCAATGCTTGCACAAATGGAGGCTGAGCAGAAAATGAAAGTGGAGGCCGATATGCGTTACAACGAGTTGATTGCTAATGCCGACAATAAGTTTGGTACCCACGACTATAAAGCTGCACGCCAATTGTATTTGAATGCCCTTGAGGTAAAGCCAAACGAAACATATCCGCGCGAACAGGTAAAAAAAGCCGATGAACGCCTGAAGATTTTAGCAAAGGCCGACATAAAACAAGTAACAACTGAGTCAGGCAGTACAACGGCAGGCTCCACAAAAATTTCCGACTTAAGTTTTAAAAACGAGAGCGAAAGGGAAAAATACCTTGCATCGCTAAAAGAAAAGTACCCCGAAGGTATTACCCTTGAAATATATAAAGAAGGCAATAAAACAACAAAACGTTACATTGTTGTAAGGTCAGGCGAGGTGCACGAGTTTCGCGAAATTGCTTTTACCTGGGGTGGGCAGCAATATTCGGTCGATGGCAAGCCTACAAACCTGTTATATTTGCAATCGCAGGTAAAACCACGGACGGGCGAGAGTTTTGTCGAAAAGGAGATGTAATTTTTTACATCGGGTTTGCCCATTTTATTTTGTAACTTTATGCAGTTAATTGCGTCATAGCTTAAAAATTTCAAATTAAAAAAAATGAACAGTACAAGAAAAACAGCAGGCATAGTATTAGTGGGCCTTATCGTTGTGTTTACTTTTATTGCCATTCTTGGAATTTGGGAGGTAATAGACCTCGACGATGTTTTCCGTAAAATACTTTCATCGTTATTAGTGGTATTTGTTGCATCGGCAGTGGTGTTGTTTATTACTACCGTTCTCATTAAAGACGAGCAGCCAAAAATACAGGGCTAATTTAATTTGTAAAACCTTTTACAGAGCTGGCATTTAAATTTAAATATAGGTGAAGAACCAATTATAGCCGGCCCGAAGCAATTTCGAACAGGTATTTTTCGAGTTGCCGAGTGTTTAGGTTTTTGCCTATTATACGTTTTTCATTGTCGAGCAGGAACAAGGCAGGCACAAGGTTTAAATTGTATGCAAGGGCTGTATTGTTAAAATTTTCGGCGTCGAAAATATTTGTCCACAAACCTAGTTTATTTTTTAAGGTATATTCTTTCCACTTTTCGGCATCGTTACCTGTGCAAACGGCAAAAACACCTACATCGATATAGTTATAACGGTGCAGTAGTTTTTTAATTTCGGGGGTTACCTTCTCACATAAAGGGCAATCGTAGGAGTAAAAATATAATATTGTATAGCTTTTATCGAGTTGATGCAGGGTTTTTGCAACAATGTTTGTTTCCGGTATTCTTATGTTAGGGGCAATTTCGCCAATCGAAGCCGGTTTTCGCCGGTTGTATTCTTTGGCAAGAATAACAATATCATCGTTGCCGGTACTTTCAATGGCCTTTTCCAGGAAATAGTTTTTAATAATATGTAAATAAGCACATTCATACTCTGCAAGGTTTTTTCGTTTGCCAAAATATTGTAAAAGGTAGTGTACTGTAAAATTAAGGTATAAGGGGTTAACCGAGCATTTTTCGATTAGCATATTTGAGTTTTGTATCAGTGCAGTACAGTTAAATTGTGTGGCTTTCTCAAAAAAGCCATCAATAAGATTGGTGTAAACAGGTGTGTAAATAAGCCGGCTGTCAGTAAAATCAACCCTGTCGAAATAATGCTGAGCATAATAATTTAGCTGGTACATCCAAATAGCCGAATCTTTGTTAATAATTTCTTCAGGCGGAAAATATTCGGGCAGTTTTATTTTTTGTTGTGCATTCAAATAAAGCTCAAGCAGCGAACCCGGCAACTTTGCGGCAAATTCGGCAGTTATACTGTCATTGCTGGCAGTACCCTTATTATTATTTAGTAATTGTTTTGTGTAGTCATCGAAAAGCTTTGTTGGCGCAGGCCCGTCAATAGTTAAAAAGTTATTTTTTCCTGTTCCCTCAATGGTAATTTTACCCCTATATAAACTGTCGTACAAAAATTCAACAGTTGACGAGTCGTTAAATACCAGATAATAAATGCCCGGGTTCAACTGTTGGTTGTATATTAAGCCAAATCCGTTTTCATCTAAATAGAGTTTCGATATTTCATAAACACTATTGCCGTAATGGCTTGCAAATATTACCTGTTGCCCACGCCGGTCGAAATTTTTTATAGCAATAGTTTGCCCGGTAAGGGAAAACAAAATGCTTAGAAAAAACGTAATAGTTGCGAATCTAAAAATCAGGGTATTCATATACTTAAAAATATTTCTACATAACACAAATTAAATCGAAAGCATTTGCCAAAGTAAACGCAAAGAAAAAAACAATGGGTAAAACTTACAGCAAAGCAACCCAATAGTTGAAAACTTTTTTTAAAGATCAATAATAATATACATTTTTGCACGTTCAAATTAAAACATTTTATAGAACCAGGTATGTTGTCAATACTAATCCCTGTTTTTAATTACGATGTGTGTGGGCTGGTAGAAAATTTGCATGGCCAGGCGTTGTCGGAAAACATTGATTTTGAAATAATTGTGCTTGATGATGCATCTGACGAAGAGTTCCGGAAGATAAACAGGCCTTTAAAGGAGTTTAAACATATAACATATATTGAGGAAAAAATAAACCTTGGCCGTTCTAAAATCCGCAATAAACTTGCCCAGATGGCCAGATACAACAATTTACTTTTTCTCGATTGCGACTCTGGTGTATTCAACAACAATTTTATACATAACTATATTGAAAACATTGGAAAAGCAAATGTAATATATGGAGGCAGGCTATATGCCAACAACGAATATATTTCTACACCTTACAGGCTGCATTGGCTTTATGGCAGCAAACGCGAACAATCGCCGGCCAGGGAAAGAAGTATTGAACCTAACCGTTCGTTCCAGACCAATAATTTTTTAATTCAAAAACAATTATTGCTCGAAATTGGGTTTAACGAAAAAATTACTGGTTACGGCCACGAAGATACCTTGTTCGGGTTCGAACTAAAAAAACGGCTGATAACCATAAAACATATCGATAACCCCGTTGTGCACCTGGGCCTTGAACCTGGGGAGGAATTTCTCAGAAAGACACGCGAAGGTATTAAAAACTTAAAACGCATTATGCGTATTAATGGCAACGAGAAACGCCTTGTTAAAGATATTACCATACTCTCGTATTATAAAAAAATTGAAAAAATCGGGCTCGACAAAACCCTCGAATATTTATATAAAAGATACGAGCATGTTTTGAGAAAAAACCTTTTAGGGAGAAAGCCAAACCTGCTTGTTTTTGACTTGTACAAGCTTGGCTACCTGTGTTCGATAAACCACGAATAAAGTTTCCGGATAAAAATTTTGGCAATTGCGTAATTATTTTCCTGCTATTGTAGTATTGTCGAAGGTTATATTATCTTTGTCAACGTTTTTTTTTATATAGTATAGTTAATTATCGATATGAACCTCAATGAGTTATTGACAGATGCCGTTGCGGGTGCTATAAACACTTTGTATGGCATGCGTCCGTCTTTAGATATTATTCAGCTGCAAAAAACACGAAAAGACTTTGAGGGAAATATTACACTCGTAACATTTCCTTTATTGCGTATTTCAAAAAAATCGCCCGAAGAAACAGGCGCCAATATCGGGGGGTACCTCAAAGAAAATACCGGCATTGTTTCGGGCTTTAATTGTGTAAAAGGCTTTTTGAACCTTATTGTTTCCGATGCTTATTATATAAATTTTATAAATAATTCGTTTGGGAACAATTTCTATGGCTTTAAACCCCCCGATACGGGTGCAGAAAAAATTATGGTGGAATATTCTTCGCCAAATACCAATAAGCCACTGCACCTAGGGCATATCCGTAACAACTTGCTGGGAAATTCGCTGTGCCGCATTTTGGAAGCAAACGGAAAGCATGTCATAAAAACCAACATTGTTAACGACAGGGGCATACATATTTGTAAGTCAATGCTTGCCTGGCAAAAATGGGGCAATGGCCAAACCCCCGAATCTTCGGGCAAGAAAGGCGACCACCTTGTTGGCGATTTTTATGTAAAGTTCGATTTGGAATATAAAAAACAAATTAGCGAACTTGTTGCCGGTGGAATGCAGGAAGAAGCTGCTGGCCGCGAAGCACCTATTATGAAAGAAGCCCAGGAAATGTTACGGAAATGGGAAAGCCGCGATTCACAAGTGTTGGAATTGTGGGAAATGATGAACCAATGGGTATATAGCGGTTTCGATGTTACCTATAAGCGTCTTGGGGTAGGCTTCGACAAGATTTATTACGAGTCGGATACCTATATTATTGGCCGCGACACTGTATTGGAAGGGCTGAAAAAAGGCGTTTTTTATCAGCGTCCCGATTCATCGGTATGGGTCGATTTAACAAAGGACGGCCTCGATGAAAAAATATTGTTGCGCAGCGATGGCACCTCGGTATATATGACCCAGGACATTGGCACGGCACAAATCAGGCAAACCGATTTCAGTCCCGATAAAATGGTGTATGTTGTTGGCAACGAGCAAAACTACCATTTTAAAGTGTTGGCGCTAATACTCGACAAACTTGGCTATAGCTGGGCAAAAGGTTTATACCACATGTCGTACGGCATGGTAGAACTGCCCGAAGGCAAAATGAAATCGAGGGAAGGCACCGTAGTGGATGCCGATGATTTGATGGATGATATGATTGACACAGCAAAAGCTATGGCCGACGAACTCGGGAAACTCGAAGGGCTTACCGGACTAGAGAAAGAAGATACCTATCGTATAATTGGGCTGGGTGCACTAAAGTATTTTATATTAAAGGTCGATCCGGTTAAAAATATGGTTTTCGATCCTCGCGAAAGTATCGATTTTAATGGCAATACCGGCCCGTTTATTCAATATACCTATGCGCGTATCCGTTCGGTACTGCGTAAAGCATCAGATGCCGGCATTATGTTTGGCGAAAAAATACCTGAACGCATAAATATTGGCAACAAAGAAAAAAGCATACTTGCCATACTTTACGATTTTCCATCGGTAGTTGCCGAAGCCGGCAATAATTTCAGCCCGGCATTAATTGCAAACTATATTTACGATTTGGTAAAAGAATATAACCAGTTCTATCACGACTTTTCTATCATTAAAGAATCCGATGGGAATTTAAGGAACTTTAGGTTAATGCTTTCAGATATGGTTGGCACAGTAATTAAAAACGGAATGGGTTTGTTAGGCATTGAGGTGCCCGAACGCATGTAGCTTCTTTTTTATTTTATTATTTTTGTCGCTTATTCAATTTCAAGATTATGTTTGATAATTTATCGGAAAAACTCGAACGTTCGTTTAAAGTACTAAAAGGCCAGGGCAGGATTACCGAAATTAATATTGCCGAAACACTTAAGGATGTACGCAAAGCATTGCTCGATGCCGACGTTAATTATAAAGTTGCCAAAACCTTCACCGAAACGGTGAAACAAAAGGCTATGGGCGAAAAAATACTTACCTCGGTCAAACCTGGCCAAATGATGGTGAAAATTGTCCACGACGAGCTAGCCATGCTCATGGGGGGGCAAAACGTCGATATAAATATTAAAGGGAACCCATCTATAATACTTCTTGCCGGCCTGCAAGGGTCTGGAAAAACCACATTTGCGGGTAAGCTTTCGAAGCACCTTAAAGATAAAAGGGGCAAATCGCCATTTCTGGTTGCCGGCGATGTTTACAGGCCGGCAGCTATCGACCAGCTGCAAATATTAGGGCAGCAAATAGGTATTCCTGTTTATACCGAAGCCGGAAACCAGGATCCTGTTAAAATAGCACGTGCCGGTATAAAAGAAGCAAAACGCCTTGGGCACGATTTGGTAGTTATTGACACGGCAGGCCGACTGGCTGTTGATGAGCAGATGATGGCAGAAATTGAGGCCATAAAGAAAGAAGTTAACCCTAACGAAATATTGTTCGTTGTCGATTCAATGACCGGGCAGGATGCCGTAAACACTGCCAAAGAATTTAACGACAGGCTGAACTTTAATGGCGTTGTTTTAACAAAACTCGATGGCGATACAAGGGGGGGGGCTGCTTTATCAATTAAATCGGTTGTTGAAAAGCCAATTAAATTTATCAGTTCGGGCGAAAAAATGGAAGCTATTGAGCTTTTCCATCCCGAGCGTATGGCCGACCGTATTCTTGGCATGGGCGATATTGTTTCGCTGGTAGAAAAGGCCCAGGAACAATTCGATGCCGATGAGGCGCGAAAGCTTCAGAAAAAAATTGCCAAAAACCAATTTAACTTTAACGACTTTGTAGCCCAAATTCAACAAATTAAAAAAATGGGCAACATTAAAGATTTGGCAGCAATGATTCCCGGCGTTGGCAAGGCAATGAAAAACCTCGATATCGACGATGATGCTTTCAAAGGAATTGAGGCTATCATATTCTCAATGACGCCTACAGAACGCGAAGACCCTTCGGTGCTCAACGGCAGCCGCCGGAAACGTATTGCCGAAGGCAGTGGTACTTCTATCCAGGAAGTCAACAGGTTATTAAAACAGTTCGACGAAACCCGCAAAATGATGCGTATGATGCAGACTACTAAAAATATGGGACGTATGATGGGGGCTATGGGAAGGCCCCGGTAAAAAACAAATTTGAAATAGTGGTGTTTTTAAGATATAAAATAATGTCGTTTAGTTAACAATATTTCCTCACGCGCGCCCTTAAATTATTCGCTTAGCTCATGAGAACGCTTCGCTAAGTTCCATAAAGGGAACAGCGCGTTTGGGGTTCCCCTTCAGGGGATTAAGGGGGTGAGTGTAAGGGTTTCATCTATTACTTTTTTTTTAACTAAACGACTTTGAGATATAATATATAATTAACAGGCCTATCAAAAAAACGTTCATACAAAAAAACTAATAAATGCAATTAATCGACGGAAAAAAAATATCGGCTGAAATTAAAGAAGAGATAGCCCAGGAAGTTGCCAGGATTAAGCAAGGTGGGGGCAAAATACCCCATTTGGCTGCTATATTGGTTGGCCACGATGGAGGTAGCGAAACCTACGTTGCCAATAAAGTAAAGTCATGCGAAGAGGTAGGTTTTAAGTCAACTTTAATAAGGTACGAAGATAATGTAACTGAAAAAGAACTGCTGGCGAAAGTAAATGAGCTAAACAACAATACCGATATTGATGGGTTTATTGTTCAGCTTCCTTTGCCTAAACATATCGATGAGAACAAAATTATTGAAGCAATAAACCCCGAAAAAGATGTTGACGGCTTTCATCCTGTAAATGTAGGCCGAATGTCTATAGGGCTTCCATCGTTTGTTTCTGCAACACCTGCCGGAATAGTTGAGCTATTAAAAAGATATAACATAGAAACTTCGGGCAAACATTGTGTGGTTATTGGGCGCAGCAATATTGTGGGCCGCCCCGTTAGCATATTGTTGTCGCAAAAGTCGAAACATGGCGACGCAACCGTTACAGTTTGTCATAGCCGCACCAAAAACCTGAAAGAAATATGCCTGCAGGCCGATATTATCATCGCAGCCATTGGCATTCCCGAATTTGTAAAAGCCGATATGGTAAAAGAGGGCGCCATAGTTATAGATGTTGGTACAACAAGGGTGAAATCGGACTTAACAAAATCGGGCTATAAACTGAAAGGCGATGTCGATTTCGAAAACGTTGCGCCAAAATGTAGTTATATCACACCGGTACCAGGAGGCGTAGGCCTTATGACAATTGTATCGCTGCTTTTAAATACACTAAAGGCTGCCAAAAAAGAAGTTTTTTAGTATTTAAGTACCCCGTTTTTTTGCAGAACGATTTTTATTAACCGTTTAAAAACAGTAAGGGAACATCGATTGGTGATAAATTGTGAGTAGTTTGTTAATATTTGTTTGTGAAACCATATTGAAGTTTTATTAATTTAGTTTTTGCTAAATTCAGGCCATGCAGGAAAGTTACGATCATTATTTTGAGGAAGAAAGCCTATATCAAGCTATAAGCAGGTTTGAGGACATGATTAAGTCCAATACAATACTTTACTTTGATATTTGCGAATTCGAAATTATTATCGACTATTATCTCGATCTGCATAATTACAGGGTTGCAGAAGAGGCTGTTCAGCTTGGGTTAAGCCAACACCCTAATTCAACCGAAATAAAATTTCGGCTGGCCGAAATATATGTTCAGGCCGGCAAACCAGCAAAAGGCCTTCGGCTGTTAAAAGAAATTGAAAATGTTGAAGCAGTAAGTTCAGAGTTTTATTTATTGAAAGGGTCGGCCCTTAACCTGCTTGGACGAAAAGAAGAAACCTCGGCTGCTTTCGATTTGGCAATTAATTATTCCATCGAAAACAAAGACGAAACTATTTATAATATTGCCTTATCTTATATTAATACCCGTAGATATAAGCTTGCAATTAAATACCTTAACCTTGCACACGAAGTAAACCCTTACAATCTGGCAGTTATTCACGAAATGGCGTTAATGTGCGAACGTATCGACGATTTAAACAAAAGTGTCGAATTCTATAAGAAATACCTCGACATTGATCCGTTTAACGATAATGTATGGCTTAGCCTTGGGATGGTATATTCCAACCTCGATAATTCCGAAAAGGCCATTGATGCCTACGACTTTGCCATTGCAATTGATCCAAGGAACATTACAGCATTGTTTTCCAAAGCCAACACACTTGTTAATATGGGCAACAATAAAGAAGCAATTGCTGCCTATATCGAAATACTTGAAATTGAGCCCGATAATGCCCAGGCATATACTTATATTGGCGAATGTTACGAAAAACTTGAGTTTTACAAACGCTCGGTTTATTATTTCAACAGGGCCATTGAAATAGACGAAAATTTTTCTGATGCTTGGTATGGGCTAGGCTTAGCATATTTTCACCAGGATTTGTTTGCCGAAAGCCAAAAATATTTTGCCAAAGCCAACAACCTCGATCCGGAAAACTCCGATTATTGGTTTATGTTGGGCGAGGTTCACCGTAAACTTGGCAACCTTGAAAAATCGGCCGAAGCCTATAACCGGGTCATTGAACTCGATCCAAACGATCATGAAGCATGGCTGTGCCGGGCTGAGCTTAGTTTTAAAGACAACAACGACATTAAGGGCGCAATACGGATTCTATCTAAGGCCTTTGAATATAATCCCGATGCTTCGGTTATAAATTACCAACTATCGGTATATTATTTCATAAACAGTCAGAATAAGTTGGCCTTACGGCATTTCGAAAAAGGATTATCGGTGAATTTCTATGAGCACCTCGAATTTTTCCCCGAAATTCCGAACAAGTCGGTTAAGACATTGTCAACACTCATTAGCAGATACAAAAATTTAAGCAACCTGGGTTTATGAATTTTAATTTACCTTTTTTGCCAGCCCGGCCGCAAAAACAGCGCACCTATGGGCTGACAATGATGATGGACAAAGGTTTGAGCCTTCGTCAGGCCGAAGATTTTATTGAAACATCATCGGTTTTTTGCGATTTTGTCAAGCTTGGTTTTGGAACATCTCTTATTACCAATAAACTTCAGGAAAAAATTAAGCTTTATCAAAACGCAGGGCTCCAGCCTTATTTTGGGGGAACTATGTTTGAGGCATTTATTGTTAGGGGCATGTTCGATGAATTTCGAAAATACATCGATACATTTAAACTCGATTTGGCGGAAGTTTCTGATGGTACTATGATAATCCCCCATGATAAAAAACTCGAATATATTTCAACCTTATCGAAACAGGTAAGGGTTGTTTCGGAAGTCGGTTCAAAAATTAAAGGTGTAAACATACCGCCACAGGCATGGGTCGATATGATGAAAACCGAACTTGCAGCAGGTTCGTTTAAAGTTATTGCCGAATCGCGCGAAAGCGGCACGATTGGTATTTACAACAGCGATGGTTCTGTTAACGAGGAGCTTGTAAAAACAATTACCTCAAGCCTCGATCCCTCTGACATTATCTGGGAAGCGCCAAACGGGAAACAACAAATCTATTTTATAAAAATTTTTGGGGCAAATGTTAACCTGGGAAATATTGCCCCCGAAATTGTATTTCCTTTGGAGTGCCTCAGGTTAGGTTTACGAGGTGACACCTTCTTTGATTATCTTCCCGACAGCCTTCAGAACCTGAAACAAGTCGATTAAACCGAATGAAAAAGCTGATTGTACTCGTTTAAATACCTGTTTGTTTCTTTTCTTCGGTATTGCATTACCCAGCGCGGGTGTGGAAGGGCGTGTATAGTCTCAAAAAAATTGTGGGTTTTATTAATCTCTTTTAAGATGTCGAGGTTTTTGCCCATACCTATACAAATACAATTATTGCTGCCTGCAATTTGTTTTTGCCTGTTCAGTTTATCAATAATAAACGGCATGGTAAGCCTTAGCAGTTGCCTGTCGTCGTAATAGTTTATATTAACATTGTTTTTTATAAACCCCAGGGGGCAAACGGCCGAAACTATAAACTTGCGGTAAAATACCTGTGGCCCACCAAATTTGTTTATGGCTTCATGAACAAAGGTTGCCGATAGTTCAGGAGTTTTTTTAAAATTGTTTGAAATATCAAGCCTGGCTTCCAGAACAACCGGATCAGTGAACGATATTCCGGTAATTCCGCCACCAAACCGGCCAGGGTTAATGCCCAGCACCAAAACCCTATTATAGGTATCGTTGTAAAATTTCGAATAAAACTGCCGGTTAATATCCCGTACATGCTTGTTTGTATAGGGGTTCATAACGGTTATTCCTGTTTCGGGTGGAATTGTTAGCTGCAGTCCGGAAAAAAAACTAAAAAGTTTGTTGCCTATATTTGGCATTGTCTAAAAATTTATCGGGTATTAAGTTAGGCTAAATATTATATTTGCAGCAAAACTATTTGTATGAAAAAGTACGGTCTTATCGGTTATCCGCTGGGGCATTCATTTTCCAAGGGCTATTTTGCCGAAAAATTCAAAAAATGCGGAATTGTTGACTGTAAGTACGATAATTATCCGATCGACTCAATTGAAAAGCTCAAAAAATTGCTTTATGATGAACCTGAACTTGAAGGGCTGAATGTTACCATACCCTACAAAGAGAAAGTATTGCCCTTTCTCGATGATATCGACATTAATGCCAAAGAAATTGGTGCTGTAAATACATTAAAGATTAAAAGAATAGGCGATAAAATTACTCTAAAAGGCTACAATACAGATGTATATGGCTTTTCTGAGTCTTTAAAAAAAATAATTGGCCCCCAGCATACAAATGCACTAATACTTGGCACAGGTGGAGCTGCCAAGGCTGTGGCTTGGGCCCTGAAATCAATGGGCATTTCTTATAAATATGTTTCGCGCCAGACAAACAACAAACAGTATTTAAATTATACGGGGCTTAATGCTGAAATAATTGCAGAGCACAAACTTATTATAAACACATCGCCGGCAGGCATGTACCCCAATGTAAATATTGCACCCGATATACCCTACGAGGGTATAGCCCGGGAACATGTGCTTTACGATTTGATTTATAACCCCGAAGAAACCCTTTTTCTGAAATATGGCGCACAAAAAAAGGCAACCACATTAAACGGGTTGCCCATGTTATATCTTCAGGCCGAGAGGGCTTGGGAAATTTGGAATTCCAATACTTAAATTAATACACTTTAAAAGCCATTTCGTTTAGTTTTGAGCTCATTTTTATTTGTTTTGAGTCGGCAGAAGAAGGTTTTACTTCAAACTTAAGTTTATCACCGACAATTACAAAATTTATAGCAGCGCCTTCGTCAATTGCCCCGTTTTTTTCTGCTATTAGCAAGGTGCTTTTGCCCCCCAGGGCCTGAACAACTTCTGCCAAGCTTTTTGTTTTGGCAAATGGTACAAACAAAATATGGCATATACCAATTTCGGCTGGTGTGTTAAATTTCTTTACAATTATACTCTGTGTGCCTACTGTTTTGTTTAATGTGTAATTTTCCAATTCGGTTAAAGTAGCCGAAGTGCCCATTACCCCAATAACAAAAGGGCCGGTTTTATAATTGCCTGGCCATTCAATCAGCCTCGAGAAATTATAGATAAACATTGCCTGGGCTTTGGGGATATCTGTCTGCGACATTGAAAGGGTGCAAATTGATACAAATATGAATACACCTAAAACCTTTTTCATCTTTTCAAATTTTTTATTTTCAACGCTTAAAATAGTTAAATGTTACCAATTGGCTCAAAAAAGATATAAACATTGCAGTGTTTTTCTAAGCCTTAAGGTAGCTGTAATATACATTTTCAAGGAACAACCCGCAAGCCGGTACCGATGTGCCGGCCTCTTGTCTGTCTTTGTTTTCGATGATCCTGCAGAAATCATTCAAACCTATTTTATTCTTACCTATATCAACTAATGTGCCAACAATGGCCCTTACCATATTCCGCAGAAATCTATCGGCCGAGATATCGAATACCAAAAGCCCTTTTTCGGCGTACCATCTGGCATTTTTTATGTTGCAAATATTGGTTTTTGCACCCGAGTGCAATTTACTAAAACTTGTAAAATCGGAGTAATTTAATAAAAGCCCTGCAGCCTTATTCATCTTTTCAATATCCAGATTTTTAAACAACTGCCAGGCATAATCGCCCAAAAATACTTCTTTCTTTGGCGCAATATAATATTTATACTGCCTGTGTGTAGCATCGAACCGGGCATGGGCATTATCATCAACAGGTATAATATTAATAATTTTTATATCGGGTGGAAGAAGGCAGTTTAGTTTGTAAACTACTACTTCCGGTTTGGCCAGGATAGCCTCATCAATATCAAAATGGGCATAAAAGTTGCGTGCATGCACACCGGTGTCGGTTCGTCCACAGCCTGTAATTTTAATTTTCTGCCTGAACAATACAGCTATGTTTTCTTCAATTGTCGCTTGTACTGTTGGCTGTCCGGGCTGTTCCTGCCAGCCGAAGTAACGTGTTCCTTTATACCCGAGATGTAAAAAATACCTGCCCATAATGCAGCAAAAATATCGAATATTATCGAAAATGGTACATTGCTGAATCGTTAACATTTTTTAACAGAGGATAAATAACAGAAAATCAATTGTATATGTAAAGCTTGCAAATGCAGTCTGCATATAAATTTTAAAAATTATTACTTTCGGGTTCAAAATTGAAAAAACCAACAAAAGATGATCCAGGAGAGTGTAAACATCAAGGAAATAAACGAAAAGATCCAACGCGAAAGTTCATTTGTTGATCTGATTAACATTGAAATGAAAAAAGTAATTGTTGGGCAACAGCAATTAATCGACGGGCTTTTAATCGGCTTATTGTCCGATGGGCATATACTGCTCGAAGGTGTGCCTGGTTTGGCAAAAACCCTTGCAATAACAACATTGTCTAAAATTATCGACGCAAAATTCAGCCGGTTGCAGTTTACGCCCGATTTGCTCCCTGCCGATTTAACCGGCACAATGATTTACAGCCAGAAAAACGAGGAGTTTGTAGTAAAACAAGGCCCTATTTTTGCCAACTTTATATTGGCCGACGAAATAAACCGTTCGCCTGCAAAAGTACAAAGTGCATTGCTCGAGGCCATGCAAGAAAAGCAAGTTACAATTGGCAGTAACACATTTGCTTTGCCTAAACCTTTTTTGGTTATGGCCACCCAGAACCCGATAGAGCAGGAGGGGACATATCCGTTGCCCGAAGCCCAATCCGACAGGTTTATGCTAAAGGTTGTTATCGATTACCCTAAAAAAGAAGAAGAAGCCCTAATCATGCGTGAAAACCTGGGGGCCGTATTTCCTTCGGCAACAGCAATTCTTAAGCCCGATGACATAGTTAAGGCTCGCGAGGCCGTTAAGGAAGTGTATATGGACGAAAAAATTGAAAGCTACATTCTTGATATCGTTTTTGCCACCCGCTACCCATCGAGGTACAACCTCGAAAAATTCGAAGGGCTAATTAATTATGGCGGCTCGCCCAGGGCAAGCATTAACCTTGCAAAAGCTGCCAAAGCTTATGCTTTTATTAAAAGAAGGGGATATGTTATTCCCGAAGATGTTAGGGCTATAGCTTACGATGTTTTAAGGCACCGTATTGGCCTTTCGTATGAAGCTGAAGCCGAAAATGTAACAGCCGGGGATATTATTACTAAAATTCTCGATACCATAGAAGTACCTTAGTATATAGCATATTAGTATATGTATGCCAGTGTTGCCCATATTGTTCTTTTAAGCCTGCTCCTGAACGGGGGTACGACTTTCTTCTCCGAAAACTACATTGGAAAAGATAAGATATATATTGAACAACACATTAAAGAAAACCATAAAACCCTAAAACTTAACACCACTAGTACCAATACAACATATAATTACCTTAAGTTCGAAGACCGCATAAATGAAATTACGGTACTGTTTTTTTTATCGGACAAGAACAAATGTACACTGGTTAGGCTTATGAGCGACTATTCCAATATCAACGACATGCTGTATGAGCTGGACCAGGCATATACGAAAACAGACAAGAATAGCTGGAAATTTGCCGACAAAGGTACCGGTTACAGCGTAAAACTCGATGAGGGCGATTGGTTCTTTACAATAACCATTAGGGAAGAGAGTAGCACTTATTAATATGGAAACAGCTGAACTAATAAAGAAAGTAAGACGAATTGAAATTAAAACCCGCGGGCTCTCCCAACATATTTTTGCCGGCGAATATCATAGTGCTTTTAAAGGCAGGGGCATGGCATTTAGCGAAGTGCGCGAATACCAATATGGCGACGATATCCGAAATATCGACTGGAACGTAACGGCACGCTTTAACCACCCTTTTGTAAAAGTATTCGAAGAAGAGCGCGAGCTTACGGTTATGCTGCTTATTGATGTAAGTGGTTCACACGATTTTGGTTCAATAAACCAGTTTAAAAAGAACCTTATTACTGAAGTTGCGGCAGTATTGGCTTTTTCGGCTATTCAAAACAACGATAAAATTGGCGCAGTATTGTTTAGCAGCAAAGTAGAAAAGTTTATTCCGCCCAAAAAGGGAAAACAGCATATATTGCGTATTATTCGTGAACTAATTGACTTTGTTCCGGAACATAAAGGCACAAACTTGTCGGAAGGCATACGTTATTTCACCAATATGCAGAAAAAACGTTCTACAGCCTTCTTGATATCCGATTTTATTGACAATGGTTTTGAAGATGCATTGAAAGTTGCAAGCAAAAAACACGATTTAATTGCATTAAGGGTATCCGACAGGCGTGAACAAGAACTGCCACCTGTGGGCATGATATACATGAAAGATGCAGAAAGCGGCCACAACCTTTGGGTCGATTCATCGAGCCGTTCTGTGCGCGAAGCATTTAAAAATTTTTGGGACAGCCAGAAAAAACTTACCGATGCATTGTTCCAGAAATACGGAATCGATAAAGTCGATATCGATACACAAAACGATTATATTAAACCCCTTGTTACATTCTTTAAAAAACGAATTTAATTGTATGAATCGGGCAATTCTAAAATTAACCGGCGTATGTTTATTTCTTGTTCTGTCGGCACTTTGTGCCCATAGCCAGTCGGTTGTTGTCGAAACGCTGATGGATACTAACAAGATTCTGCCTGGACAAAGGGCTATCTTAAAGTTTATTGTAACCGCAAACGAAAACATAAACTTACAAATGCCCGAGTTTGCCGACTCGCTTTCCGATGGTATTGAAATAATCGGTAATGCAAAGCTGGATACAAGCAAACTTTCGGACAATAATAAAAAAATTGAACAAACATTGTCAATTACAGCCTTCGAGCCAGGGCTCCATTACCTTGCCCCGCAGGCTTTTGTTGTATTGCTTCCGGGCAACACCGATACAATTTTTTCATCGGCCGGTTATCTGATGGTCGATACAGTGGCAATTGATACAACAGGAACTATACGAGACATAAAAAATATAGAATGGGTAATGCCTACACCGCGTGATTTATTGCCCTTGTTTATTGTTATGGTCGCCCTGGGCCTGGCGGGCTTTCTTATAGTTTACTTTTGGCCGGGCAAACGAAACAAATTACTTAACAGGCAACATCAGGCCGTGGAGCCAGCCTATGCAATAGCGTTGCGCGAGCTGGACAAGCTCAAGGCACAGAAACTCTGGCAGCAAAAGCTTACTAAAGAATACTATTCAAGGCTCACCGAAATTATACGTACTTATATCGAGAAACAATTCGGCATTAAGGCCATGGAAGAAACTACTGCAGAAATTCTTTCCGATATACGGAAGTCTGGACTTGAACCGATGATGAATGTGCCAGACCTGCAAAACCTTTTAAACCTTGCCGACTTGGTTAAGTTTGCCCGCGGTGAGGCCCAACCCGAAGAAAACATCGAACATCTCGAAAGGGCATATAGCTTTGTTAAATCGTCGCGACAGGCAATAATGGAATCGGCAATCAAGAACACAACCGAAGATGCCGGTGAAAACCTTGCTGATAGCTTTACCCTGGCCGCAAAAATTAAGAATGTGCGCGGCCTGTCGGACAAGCAAATATTTAGCGTACTGGAAAATGGCGGCAGATTGGTGAAATACCAATATGTTCTTTCGATTATTGTAATGACCTTTTCCTTTACTTCAAAAGCTTACCTTATGCGTGCCGGCGAAAAAGGCCTAAAACAAAGTGTTGTATTTATTATAATTACTTTGTTTTTCGGATGGTGGGGCATCCCGTGGGGGCCTGTAAGGTCAGTGGTGGCTTTAAAGAATAATTTCGCCGGGGGTAAAATTGTTGAACTTGAGTAGAATGTTAGTTATGGCAACAATCGATTTTGCAAGGCCTGCATACTTTTATTTGTTATTGGTGCTTATTCCAATAATTGTTTGGTACATATATACTTTCAGAAAGGCCCAGCCTGAACTTAAAACCAGTTCGCTTAGGGCATTTGCAGGCCAGCCTGTTACATGGAAAGTTTATCTTAAGCATTTTGTTTTTGGGTTACGGTTAATTGCAATTATACTGTTGATAATTGCGCTCGCGCGCCCACAATCGACAAATAACTGGGAGAATACCGAAACGCTCGGTATCGATATTATGTTGTCGCTTGATATTTCTGGAAGTATGCTGGCACGCGATTTTAAGCCCGACAGAATTGGTGCGGCAAAGCAACTGGCAACCGAATTTATATCGGGGCGCCCAAACGACAGAATTGGCCTGGTTGTTTTCAGTGGTGAAAGCTTTACTCAATGTCCGCTTACCAGCGACCATACCGTTTTAATTAACTTGTTCAACGAGGTGCAGAGCGGTATAATCGAAGACGGCACAGCAATTGGCGTTGGGCTTGCAAATGCCGTAAAAAGGCTTAAAGACTCCGAGGCGATAAGCAAAGTAATAATACTACTTACCGACGGGGTAAACAATAGTGGTGCAATTGATCCTTTAACTGCTGCCGACCTGGCTAAAACTTTTGGCATAAGGGTATATACCATTGGGGTTGGCACGCGTGGCGAAGCCCCATACCCGGCAGTAGATTTTTGGGGCAGGCAGGTGTTCAGGAATATACCGGTGGAAATCGACGAAGAAATACTTGGGCGCATTGCCGAACTTACCGGAGGGAAATATTTCAGGGCTACCGATAATAATAAACTTCGCGAAATTTATTCTCAGATTGATGAGCTTGAAAAATCAAAAATAAATGTTAAGGAATATAGCCGGAAGGAAGAAAGGTATATGGTGTTTCTATGGATGGCTTTAGGGCTGATATTGGCCGAAATAATAGTTAAAAAAACTTTGCTCCGTTCTTTAACATAAAAAAGTACAAATATGTTTAGGTTTGCGAATAGTAATATTTTATTTCTCTTATTTATTATACCACTGCTCTATGCATGGTTTACTTTATATCGCAGGGGCCAGAAAAAACGTATTTCAGAATTTGGCGAACCCCGCCTGATAAGTGTGCTTATGCCAGGTTTTTCGGGGGCAAAAGTTCTTCTGAAATTTTCTATCATAATGGTGGCAGTGGCATTGCTTATTATTGCCCTGGCCCGGCCACAATATGGTTCAAAATTGCGCGAAGTGAAGCAAAAAGGCATTGAGCTTATTATTGCCCTTGACGTATCAAACAGTATGCGGGCCACAGATATTGCCCCAAGCAGGCTCGAACGGTCAAAACAGGCGGTAAGCAGCCTTATTGGGCGTATGGCAGACGATCAGGTTGGGCTAATTGTGTTTGCCGGCGATGCTTATACACAACTGCCAATAACTTCCGACTATTCTACTGCTAAGCTTTTTATATCGAACGTAAACACAGAAATGGTTTCGCGGCAGGGTACTGCAATTGGTAAGGCTATTAGCCTGGGCATGAACTCGTTTACCCAAAACGAAAAAACGTCTAAGGCAATGGTAATTATTTCCGATGGAGAGAACCACGAAGGCGATGCTGTTGAAATGGCAAAAAACGCAGCTGAAAAAGGGATAAAAATATTTACCATTGGCATAGGTTCTGGCGAAGGGTCGTTAATACCAGATAAAAGCGGCCGGGGCTTTGTGACTGATAAACAGGGAAACCCCGTTACCAGCCGTATGGATCCCGATATGCTTGTTAGTATTGCCAATGCGGGTGGTGGTAAATATTTTAGTGCCTCGGTTACAAATGTTGGCCTTAACGATTTGTACAACGAACTTAAAAAACTAGAAAAAGCCCTCATTCAGAAACAAACGTATTCTGAATATGAAGATCAATTTACTTTCATTGTTTTTGCCGCACTTGTTTTATTGTTGTTGGATATACTTGTGCTGGAAAGAAAAAACAAATGGTTTGGCAATTTTAAATTATTTACCGAATTATGAAACGTTTTATCTTTTATGCCTTAATTTTTTTTGCTGCGCCAGCTTTTACTCAGTCGGCAGGTAAAATGCTTTGGGGCAATATTAATTATCTGAGGGAAAACTTCAACGAAGCCGATGTTAAATACCGCGAAGCGCTTACGAAAAAGCCCGAGTTGCCCCAGGCAAATTATAACCTGGGCAATGCCAAATACCGGCAGGAACAATATGGTGCGGCAGCAACCAAATATACCGATGCCATACAAAAAACCAACAATCCCGAAAAATTATCGCAATACTATTATAATATGGGGAACGCCCATTTTAAAAACAACGATTTTAAAGCCAGCGTTGAAGCTTACAAAAATGCACTACGACAAAACCCCGAAAATGCCGATGCACGGCATAACCTGGTTCTTGCCCAACAAATGCTGAGGCAGCAGCAACAGCAGGAAGAGCAAAACCAGCAAGAACAAAATAACGAGGAAAATAAAGAAAATAAAAACGAAGATTCTAAGCAACAGCAACAACAGCAACAACAACAACAAAATATGCAGGTGCAACCTGGGCAGATATCGAAAGACGATGCCGAAAGGCTTCTTAATGCTTTGGAACAACAAGAGAAACAAGTATTGGATAAGCTTGAAAAACAAAAAGCAGCCGTAAAAAAAGTTCCGGTCGATAAAGAATGGTAAAAACTATAACTATGCACATACAGTCTCTAACTATTATACTTTTTCTGGCTAGTCTGTTTCAGCTAAAGGCACAGGATTTGGTTTTTAAGGCCTCTGCACCAAAATATGTAAGGGTTGGGGAACAATTTCAGGTTCAGTTTTCAACCAATAAAAGTATCGATGATTTTGTTCCCCCCTCGTTCGAGAATTTCGATTTTCTTGGCGGGCCTATGCAAAGTTCCAGTTCAAGTTCAACATATATAAACGGAAAACTCGAACATAATACTACCATCTCTTTAATTTATTACCTCAGGGCAACAAACCCTGGCGTATATACCCTTGATGCTGCCACTGCAACTTATAAAAGAAAATCAGTTTCTTCAAATGTTTTAACCATTGAAGTTGTTGGCAACAATCAACAACAGCAAAGCCAACAACAATCGCCAGGGACGCAAAGCAGCTCAACCCCGACAACTACTGAAGACCCCGGCAATGAAATATTTCTTAGCCTGGTGTTCGATAAGCGGAATGCCTATGTTGGCGAACAAATAACAGCTTATGTAAAAATATACACAAAAGTATCGTTGTCGTCTATTGAAAGGCAAACCTATAAAGGCCCCGATTTTCCCGGCTTTTTTAAGCAAGATTTGGAAATACCCCCCCTAACCAGTCTCGAAAGGGAAAAAGTGGGCAACGATATTTATCATTCTGGTGTAATCCAGAAATTTGTTATCTACCCTCAAAAAGCCGGCAAAATTGTTATTGAGCCGTTCGACCTTACTGTTTATTTACAGAAACAGGTAAGGCAACCCCGTAGTATTTTCGACGACTTTTTTGGACAGGCATATTCAAATGTTCCTGTAAAGTTAACATCGAAAGCTGTATCGCTTAATATTAATGCATTGCCTATACCCCAGCCAGATGGCTTTTCCGGAGCAGTCGGGCATTTCTCGCTAAGTGGCTCGTTGAACACAAACAAAGTAAGAGCCAACGATGCTGTTAGTTTTAAAGTTTCTTTATCGGGCAAAGGCAATATTAACCTTATTGAAGGCATTAATACCGACATACCTCCATCGTTTGAAGTTTACGACCCGGTTGTTAAAACCGCCCTCGATAAGTCGGGATATGGTGGCAGCAAGGTGTTTGAGATAACTGCTATACCACGCCATGCCGGAAATTTTTCAATAGCACCGTTTTCTCTGGTTTATTTTGATCCGGCTTCCGCTACCTATAAGACACTTCGTACCCAGGATTTTAACCTGGAAGTTTACAGGGGGGCAGGCGACAGTTCATTGGTAAATGTTTCAGGCTTAAGCAAAGAGGAAGTTGAGCTTTTGGGTAGCGACATAAGGTTTATTAAAACAACAGAAAACTTTAACCGTTCCAATACTTATACTTTTAGCTCAGTTGTTTTTTATCTGGTTTACCTGGTATGCCTTGTTCTTATTGGGATTGTGTTTTATGTTAAAAGAGAAAAAATTAAACGCAACGCCGACATGGCCTCGGCAAAACACCGCAAAGCCGGAAGGCTTGCAGGCAAGAGGTTTAAAGTTGCCCGAAATGCTTTAAAACACAATAATTATAGTTTGTTTTACGATGAACTGTCTAAAGCCCTTTGGGGGTATTTGTCCGATAAACTTTTAATACCAGTATCGTCTTTATCGGCCGATAGTGCCAAAGCTGCCCTTGCAGGTAAAGGTGTCGATACCTCATTGACAGAGAAATACCTGGGTGTTATTCAAAATTGCGAATTAGCCAGATATGCCAAAGGATTGACAGAGAAAACCCCTACTGTACTATACGATGAGGCTGTGAAGGTACTATTGGCAATCGATCAGAAACTATAAGAAGAATAAAAATCTTAGAAAGATGAATAAAAAGATTATTTGTTTTTTAATATCTATAATCGTTTATCCTGCATTAAATGCTGCAAATACTCTGCCCGACTCGGTTTTTAGTGCAGCTAACAAATTCTATATTGAAAAAAAGTACGATAAAGCCGTTGAAACTTACAATATATTAATTGATAAAGGACACAAAACAGCAGGTTTGTTTTTTAATATCGGCAATGCCTATTTTAAAGCTGGCAATTATGCCAAGGCTATACTTTTTTACGAACGGGCAAAACTTCTGGCACCATCAGATGCCGATATCGACTTTAACCTGGCTAAGGCAAAAACCTATGTTATCGATAAAATTGAGGTAATTCCCGATTTTTTTATAAAGGCATGGTTTAAATCGGTAATAGCCATATTCTCACCAAACCAATGGGCAGGTATTTCTGTTATCTTATTTGTGCTTTTTACAATATGTGCACTAATTTATTTGTTAATTATTAAACCTGCGCTGAAAAGATTATCGTTTTATTTGGGTTTTTCTGCTTTAATAATTGCTTTTTTAGCACTTTTTTTTGCTTTTAAGACCCGGCAATATATCGAAAATTCAATGGGGGCAATAGTTATGTCGCCAACTGTAACAGTAAAAAGTTCGCCCGACAACGAAAGCACCAACGTTTTTATCATTCACGAAGGCACAAAAGTTTTTATTGTCCGCTCTTTAGATGGTTGGGATGAAATTAAACTTACCGATGGCAAACAAGGCTGGCTTGAGTCGAGCACAATTGAAAAAATTTAGCATGCTTAATAAAAGCCCCCATATTTGTGCAATTCTATTTTGGGGTTTAATACCATAACCGGAATTTTGTGTTTGTTCGATATAAATTTCTGCTCATTCAACCCCAAAAGGTTGCTGAAACGCCCTATATTTTTATGCAGCATAATAATAATAAGCTGTGCATCAACTTTCTGGGCAAAATCAATGGACGATTCGGTCAGCGATTTTCCTTTTTCTGCAGTAATTATTTCATAGTCGATGTTTTTACCCTCAAGAAAGCGCTTTGAAAATTCGAGGTTGGCACGAATTTTATAATCAGATGTATTGGGCTTGAACAAATATATTTTTGATGTATAGTATTTCGATAGTGTGCTAATCCAAACCAGTTTTTCCTTATTTTCTTTTCTGAAATCAATAGGGAATATTACTTTTCTGAAACTTAAACGTTTTGGCGGCGACTGTACAACAATGAACGGGATTTTCGAGCCCATCATTACCTTAATAGACCGGCTGCGGAGAAACTTTTCGGAACCCCGGGGTGGTTGGGTTTTCATTATTACCAAAAATGCATCGAGTGTTTCGGCCACTACCTTTATTACTTTATGCACAACGCCGGGGCGAACCTTAACTTCAACATTTACGTTGTATTTCTGTATTGTTTGCTCAGCAATTTCCTGGAGCCTCTTTAAATGGCGCGACTCTTCCGAAAGATCGTCAACTATATGGAGCAGCACTATTTCGGCTTCAATAATCTTTGCAAGTATAATGGCATGCTTAATGGCATTGTCCGATAATTCGGTGTAGTCGTAGGGTACTAATATTCTGCGAACGTTAGTTGTCATGGTAAAGACTTTTAATTATTGAAGATAGATAAAATCATTTAAATTAAAAAAGGTTCAAATTAACAATTGTATGCAGTGTTATATACGTATTGTTTTTTAATGAGTTAACATTTTAGAAAACGAATTTTTGCGATGAATATTGGCCATTAGAACCATACGATAAATTTTAAGAAAGATATTGAAAAATTAAAAACGAATTTCGAAATTCTCGTACCCCAGAATGTTGCCATTAGAAACTTTAAGGCTTTTTACGTTCGATACTGAGGGGCCATGATGGCACCATCGTATGAACTCCTCCATATTTTCGGGCAATGCTTCGGCTTCGATATATACATTACCGTCGGGCAGGTTTTTTACATAGCCGCTAATATTAAGCAAGATGGCTATTTTTTTTGTGTTGAACCGGAACCCCACCCCCTGTACGTCGCCAAAAACTGTAATGTTTTTGTGTACTTTTTCCATGCAATAATGTTGTTATTTCCTACCTGGCAAATGCATGTTTACTGTTACACTGGCGGAAAGAACCTGCCGGGGCATTTTAGTCGCAGATATACCTGTTAATCATCAACATAAGTTCTTGTACCTCAATAGGTTTAGTTATTATGTCGTTGCAACCAACTTTCAGGCAATTATGTTTGTCTTCTTCCGAAGCCAGGGCTGTTTGTGCAATAATAGGTATTTTAGTGTTATATTTTCTAATTTCCTGTGTAGCTTTTAAACCGTTCATTACAGGCATTTTAAGATCCATAAGCACAAGGTCGATTCCGCTTATGCTTTTGCACAACTCTATAGCTTCATTGCCGTTTTTTGCAAAAATTACCTGTGCGCTTGTACCTTGCAGTACAGCATCGAGAAACATAGCATTTACTTCCTCGTCATCGACTATTAATATTCGTTTATTTGGCCATTGATAGGTGGTTTCATGTCCAATTTCATTTTCAATATCGACATGTTCGTTATCAGGTACAGGCTCGAAAGGTATATTGAACAAAAATGTATTTCCTTTTCCTTCTTCCGATTCCACCCAAATTTTTCCGCCCAGGCTTTTAATTATATTTTTCGATATAGTAAGCCCAAGTCCCGGATCTTCCATTTTTCCATCAGTAGTGTCGATTACGCTGAATTTATTGAAAATAACTTTTTGTTCATCTTTGGTAAGGCCATTGCTGGTATCGATAACAAAAAATGTAATTTTCAGGGTTTGTTCGTCAAATCTGTAACCAAACTGAATGTAACCTTTCTGTGTATATCGCAATGAATAATTAATTATGTTAAGTATTGCTTGCTGCAACCGTCCGGAATCGGTCATTATCTCAAGTCCGGGGTTGTCTGGAATGTCAAGCTTTATATCAACCTGTTCTTTTTGTTTAATTGTGCGTTGCTGGTTTAAGCCTATCAATAGTTCTTTTAGTATAAGTTTAAGGTTGCAAGGTATTTTAGTTAGTTCTATATTGCCGTTTTCAAGTTTTGCAATTTCAGAAATATCATCGATCAGCCCTAAAATTCGCCGGCTTTGTTGTTTGATAATTTCGATGTACTCTTTGCGCTTTGCCGAGTCGTATTCGGAATTGGCCAATAATTCGGAAAACCCGGTTATTGAATTTAAGGGTGTTCGAATCTGGTGCGATATGTTTAAAAGAATACTCGATTTAAGTTTATCCGACTCTTCAACCCGCTCGCGGGTTTTAACCAGTTCTTTACGTTGTTTTGCCAGTTGAGAGATATCTTTGATGCTAATAATAACGAGGTCATTCTCAGAGATATTCTTAAAAAAAACAATTTCTGCCGGCTTCATTTCTTTAGTGCCGTCTTTTTCGCTAATAATGCGGGCTTGCTGTTGTATGAAGGGGCGTTCTTTAAGCTTTTCAACCGAAACATCGATAAGCAACGCATCATCGGGATGGACTAGAGCCTTAAAGGCATTTATATTTAAAGGTATATCTGGTATTACATATAATTTATCGGAGTACGATGTGATGGAGCCGGTTGCAGTGTTAAATATTAAAAAATCTATTTTTTCTATTTCGATGAATAGGGGAAAAGGCACAACAGAAGCGCCGTTTGTGTTGCTTTTTTTTAGTTGGTTTATTTCTTCCTGTAGTTTGTAAATGGTACTTTCCAGTTCGCGTATCCGGCTTTCCGAGCCATGTCTTGATTTCTTTTTAAGTATTCGCATACCAGATATTTTTATGAGTTAATAAAATATCAGTAAACCTGGGTTAAAACAATTCAACCTCAATGGTTTGGATAAAAGCTGTAAAGGTAATCTCATTTTCAACCTGGGCTTTCGACAATAACATCAGTACCGAAAGCTCGCCATTTGTTTTTGGCTTAATTTTAACTTCGGTACGTACGCCAATTATTTTCGAGTCGCCAGGTTTTGTGTAGTTCGATACAAATTCGTTTTCGGCAAGGCTTTCTTGCGGGAAGAACATCGATACATCATGGCCTAATACTTCATCTTTTGAATAGCCAAGCAGGTTTTCTGCTGCTTTGTTATAAAAAATTATTTTATTGTCTTGCGAAGTTTGCACAATAGCATCGAGTGCGCCTTCAAGGGTTCTTTCGTTACGGATTTTTATGCGTTCTATTTCTTTAAACTGTTCCTGCATTTCGGCTTTAGCTTCTTTAAGTTTACGGCTTAGTTCTTTTTCCGATTCGCGCAGGAGCTTTTCTTGTTTTTTAAGCAGTTCGTTTTGGTTTTTAAACTCAATTTCCATGCTTTTTTGCAGGGTTATATCGTGGCCGATATATATTACTTTTTCAACTTCTTCGTCCTGGTTGTAAACTGCACTAAAAGCACCTTGTATCCAGCTTTCCTTGTCTTCTTTTGTTCGTGCCTTAAACTGGCCTTCGAAGTTCATTCCGTTAACAATATTTTCCCATTTTTTATTAAAGTTTTCAAGCTCCAACGGATCGATAAGATCGAAAACGTTTAAACCTGAAATTTCTTTTTCGTTGTATTTGAACAAATACAAAAAAGTGTCGCTGTATTGACGTATATTTCCGTTTGTGTCGAATTCAATTTTCAGGCTTGAGCGGTTAACTGCATCCATAAAACCTTCGAGGTTAAGGCTGAGTTTCTTTTGCTCGGTAGTGTCGAGGGCCAGAAAAAGTATTCTTTCTGCTTCGCCTTCTTCGTTTCTGATGCAGGTGTATGTTGCCAGGGTCCACAAGTCTTTTCCCGAACGGGTAATATGTTTCATGTAACCTTCGAAATGTCGCCCGCCCTGCGATAAGTCCTGCCAGATATTATTAAACCAGTCTTCGTCTTTTTTTGAAATAAACATCGATATTGGCTTTCCTTCAACCTGTGAGTTCGATGTGTATTCGAGTTTTTTCAGAAAATTGGTGTTGGCATATATTAAAACTCCGTTCATATTGTATTCGGCCCTAATCATGGTGTGGTTTACCGTATTTTCAAGGCGCATAAACCTGTCGGCCTGCCGGGCAGCTTCTTCCTGTGTCGCCTTAAGTTCTTCCATGTTTTGCCTCATTTCTTCTTCCTGCGAGGCCAGGGCCTGTGCCTGTTCTTTCGACTCTTCCAGGAGTTGGGCTGTGCGCATGTTCATTCGCACTGTTGAGAGTGTTGAAGCTGTACTTTCAGCAATTTTTTCAATAAAATTAATGTGGTCTTCGGTAAAATCGTTGAGCGAGGTTATTTCGAAGATCCCAAATAATTCACCTTCAGATATCAGCGGGGTTACTATTATCTGGTTTGGGTTTGACTGCCCCAGTCCCGAAGTGACATTAATGTATGCCTCCGGAAGGTTTTTCATGTAAATGGTTTTTTGTTCGAGGGCACATGTGCCTATTAAACCTTTTCCCCATGCAATTTTCTTATCGGCATATTTTTTTCTTCCGTAGGCATAAAAGGCAACAAGGTTAAAAAACTTGCTCTTTCCATCTTCTTCAAGGTGAAAGAAACCGCCCTGTATGCCATTTACATAAAGGGTTAATTCTTTGATAACATTAAAGGCTAATTTTTCAAAATCGGTGTTGTTCCGCAGTATATAGCCGAATTTTGCGTGTCCTTCGGCATGCCAGTTTCTTTGTTCGTCTTCCCTTCGCTGCTTGTCAACCAACTGTTTGTTGTTTTTAAGGGTGTCCCTCAGGTTAATAAGCGACTGAGCAAGTAAGTCTTCTTTATCAATATCAGTTAATTCGGTATCGTATTTTCCGTGTATGAGCTGGTTGACATATTTTAAAATTGAACGTGATTTTTTATCTTGTTCGGCAAGTTCGTTTTTTACACCAGCGAAAGTTGTGCCCTGGTAAATTGTAAGTGCATATACAGCAGCAGGTATAATAAAAACCTGGGCTGCCAGCAGCCAAAGTAAATTGTTGTTGCGAAACATTTGCCAGAAATCTTCGCTACTTTGTATTGATATATTGTTATGGATTATATAAAGAATTATGCCCGTGAATAAAACGAGAACAACAAAAACAACTGATATAACAAACGGCCAGTTATTTTCACTCTTAATATCCAACTTCATGCCTATGTGTGTTTTAATGGTAATATGAATAAATATAATCAAATATTTATTATATCATGTAAAAATACACGAAACTTTGCTAACAGTAGTTGTTGAGGCTAAGCCTTTAATTTTTTTCATGCCCCGGGCAGATTAATGCCAACACATTTGGGAAAGGGCAAAAAGAAGCCAAATACCTTTACAGGCCTGAACCAGCAAATAATTTAATGATATTGCTTAATGAGTATGGTTTATTACAGCCCCTGCAATTTTCTCCAACGATAGAATTTTTTGTGCAGCATTAAGGTTTATGGCTTCTTTTGGCATGCCAAACACAACACACGATTTTTCGTCCTGGGCAATTGTATAGGCGCCCGATGTTTTTAGTTCCAGCAAGCCTTTTGCACCATCGTCACCCATGCCTGTCATAATAATCCCAATTGCATTTTTTCCGGCATACCTTGCGGTTGATCTGAACAAAACATCAACACTTGGCCTGTGCCTGTTAACGAGCGGGCCTTGTTGTATTTCTACATAATACTTTGCACCGGAACGTTTAAGCAGCATGTGGTTGTTCCCCGGGGCAATAAGGGCTTTGCCACGGGTAACTGTGTCGCCGTTTTGGGCTTCCTTAACTTCTATCTTGCATATACTGTTAAGTCTTTCGGCAAACGAGCGGGTAAAGTTTTCGGGCATGTGTTGCACTATAACTACTCCGGGGCAATCGACAGGCAGTTCTTCGAGGAATACCCTTAAAGCTTCGGTACCCCCTGTCGATGCGCCAACAGCAACTACTATATCGGTTGTTTTTAACATGCTGTAGCCGTTGGAAGCTGGCAGGATAGCATCGGCAGAAAATTTGGGCTGCACTGTAATGGGTTGAACAGGAGACAAGGCAGTTTTCCTCTCGATTTTTGCAGATGCAGCTGCCTTAACGGCATCGCAAATACGAATTTTTGATTCCTCGATAAACTCTTTGGTGTTCATTTGGGGTTTGGTGATAATTTCAACAGCCCCGTATTCAAGGGCCCTTAAGCCGGTTTCAGTGCCCTGGGCAGTAAGGCTCGATATTATTACAACCGGCATAGGGTGCTGGCTCATTATTTTTTTAAGAAATGTTAAGCCGTCCATACGGGGCATTTCAACATCGAGTGTTATTACATCCGGTACCTCCTGTGCAATTTTCTTTGCAGCAAAAAACGGATCCGATGCCGAACCAATTACTTCTATTTTGGGATCGGAATCGAGTATGGCTGTTAAAGTTTGCCTTACAACGGCAGAATCATCTACAATTAACACTCTTATTTTTTTCATAATGGAACCTTTATGTATTTGCCGATGAATTAACGTATCGTTGGGTTACCTCGCCAGTATATGTGTTAAACACTATTTTTCTTCCAAGTTTTCCCCCGGTGCTCTCGGCTGCAATTTTTATTTTGTTCAGTTTTAGTATTTCGTGAGCAACCAGAATGTTTTTTTTTCCAATATTGAAATGTGGAATGGTTGTTTGAATTACTTCGCCTCCGCCAAATACTTTAGCAATAATATAGTCGGGGTTGGCCCCTGCAATTATTAGTTTTTCATATAGTTTTTCAATGGCAATATTTCCGTATTTCGGCGATGGTAGGCCGTTTCCATTCCAAAATGGCAACATATAATGGTTAATGCCGCCTATTTTATTAACAGTGTCAAACAAGCATACCGATACACACGAACCAAGTATGGTGTGCACAATAACCTGTTTATTCGGTACAACTAATGCCGCAGGGTATAAAAATATGCTTTCGGTTAGTTCGGTCACTGTTAATTAAAAATTTTCGTCTTTAAAAAACAATTCGTTTGCATCGGTTGAAATACCTTTGCTTATATCTTTCGATTCGGGGATATGCACAATAAAGGTAGCCCCTTCGTTGGGTTTGCTGGTAAACGAAATTGTGCCGTCGAGCAGATCAAGCACAGCTTTATTGACCGAGAGGCCTAAGCCATGCCCCCTGTTTATAGAGTTTATGCCGCTGTCGATTCGTTTGAACCTGTCGAAAATAATGCTTTCGTTTTCTTTCGATATGCCTATGCCAAAGTCTTTTACTTCAATCATTAGCTTATCGAAAACCCTGGTGGCCTTGATAATAATCTTATTGTCTTTTTTGCTGAATTTTATTGCGTTGCTAAGCAGGTTGGTTAATATAAGGTTGAGTTTTTCTGAGTCGGTATTGAAGAATATTTGGGTGTCGGCATTTTTGTTTTCTGCAATAAATTCTATGGTTAAGCCTTTATGCCGGGTTTCGTATTTAAATGTGTCGATTGCGTTGTTAATAAGGTTGTTCACGTCAACTGTTGATATTTCGGGCTGAAGTTCGCCCGCCTCAAGCTTTGCAGCAGCAAAAATGTTCTTCAGCTGAAAGTCGAGGTAAAATACTTCGGAGTGTATAAGGGCAATCATTGAGACCACTTTTTTCCAGTTCTCTTTGTCAACATCGAGAATGCTTTCGGCAAGGGCCAATATGGAAGTAAACGGGTTAACAATTTCGTTGGATATATTTGAAACAAAATGGCTTTTAAGTGCCTCAGCTTCTTCGAGCCGGTTGTTTATGTTAACCAGGGTTATTTCCAGTCGTCCTATTTCATCGTTAAGCGAAAGGTTTTCATTCGTTAAGATGTTTATTTTATTTAATAGTTCGTCGTGGCTTAGGTTGTTTTTCTCCATGATGTTAATTTTTAATAAAAACTGTTGGCACAACAGGGGCTACAGGCAAATCGAGCCCCGTTATCGACTCGGAGTGTCCCAAAAATAAATAACCTCCTTTGACAATATTGCTGCAAAGCGATGTTAGAATTTTTAACTGGGTGGCCCGATCGAAATATATTAAAACATTTCTGCAAAATACAATGTGATATTTTGCCTCTCTTACAGGTGTTAACTCCAGCAGGTTTATACGTGCAAATTCAACTTTGTTCCTTAGGTGTGCAATAATGCGCACTTTTTTTTCTTCGTGGTTTTTGCTGCGCAGGAAATATTTCTTTTTTAGCACAAGTGGAATTTCTTTAATTCTTTCTTCGTTGTAAATGGCATTTATGGCGGTTTTTAAAACCAATGTTGAAATGTCGCTTGCAAATATCGAAAAGTCAATTTGGTTGTTGGCTTCTTTAAATTCGCTTAGGGTAATTGCAAGGGTATAGGGTTCTTCTCCCGACGAGCATCCAGCACTCCATATTTTCACGTTTTTAACCGATAAATCTTTTGTTAACCTGGGCAATGCTTCGGAAAGCATAAAATCGAAATGTGTCGATTCCCTGAAAAAATCGGTTTTGTTTGTACTTACCACATCCATCATGTGAATAACTTCTTCGCTCATGCCATGTGGGGAAAACAAATAGTCGAGGTAATCTTTGAAGTTATCGATTGCAAGGGCCTTTAGTCTTTTTTGGAGCCGGCTTTGCAACATAATTTTTTTTTCCGGCGGCATTTTTATGCCATATTCTGACATAATAAACTGCCCAAGCTTGTTGAATTCGCCCTGGGTAAGTTCGGTTTTAAAAATTTTGTTGTAGTTGTTAATGTCGTTGTTGTTATTCGAATTTTCCATTGCCTGTTTGTTCACTGTTAAACTATAAACTATTAAGAAATTTCATTTAGGCTTAAAATTTCTTCAACGGCAAAAACTTTGTCAACATCCAATATCATTATTAAATTGTTGTCTCTTCTGGTAATGCCAATAAGGACATCGGTTTTATAATTTGTGCCAATGGCCGGGGCGGGCAAAATTTCATTGTTGTTTAGTTCAAACACTTCCTGTACACTATCTACAATTGCACCCAGTCGCAGGGTTTCGGTACCAGTAACCACTTCCAGTACCAGAATGCAGGTGTTAATGGTATAGCTGGTTTCGGCAAGCCCAAATTTTATACGGGTATCAACAACCGGCAATACGCTTCCCCGCAGGTTAATTACCCCCTTCAGGTAATCTGGCGATTTAGGCACCTTGGTAATTTTTGACATTTCCAGTATATTAATTACATTTTTAACATTGGCGGCAAAAATTTCGCTGCCTATATTAAATGAAAGGTACGAATGCGTAGTTTGGGGAGCGTTTGTTTTCATTTTTTTTCGATTTGATATTTTTCGTACTTGTAAAAACTGCAATAGCTTCTTACAAATCATGCTTTGTAAAAATGCGTACTTTTTTCACTGCTAAAACTACCTGATAACTTTGTTTATTGCAGCTAATAGTTTTGCAGGCACAAAGGGTTTAACAATCCATCCGGTTGCGCCGGCATCTTTAGCTTCCATTTTTTTCTCGGTTTGCGATTCGGTAGTAAGAAAAAGTATTGGTGTACGCTGGTAAACCGGCATTTTTCTTATTTCCTTAATCAGGTCAATGCCATTCATTTCGGGCATGTGCAGGTCGGTAATTATAAGATTGATGTCTTGACCGTTTAAATGTTCGAGTGCATTTTTGCCATTATCGCTTATTAATACATCGTACCCTTCGTTTTGAAGAGTAAAACTTACAATTTCCCTAATGCTTTCAGAGTCGTCAACAAAAAGAATTTTTTTGCTCATTGTTATTAGTTGTTATTGTTATTAAAAAAATTCAACCTCGTTGCTATCGGGGTCTTTTTTTTCTTTATTGCCGGGTCGGGAGCCAGTAACAATCTGATGTATTTTTCTTTCGCTATCCATGGTGTAAAGCTCTTTTAGGTGTTCAAGCCCTTCTTTGTTAAGTTCCCTTTTGTTTATATTTATGTTTGCAAGCAGGTTATCGAGCAGGCTAATTATTTCTTTAACCTCTTTCTCAAATGTTTTGTAGTACATTACCTGATCAATGCTGAAATTCAGCGATGAATCGATAATTGGCGGGTTTTTCAGGCTGTTGATCTGTTCAAAAAGGTTTTCGTTATAAAAGCTTGATATCTGGCCCAGATAGTTTTTTGTTAGTTCAATTTCAGGCTTTATAGTTGTATCCGAGAGCCCATCGGTGTTATTTTTTTCGTCATAATTCTCCTTTACCGATCCTATTAGTTTTATATACCCTTCGTTCAATTTATCAATTTCGGTTTTTAATTGGGCAACAGGGTCGTATTGTATGCTTAAAGGAATAACGTTGTGAATGTCGTCAAGGGTATTTCTAAGTTCTGTAATTGTTTTGTAAAGCCCGTCCTGTCCATCAAATGCTTTAATTGTTGCCGAATATGCATTTTCAAGTTTTAAAGCGTTTTCAAGCAGCCTGTTGTAAAGCCGGGTTACGGTTTTGCTGTTTGTGCAACCGGTTACTTTTGCCTGGCATATTTCTTCATTAGCCACAATAAATTTTAAACACTCGGGTTTGCAAAACCGGTGCCATATATTGAGGTAGCTGTTTAGGAGCGAGTTCAGTTCGTTAATGCGCTGAACTATAGTTTCAACTGCGCGTTGGTATTCCTGGTTGGCATGTATTAGTTGCGAAGCCTGTAAGGTGTTAATGTCGCGAATTTTCAACAATTCTTCTTCTGTTAGCTTTTCGCCTTCGTGATGAGAGTTTTCGAGGCTTAAAGTAATTTCGTAATGGGCTTCTTGTACATGTTCAATTTTTTGCCGGAGTATATCCTGAAATTGAAGGTTTGTGATAATGTCGGAGGTGCTTGATGTTTTTTTCAGGTCGAGTTGCTCCAGTTTGGCTTTGTTTTGCCTTGCTGCATAGCTTAAATTAATTAAGTGTACTAGTATTTCCCTCATTTTAAGGGTTTGGTTTCCCAGATCCTCTATGCCGTTAAGAAAATCTTCATCGGCAAAAGCAATTGTTTCGTTTAGCAGGGTGCAGGTATTACTAAGCTTCGACTCCTGAATATCAAGCTGGGCACCAATGATATCGAGGGTGGAATTTAGTTTTTGGTTGTCGGTAGATATTAAAGGGTCGAAGCGAAGGTTTGTAAATAATAAGCGTATAGTGCTCAGGTCTTGTTTAAGGTTGCTAAGTATAAGCAGGTTAAAGTTTAGGTTTTTGTGTTTTTGCTTAAGGTTTCCTGAATATTGCAACAATCTTTTCTGAATTTCTTCAATGTTGAATTTTTCAGGATCGGATAAATCAATCAAAAGTTTGTTGTTATTTGCCGTTAGTACAAAATCGATAAACCTGCCCGATGCTTCAGATATGCTTTGTATATTGTTGTAGTATTGTTTAAAATGGGAGTTAAGTATATCAAAATCTTTAACGGAACAGTTTATTAGTCCATCGATTTTGGTAGTTACTTTACCAAAAATAGAAATAGCTTCTTCTAAAACCCTTTGGCCTAAGGCAGATTTATCTGTCACAATTATATGTATTAACTATAGTAATACATAAATTTAGGTTGAAGTATAGTATTAATGAAAAAAAAATAGCGATATTAATCACCGTTAGCTGGTGATTTGCATTAAATTTTATGCGCAAGCCGATTTTGAGAGACTTTTAAACAAATGGTTGATGTGCTCGACCAGGCGTGAGGGCTCAACCGGTTTTGTAAAAGTTTTCGGAACGCCCAGCTTATTAACAATTTGTAAAAAGCACTGGTTTTTTCCTGTAATGGCCACAATTGATGTTGAAGGGCAATTACTTTTTATATATTGAATAAGTTCGAACCCATCGACATTGGGCATAACAATGTCGGTTATAACAAGATCGAAATGGGAATTTTTAAGCTTGTTTATGGCCTCTTGTCCGTCTTTAGCCATTTTTGGGGTATAATGTAAATGGTTTTCAAGAACATACTTAAGGTATTTCCTGTCCATTATATTGTCGTCAACAACCAAAATATGCATAAAGCTTTTTCTTGTGCTTACGCATTAAAATTGGCGGCGTTAAAAGAATTGGACGAAAGGCTAAAAATAATGGATTAAAGAAAGAAAACCTTATATTAAAAGTTTAATGTTCATGCCCCCTGGAGCACCGATTCTACCTTATCTACAAGATATTGTAAATCAATAGGTTTCTTAACAAAATCTATTGCACCCATGCTCATAATTTTTTCAATGTTTTCTTCGTCTGTTAAAGCAGAAACAACAATAACGGGAGTGTTTTTGGTTTTGTCGCTTTTTCTTATTTCTTTAAGGAAATCGAAACCGCTTATTTTTGGCATCAGCAGGTCGAGCAGTATTAAGTCGGGTGTGTTTTTTTCTATAAGCGAATAGGCTTCTTTGGCATTCAGGGCGGTTTCAATTTTATAACCTTTTTCGTCGAGTATGGCTTCTAAAAGAACAACATTTGTTGTAGAGTCGTCAACAACTAATATGGTATAGTCTTTATTTTCGGTTATCATCTTTCAGGGTTTTTCTGTTTCTGTGCAATAAGCCTTTACTGGCTTAATGTAAATTTAAATAAAAATACTTTAAAAAAACAATGGCTATTTTTTATAATACTTGACATGCATTATTTGTGTTGAGTGATATAAATCACCCAATTTTATATAATAATCTTTGAAATATTCAAATTTTTGTTAATTTTAATAAGGATAAATTTAAACCATAAAGATAAAGGGAATGCAACAAGAGCAGGTTTTGGTGCCATACGAACAGTATCTTTTGGAGCCGGAGAAGGAAGAAATAAGGCGTAACAGCAATTCTGTATTGTATAATAAAAAAGAAATTGTTTTCAGGCAAAACACCCGCACTTCGCATATTATGTTTGTTAAATCTGGCCTTGTTAAAATATTTAAAGAAGGCAGGAACAATAAATATATTATTTTAAAAGTAGCCGTACAAAACGATTTTCTTGGCCTGCTTTCGATATACGGGCGCGATACCCATCAATATTCTGCTTCTGCGGTTCAGCCATCGGAAATTACTTTCATTGACATAACTACTTTTAATAAGATACTGTTTACGAATGGTGAATTTGCCGATAAAATTATTAAAAAAATCAGCAACGACGGGTTGTTTATTTTCGACAGGCTGATGAGCCAGTCGCATAAGCAGCTTCCGGGCAGAATAGCCGATGTTATTCTTTATTTTGCGGAAACTATATATAAGAACGAGGAGTTTGAATTCCCATTTACACGAAGGGAGTTAGCTGAGCTTGCCGGTACTACTAAAGAAAGTTTTATTCGTACACTTGCCGAGTTTAAAAACGATAAAATAATCGATTTAGATGGTTCCATTGTTCGGATTAACAGCCTTAAAATTATTAAAACACTTAGTCAATTAGGTTAAACTTTTTTCAAATGTCGAAATTAAGGGTGATTATAACAGACGATATTTTTACTAACCGGTTATTGTTGTCGGAAATCCTTGAAGATTTAGGCCACGAGTATTTTCTTGCACAGAATGGCAAAGAAGCCATTGATGAATTAACGAAAGGCAATTACGATTTGGTTTTAATGGATATTGAAATGCCTGTTATGAATGGTGTTGAAGCTACTAAGTATATTAGGGAAAAAATGCAGGAGCCTAAAAACCAGGTACCCGTTATTGCACTTACAGCCCATAACCCAAAATTGTTTTTCGACGACTACCACAACGTGGGTTTTACAAAGCTGTTGACAAAACCCTATTCGGTGGCACGCATAAAAGAACTTCTTAGTTCGTTTTGTGAATAGGGGGCAAAGTGTTAAGGTATTCTTTATTTATTAAGCCTATTATTTGCCGAAGCCCGTATAAATCAATATCATTGAAGTTGTTAAGTTTGTCGCTGTCGATATCAAGCACAGCAACAGTTTCATTTAAAGAATTGTAAACCGGCAAAACAATTTCCGACTTTGAACGCCGATCGCAGGCAATATGGTTGGGGAACCGGGTTACATCGGGCACAACCAACGGAGTGTTCTGAATAATGGCCGCCCAGCAGACACCTTTCGGGTAAGGAAGGTTTTGGCATGCAAGAGGCCCTTGGTATGGGCCTACGGTTAACTGAGTATTGCCTGCAAAATAGAAACCTACCCAGAAAAAGCCCTGCATTTTATGGTACAAAATGGCATTAATGGTTGCCATTTGGGCAATAAGTGTCGATTCTTTTTCTAACAAGAGCCGGGCCTGAGCGTAAAGCCTCGAATATTTAGCGGTTTTTTTGTCCATTTCTTAATTAGCCAAACATACTATTAATAAAATCTTGCTTAACCTGGTTAAATTTTGGTTTGAGCAAAATAAAATAAATTAGCCCACAATATAAAATATTATGGGCCATTTAATGCGTTTCTGGCTTATTGCCCCGTTGTTTAAGCAGGTATAAACCTGTAGGTACGAACAATTTTAAACAAATTATGGGGCAAAGGTTTTAGTATTATCCTTTGTTCGCCTTTTTCATAAAGCACATAATGATAATACGTGAAACACTGCAGGTTGGTAGGGGTAATTCCAAGGTTGTTAAGCTCATCGCCGGAAAGGCATGAACCATTTTGCAGTTTGAGGGTAGGGGTCTGTACTAATGTGTTCATGTTATATGAGATTTGGTTCCGGTGCTAAACTAATATAAAGATGCACTTCTAGTCGATGTGATAGTGGTGATTTGACTTTCTTAAATACGATGATATACATCATCATTTATTATGCCGGTGCCGGATCAACCAAAAATCGAAAAACAAAAAACTCCATAACCCGCAAAGGCAACACTTCAACGTTTACCTACGATGCAGCAGGCAAAAAACTTGCACATTTCGACGGCAAATTGGTCAAAACAACCAATTATTGTAGTAATTTCGTTTACGAAAATGGTTCTTTGGCATATATAATAAGCCTCGAAGGGCGCATACTGCGCAATACCAATGGCAGCTATACCTACGAATATTTTCTGAAAGACCACCTGGGCAACACACGGGTAACATTCCAGGATAATGGCACAGTTGTACAAACAGCCGA
>JAFGQZ010000008.1 GCA_016935435.1 Bacteroidales bacterium
AAAGTTCAAGGTTCAAAGTTCAAGGTTCAAAGTTCAAGGTTCAAAGTTCAAAGTTCAAAGTTCAAAGTTTAAGGTTCAAAGTTTAAGGTTAAGGCTTTTTTTAAACTTTTCACCTTTCATATCAGATTCTTTCAAATATTTAATAAACCCCGATAGAAGTTTGCTAATTTCCTTGGTTTGAGAATAAAGCTTATTAAATGTATCTTTATTTATATAGCCTCTGTCAAGTGCCCGGTATAGTTGCGATCTTAATTCTCCCGATGAACCTTTAGAAATATAAAGAAATTGAATAAATTCTTTATTTCCTCCCCTTTCAAAGCCTTCGGCAATATTATCCATTATTGAACCACATGAGCGTTTAGTTTGGTCAACAAGAGCGAAGTCTTTTAAATAGGCAATGGAGTCTTTCATTAAAAGAAATATTTCTTTATCTAATTCCCGTGCCTTTTGCCAGACAACAATGTCCTCAAAATTTTCAATAGTGGCCATAACTTTAAACTTTGAACCTTGAACTTTGAACTATTTCTTCCAGTACTTATCAACAAATTCTTGCTTAATTCCAACTTCTTCTGGCTTAAAGTGCTTTCTAAATAGGTTCCAGCCAGTATCGAGCATTTCGTTTATTTCAATATTGACATCGATAGCCAGTAGTTTTTCGGAATAATCTTTTGCGAAGTTAAGGCTGCGCTGGTCGTAATCGGTAAGGTCGAAGCCGTTTTCCATTTTTGTTTTGGCGTTGGCGGCATCGGCGAACAGGCGAATGGCAGCATTCATCACCTGGGGGTGATCTTCGCGGGTTTTTTTGCCAATTACCAGCTGTTTCAGGCGCGACAAGCTGCGAAAGGGGTCAACAATTACTTTTCCAACATCAGAGTCGCGGCGCAGGAACAACTGTCCTTCGGTAATATATCCGGTATTGTCTGGTATGGCATGGGTAATATCGCCGCCCGAAAGGGTAGTTACGGCAATAATTGTAATTGAGCCCCCATCGGGGAATTGCACTGCTTTTTCGTAAATTTTTGCCAGGTCGGAATAGAGCGAGCCCGGCATACTGTCTTTCGAAGGTATTTGATCCATACGGTTCGACACAATGCTAAGTGCATCGGCATACAGGGTCATATCGGTTAAAAGCACCAATACAGTTTCGTTTTTTTCTACGGCAAAATACTCGGCAGCAGTTAGGGCCATATCGGGCACTAAAAGCCTTTCCACCGGAGGGTTGTCGGTAGTGTTTACAAAACTGATAATACGGTCGAGGGCCCCGGCATTGTCGAACACATTTTTATAAAAAAGGTAGTCGTCGTTGGTGAGCCCCATGCCGCCAAGAATAATTTTGTCGGTTTTGGCGCGCAGGGCAACCATAGCCATAACCTGGTTATAGGGCTGATCGGGGTCGGCAAAGAAAGGTATTTTTTGTCCCGAAACAAGGGTGTTGTTCAGGTCGATACCGGCAATGCCTGTTGCAATAAGCTCTGAGGGCTGCTTGCGCCTTACCGGGTTAACCGAAGGCCCCCCAATTGGCCTTTCTTCGCCTTCTACCGCGGGGCCTCCGTCGATGGGGTTACCGTAGGCATTGAAAAAGCGCCCGGCTAAATCGTTGCTTACTTTAATTGTCGGGGCTTTGCCTAAAAAGGTAACTTCGGCGTTGGTAGGTATGCCTTCGGTACCGCCAAAAACCTGCAAGGTAACCGTATCGCCGATAATTTTTACAACCTGTGCAAGTTTGCCGTTTACAATGGCAAGCTCGTCGTAACCAACATCGGTTGCATGGAGCGAACAGGTTGCTTTGGTTATCTGCGAAATTTTTGTATATATTTTTTGAAATGCTATATTTTCCATGGTAATACTATTTCCTTGTTAAACTATAAATTATGCCACTCTGCGTTCAGCCAGCAATTCGGTTAGTTCGTTTTCGAATTTGTTGAATTTTTCCGAGCGGAATTCCGAATAATTCATTTGTTTATAAAGGTTTATTACCTTTTTAAAATAGCTGTTAACATCGTTAAACGAGTCGAAACCGAAGTTTGAGCGGGCAATATCCAACACACTCTGCAACATATATTGCTGGCGTTCTATGGGTGTCGATTGATCGATTTTGTCGAAAGCATCTTGTTGAAGTATAATAAAATCGATAATTTCAGATTTCCAATAGGTTATGTGGTAGTCGATTGGAACACCGTCGTCGCCCAATATGTTAATTTGTTCGTAGGTTTCTTTTCCGCGGAGCAGTATAGTTTTAGCTTCGTTAACCAGGTCAATCCATTCTTCCGAAATAATTTTACCAACGTATTCTGCAAATTCGGGGTACTCAAGGTATTTCGAATAACTGTCGATAGGATCTACTGCCGGGTACCTTTTGCTATCGGCACGGCTTTGTGCCAGTGCATAGAAGCAGCGGGCAGCCTTCTTGGTCGATTCGGTAACGGGTTCTTTCAGGTTTCCACCGGCCGGCGATACAGTACCGATAAAGGTTATTGAGCCCGTTTCGCCGTTTGTGAGATAAACATAACCGGCCCTGGCATAAAAATTCGAAATAATTGCAGGCAGGTCCATCGGGAAAGCATCGGGGCCAGGCAATTCTTCGAGCCGGTTCGACATTTCCCTTAAAGCCTGTGCCCAGCGCGAGGTTGAGTCGGCAAGCATAAGCACGCGTAGGCCCATCGAGCGATAATATTCACCAAGGGTCATAGCGGTATAAACCGATGCTTCCCTTGCGGCAACTGGCATATTCGAAGTGTTGGCTATAATGGTTGTACGCTCAATAAGTTTTTTGCCTGTGCGCACATCTTCCAGTTCGGGAAATTCGGTAAATATTTCTACAACCTCGTTTGCACGTTCGCCGCAGGCAGCCACGATTACAATATCGGCTTCGGCCTGTTTCGAAATGGCGTGTTGCAGCACAGTTTTTCCGCAGCCAAAGGGGCCGGGAATAAACCCTGTGCCGCCTTCAACAATTGGGTTTAGGGTGTCGATGGTGCGAACACCTGTTTCCAGGAGCTTGAACGGACGGGGTTTTTCTTTATAGGCTGTAATGGCAACTTTTACCGGCCATTTTTGCGACATTTTAACCGCAACATCGTTCCCGTTGTTGTCGATAAGAACGGCTATGGTTTCTTCAATGGTGTAAAGTCCTTCTTCTGCAATGCTTTTCACTGTATAAGCGCCTTTGAAAACAAAGGGCACCATAATTTTATGGGGCATGCCGTTTTCGTCAACTTCGCCCAGCCACGATGCAGCCTCAACCTTATCGCCTGGTTTTGCCAAAGGCTTAAATTCCCACTTTTTGTCAATATCGAGCGGATGTGTATATTCTCCCCTTTTCAGGAAAACGCCCTTCATTTTGTCGAGGTCGTTCTGAAGCCCGTCATAATTCTTCGATAAAATGCCGGGGCCCAGGGTTACTTCAAGCATGTGGCCTGCAAACTCTGTTTCGTCGTTAATTTTAACTCCGCGGGTACTTTCAAAAACCTGCACAAAGGCATTTTTACCGTTAATTTTAATAACCTCGGCCATAAGTTTGGTGTTGTCCGTGGTTATATAGCATATTTCGTTTTGCGAAACAGGGCCATCGGCCTCAACGATTACAAGGTTTGCTATGATACCTTTTACTTTCCCTTTTGTTGACATGTCGCAAATTTCTTATTTTAAACTAAACTCGGCCGGAAAATTATAGCTGGCTTCCAGGCTGTTAAGTAATTCGTTAAACATTTTTTCGCCTGTCGGTTTATCAAGTTTTATCCAGCGTTCGGCAAGCGTAAGTTTTATGGTGAACACAAATAATTTTTCAATGGAGAAATAATGGAAAAACGACTCTTCATCAAGTATTTCCCATTTCAGGAGGTCGATTTTCTTTTCGCGCTCCAATAGCCCGGGTTCTTCGGCTGCCCTGAGAATTTTATCGATATGAAGGATTTCATCGGAAAGCCCAAAATCGCGTGCATTGCTTTTTATCAGTTTTTCGGTTACCTCGTTATAGCCTGCAAGTTGTTTCGATATTTCGAAGGCGTGGGCACGGCAGTTAAGTGCTGTGAGCACATTGTTAAGGTTGAGTTCAAAATCGAACCAACGGTTGATGAAATTATTTCCGGTGTTTGATGCAAATTGGTAATATAACCCTGCAAGTTGCACGTCCCAAGGTTTTCCTTCAAAAATCGGGCTTTCATTTTTGAAGGCATCAATAAACCGAAAGATGTACCCCGGTGCAATATTGGCAATCGAAATCTCTTTTGCTGCTTCGAAAACTTCATCGAGCCCTTCGGCAGTGAGATTTCCCCGGGTATCGAAGTCAAGGTTGCTTCCCGTAAGCCTGTTAACGATATTTTGGTTGTCGTAGCGCCAGAAGTGCAAATTAAGCAAACGTAATTCTTCAAACGATAAAAATTCCTTTAGATAATCTCTAAACCCTTCAACAGTTATGGGTACTTTTTTATCGTCGAAAAGCAAATCTGGTAATCCGGCAACTAAATAATAATATTGTCGGTTCATGCTAATTGCGTATTAATCTTTAAATAATATTTCGATTAGCTTTGGCCGGAGGTATTGTTTAAAGAAGTTTTCAAAATCTTTATCGGTAAAACTTACTTTATAGCTGCCGTCTTTGGGTGCTATCTGGAACCCGGCTTTAACAGACGGATCGGTTTGGATTTCCAGGCCGCTGTTGAGCAATTCTTTTACCGATTTGCTAAAGTAGTCTGATAGTTCCTTCTCATCGGCGGGGGGCAAAATAACCTTTAATTCTGATGTTTGTTTCGAACTCCAGTTTTTTAATGTAGTTTCAATAATTCTTTTAATAAAATCGGTGTCGAACGATTTTTCGGTTGCCTTTGTTACTACTGTTGAATTAATAGAATCTGTAATTTGTTGTTTTAAAGCGTTTAGTGCCTGCTTCGACGAAAGTTTTATTTCCGATTTGGTATTTTTCTGAATTTCGGCAGCTTTTTTTCGGGCATCGGCAATTATTTTTTCAGCTTCAGTTTTTGCCTCATTAATAATCGATACAGATTCATTCTTTGCTTTATCAACAATTGCTTTGGCTTCGGCATTTCCTTTTTCCAGCCCTTCCTGATAAATTTTTTCTGTTAATTCCTGAAGTTTACTCTGCATAATATGATAATTATTTTATAATCAGATATATTGATTGGAGTATTGTTATTTTAATAACAAATGCGCTGCAATTTAGCGAATCTTTTACTTTAGCGGCACGTTTTCGTCTTAAAAATTCACAGTTTAAAATTATTTAAAATAAGTTGCTTGTGCTGAACAAAAAGGTAAAACCTGAAATGTTACCGGTAAACCGAAACAAAAAAACGGTAAAACAATATGTATGAAAATTGGCTTAACAAGCAGTTAAACCAATGCTAAAACTATCGTTTATGCGTATTCCGGTCACTTTTATGGATTTTTTCGCACCCACAGTCGCGACTTTTGCGTTTAAGTTCCCTGGTATGCTTGCTGGTGGCGCATGTGCTTAGTGTAAAAATCGCCAATAACAATAATATAAGTATCTTTCTCATCTGGTCATATCTTTACAAAAATTAGGTTTAACAAATATATGAATAACAAATTTATTAACACTCTAAATACCCGTATTGGGCGCACTATAATAAAGCAAAAACTTATAACTGGCGGCGACAGGGTACTTGTTGCCCTCTCGGGTGGAAAAGATTCGCTTGTGCTGCTCGAAGCTTTGGCCGACAGAAAGCGGCATTTTCCTTTTAAGTTTGATTTATATGCTGCCCATATTACAATAAAAGGTATTGGTTATAAAACCGATGTAGATTATCTCAAGAGTTTGTGTAACGAACTCGGAGTGGAATTTGTAAACAAAGAGGCTGAAATTGGCCGGCAGGGCGGAAAAAAGAAAACGGAATGCTTTTTGTGTTCATGGCATAGACGAAAAGCATTGTTTGCGTTAACAAAGCAACTGAATTGTAATAAGCTTGCTTTTGGCCACCACATGGACGATGCTGTTGAAACATTGCTTATGAACATGGTTTTCCATGGTTCTGTTAGTTCTATGCCTTTTGAAATAGAAATGTTCGATGGCAGGGTAAAAATTATTAGGCCTATGCTTGAAATTTCGGAAAGTGAAATTAAAGAATATGAACAATTAAAAAAATTCAGAAAGGAGGTAAAAATTTGTCCGTTCAGCAACAACAAACGTGCGGAAATGAAGGATTTACTTAAGAATATTTCAAAAATCAGGAAAAACGGTTTGATAAATATCTTCAGATCAATGGACAATATTTATCTCGACTACCTGCCGCATTGGAAAATGTAAAATTTGATCTTAACGAATTTTTATTAATTTTATAATCAGCCAAAAAGTTAAAATTTAATAGTATGAATACAGTACAAAAAATTACCGGCATTATATTTTCTTTGGTTTTAGCGGTTTCTGTCAATGCACAGGACAAAAATCAATTATTGTCGGATTTTACTTCGGCCGACTGGCCAAAGGTTAAAGCAGCCAAAACCGGCCTCGAAAATTTACAAGGCTCAATTATTCCCGATCTGATTCAATTGCTCGACAGTAAGGAGAAAGTTAAATTAACTAATACAGGAAATTTAATATACCCGGGGGCGGAAAAGTTTTTCGGACATGGGCAAATTCTCGATTACGATGTTGATTTTATTGCAATTAGGGCAGGATGGCTTATCGAAGAAATAACTTTTAGTAATTTTGGTTTTTCGGGCGTACATGTTTCGAAAGACGAAATGCCCGACTTTATACGTATTACATTTCCTGATTATTATAACAACTCGGCTAACAGGAAAAAAATCGAAACTGCCCCGCTGGAAGAGCTCAGGTTGGTTGTGTTAAAACTTGCCGTAAACCAGGTTAAAGAGTGGTGGAAAGAAAATGGCCAGAACTTTAGCAGGCTTAACCTATTGTTGCAGGCCTTAAGAAGTTTTGATGAAAAAGAGCAGGTACGTGCCCTGTTTTATATGAGAAATGGCGTTACCAGTTGCGATGGCCTTTCGCGCGATTTCTATTACGACGAACTCATTAAAGAAGTTGGCCGTTTAAGCGGCAGCGAAGTTCAGCGCATTAGCGAACATGCCAAGCTTATTCTTATGGATACCAAATTTGAATGGCTCGAACTTAAAGCCCTTCAATAAATAGTATGTTTGGCACAATGTGAATAGTTTGTTTATTCATTAACAATTCAAAATCTTTTAATGATGAGAATGGCAAAATATCCCCTGTTAACAGTTATGTTTCTGTTTTTTGTCGCAAATTCGGTATTGGCCCAAAAAGAATTGTTTATAAAGCAAATCGATTTTGAACTAAACACCGTAAGCGATATAGAATATGAAAATGAATATTTTGTGTCGATGAAGTTTAATAAAGGATCGAAGTATATATTCAGGATTACCAATGGGGTAAACGACAGGCCGGGCGAGGCAATACTTGAAATACTTGATGCCGATAACCTTGTGCTTACCAATATTCTTGGCGAAAAATATTTCGAAGCGGTTACATTTTTATGCAACAAAACCGAATTTTACGATGTACTTGTAAAATTCAAAGATAACAGGCTGGGGTATTGCAAAATTGATGTAATGCTTGTACAATAAAACATTTACAGAGCCCGGTTAACGCCGGGTTTTTTGTTGATATTGCCTGTGCAATGGTGGTTTTTTTTGATATATCTTTAAACAAAAATTCTTCATGAAAGGGAAAATAGGTTTTGGCACAATGCCTGTTTTTTTAACGGCAATATCCACCATATTGGGCGCAATATTGTTTCTCCGCTTTGGTTATGCTGTTGGTTCAGTTGGTTTTATGGGTACCTTGCTTATAATTATTGTCGGGCACATGGTTACAATACCCACTGCTTTATCGCTATCGGAAATAGCCACAAACCAAAAGGTAGAAGGCGGGGGCGAATACTTTATTGTTTCCCGTTCGTTTGGCTTGAATATAGGCGCAACTATAGGAATAGCCCTCTATTTATCGCAAGCTATAAGTGTGGCTTTTTACATAATTGCTTTTACCGAATCGTTTGAGCCGGTGTTTACACGGGTAAATTCCTGGTCGTCCGAAGCCCTGGGCTTTGAATTTCCACGTCAGTTAATAAGTGTTCCGGCTATGTTTGGCCTATCGGTGCTTATTTTGCGCAAGGGCGCAACTATGGGGGTAAAAGCCTTATATTTCGTAGTTGCAATTTTAGCCTTATCGCTTTTTTTATTTTTTATAGGCGATACCGGGTATGTACCGGAAGAAAATTCAGGTGTTTTTTCTTTTCAGGCAGGAAATATTAAAGAGAATTTCTTTATTGTGTTTGCAGTAATTTTTCCTGCCTTTACGGGAATGACTGCTGGTGTTGGGCTTTCAGGCGATTTAAGGGATCCTTCAAAATCTATACCCTTGGGCACAACAACAGCAACCATTTTTGGAATGTTTGTTTATATCCTGATAGCTTATAAACTCACAATTTCTGCAAGTATGGAAGAACTGTCGTCCGATTATTATATCATGCGCAAGATAGCGGTTTTTGGCTTTCTGGTTGTTCCACTGGGGTTGGCTGCATCAACTTTATCGTCGGCCATAGGTTCTATATTGGTTGCCCCGCGTACCCTTCAGGCGCTTGCTGTCGATAATTCTATACCCATTAAGCCATTGAACAAAATACTAGCAAAGGGCAGGGGCAAAAACAACGAGCCATATTTTGCCACAATTGTAACAAGCATTATTGCTATGTGTTTTGTTATATTGGGCGAAGTTGATACGGTTGCCCGTATTATTTCTATGTTTTTTATGGTAACTTATGGTTCGCTATGCCTAATTTCGTTCCTGTACCATTTTGGGGCCGATCCTTCGTACAGGCCATCTTTCCGCTCAAAATGGTATGTTTCGCTGGTTGGTTTTGTACTTTGTGTTTGGCTTATGTTTAAAATGGACAGGGCTTACGCAAATGTGGCCATTCTTTCGATGGTAGTGCTCTATTTTATTGTTAGCAATAAGCATAAAGAAAGGGGCGGTATGCAGGAATTGTTTAAAGGGGTGGTTTTTCAGTTAAGCCGTAAAATGCAAATTTATATTCAGAAGAATACCCGGGTAAACAAAGATGAAAAATGGCGCCCTTCGGTAGTCTGCATCTCAGGCGACACCTTTGAACGCGACAAAGTTCTAAGGTTGCTCGACTGGATTTCCGATAAATATGGCTTTGGCACTTATATACACTTAATCGAAGATTATTTTTCAAGGGCATCGCACCAAAAGTCAGATGAGATACATGCAAGGCTCCTTGAACGTATCGGGAAAAAAAGCAATATATATATCGATACCCTTATTTCTCCTTCCTATACATCGGCAATAGCCCAAACAATTCAGTTGCCCGGCATATCGGGCATGCCTAATAACATGTTTTTGTTTGAGTTCGATAAGCAAAATCCTGTTGACCTGCCCCAAATTGCCGAAAACCTCACGCTTATTAAAGCAGCAAACCTGGATATAGCCATACTGGCATCGACAAGCAGGAAAATAAATTTTAATAAAGGAATTCATGTTTGGATAAAAAACACCGACTTCGAGAATTCAAACCTGATGATACTCCTTAGTTATATTATTATATCGCATCACGAATGGAAAAACAGCCGTATCCGTATTTTTGAAATTGCCCCGCAAGGCAAACACGATGAGTATAAGGCAAGGTTACTGGAAATTATCAGCGAAGGAAGATTGCCTATTTCCCCGGCAAATGTCGAAATTATTGAATCGAATCCCGATGTGAGCATCAGAAAAATAATTTCACAGAAATCTGTCGATGCCGGCCTTACCCTTATTGGATTTCACGAAGACCAGATAAAACGGTCTGCCTCACAGCTTGTTGAAGGTTATGAATTAATGGGCGATATTTTGTTTGTAAACGCCAGCACACATAAAAACATCGATTAGCTGTATTATTATGTAAAACGGGTGTTTGTTTATTTAAAACCAACGTTTATCAAAATTACTGGCGCCGTTTTTTGTGTAGTGTTAATTTAGCACAATCATATAAATACAGCTAAATTCAAATTTTATAATGCAAACCCCATTAATTTATATAATAGACAATAATCTATCGTACCGGAAAATTACCGAAAATTGCCTGCTTTCATCAAATTATGCACATTTTCGATCTTTCGATGATGGTGAAAGTTGTTATGTTTCAAAAGCTCCGGTGCCAGATATTATTATTACCGACTATAATTTGGGCGAAGGCCGGTGGTGCGGTACCGACTTTATGGAAGAGTACTCAAGAATAAACAATTCTGTTGTTTTTATTTTCCTTTCCTCAAACCTGAAGATTGAAATTGCAGTGGAAGCTGTAAAATTGGGCGCTAAAGATTATATTTTAAAAAGCAAGGCCGGGCTTACCCGTCTAATAAAACAACTTGACATAGTTAAAGGCAATTTAATGAACAATTCCCAATTACAGTTAACATCTGTTACAAAGTCACCCAAAATTACCACCAACCTGTAATTTTTTTATAGTCGTTTTAGCTCGCTTAAATAATATGGCTTTACCCGTGCAATATATTGCGCCGGGCCATGCAGACTTCAATTGGTTTTGTAAAAAACTGGCAACAAACCGGGCACCGCTGCTTCATTCGCCCAAACAGCCCTTTTCACGCCAGCAATCAATTTATGGATTAATAGTTTGGGCAGGTTGGTTTATTCTACAATAAAAATTTCATTTTCACCTTCCGGAGCTGTAATACCTAAAGGTACAACGCTTTGAATTTCTGCATCGTAGGAATAGTTTGAGCGTGTTAGCGAAAAATCTTTTTTATACTCAACTAAGTTAATTGAATGGTTTACAAAGCCTTCGCCGTCAGGCAGGGGCCTGAATGAATAATCGGATTGTGGTAATCTGGGGTTTAAGTTGCAAATACAATTGAGCATGCTTTTGCCATAATACACAATATTTTTGCCAAATAGCAGGCATGTTTCGAAGCCCAGGTAAACAAAATTTGAATTGCTGCCGCCAAATGAAGTTTTGTGCGGTTCAAAGCCATACTTGTTTCTTGTAATTGACACAAAGCTTTTGGTAACAGGTTTGGTATAGTCGATATAGTATGGCAAATAAACTACAGTGCTTAATTTATGCAGGTACTCGGGCCTTAAGTTGTTAAACCTGCTCCAGGTTGGGAGCCCGAAGAGTTTTATGTTATGCCCGTCCTGCATCGACAATAAACTTACAATATTTATAACACTTGCCTCGTTGTTCGATATAAGTATTACAATATTATTTGTGTCTTTTTTTAGTGAGCCGTAAATACTTCGGGGTAGTGTGTCGTTTATAAAAATTTCTTTATAGGTGTTGTTTTTTTGAGGGGCTGTGGCCACTGTTGCAAGTTGTGTTTTTAATATAGCATACTCATCAGTGTCACTGGTATCGTTATGGCTTACAACTATAATGTTCGAGTGGTTGTACCCCGAAATATAACCGGAAAAAGTGTTTTGGTTGGTTGCTGCATCGGGCAGCATGAAAACCGCGAGCGGATTTTTAAGCGTGGGGGCATAGTTAGCCCTGGTAAATGGAAGTATTAAAGGAATTCCGTGTTCTTTTGAAAAAGCAGAAACAAGGGCTAAATTATGGTTTCTTACCGGGCCAACAATAATATCGGGTTTAATAATCTCAAGTTCTTTTAAAAATTGTTTAACATGGTTTGAGTCCGATTTTGTATCATAAGAATATAAGGTAATGTTTATCCCTTCCTTTTTAAGAGAATCGAGCCCGATTAAAAAACCCTGATAGAACTCTAGTGAGCTTATGCCCATTGAGATAGTCCTGTTTTGGGCATGTGTTTTTGGTAACGAATCGGTGCCTGTTGTGTCTTGCAGAAACAGCTCGTCGGCATGAAATGGCAACATTAAAGCTACTTTAAGGAACCGGTTTGTTTGATGGGCAGATATCGAATCGCACTTATCAATACTATATGTAATAACAGTTTTGCCAGCGCTTGTTAGTAATGCATCGTTAATCTTCCCTAAATTTAATTCCGAGGGTATAATCAAGGCCATACCGGTTTTAAGCCCATTTTTTAAATCGGGGTTTGCATCGATAAATTCAGACACTGAACGCCCATATTGCCGCGCAATATTGTATAAAGTATCGCCTTGTTTTACCATGTATGTTTTTAGCGTGTCTGAAGGGTTTTGGCTTTCGCCAGCCAGATTTGTAGTTTCCGGGTTTTTGTGCACTACGGTTTTTTCCGGGACCTTAAGTACCTGTCCGGGTTTTATTACATCAATGGCCTGGCCGGGGTTAGCCTGTGCAATTTCGTTTTGTGTTACGCCGTAAGCTTTACATATCGAATATAGTGTTTGCCCTGCAGCAACAGTATGTATATAGTAGATTTTTCCCTGCAACAATATTTTTTGTTCCGATTTTTCTACTTTCGAAGGTTGAAATTGACCAGAAAGCGGCAAGCATGCCAGTACTATAATCGAAACGAGAAAAAAAACTGGTTGAAAGAACTTTGGGCGCATTATATGAAATTCAACGGTGAATGTGATTTTTATTTAATTTCGGTTGCTGCATTTAAATGCAAAACAATAAAATCAGGCTGCCTTCCCTAAAATTTGAACCATAACCGGGAAAGACAGCCTGATAAGGTTTATAACAAGTTTTTCAGGTAATTTAAAACATTGTTTTCAATACGTTTCTCAATATCAGTGTTTTCGGCCTTTCCGAATTCTTCGCCAGTAATGTTCTCATATAGTTCGATATACCGTTCGCTTACCTGGCCAATAAATTCTTCAGTCATAAACGGTACTTTTTGTCCTTCTTTGCCCTGGAAGCCGTTACTTATTAACCATTCCCTTACAAATTCTTTTGAAAGTTGCTTTTGGGGCTCGTTGTTTGCAAACCTGTCTTCGTAACCTTCTTTGTAGAAATAACGCGAAGAGTCGGGAGTATTAATTTCGTCTATCAAGTATATTTTGCCGTCTTTTTTACCAAATTCGTATTTAGTGTCAACCAGTATAAGCCCCATGCGTGCAGCAATTTCGGTGCCCCGTTCAAATAGCTTATAAGTGTATTCTTCAATTAGTTGGTAATCGATAGGGTTAACCAATCCCTGGGCTATAATTTCTTCTTTGGAAATGTCAAGGTCATGTCCTTCATCGGCTTTGGTGGTAGGGGTAATTATTGGTTTTTTAAAGCGCTGGTGTTCTTTCATGCCTTCGTCGAGCTGTACACCGCAAATGCTCCTTTTGCCTGCTTTATATTCGCGCCAGGCATGGCCTGTAAGGTAACCCCGTATAACCATTTCCACTTTAAAGGGCTCGGCAAAATGGCCCACAGTAACCATTGGATCTGGACTGGCAATTTTCCAGTTTGGGACAATGTCGCTGGTTGCATCCAGAAAGGCCGAAGCAATTTGGTTTAAAACCTGCCCTTTGTATGGAATACCTTTAGGGAGCACAACATCGAATGCCGAAATGCGGTCGGTTACCACCATTACAAGGTATTTGTTTTCGATGTTGTACACATCGCGAACTTTGCCGTGATACACCCCTTTTTGTCCGGGAAAATTAAAATCTGTTCTGGTTAAAGCCTGCATAATATATTATTTTTATAAATGATTCTCGTTTTCGTATGCTTCAATAATTTTTTTAACAAGTTTATGCCTCACAACATCCCTGATGTCGAACTCTACAACAGATATTCCATGAATTGTGCCAAGAATGGACAATGCTTTAATGAGACCCGACGATTGTTTGCGGGGCAAATCAATCTGTGTAATGTCGCCAGTAACAATAAATTTTGCGTTTTTCCCCATTCGGGTAAGAAACATTTTCATTTGGTTGATGGTAGTGTTTTGTCCTTCGTCGAGAATTACAAAAGCATTATCGAGCGTACGCCCGCGCATAAAAGCCAGAGGGGCAATCTCAATTGTGCCGTCTTCGAGGAAATCGGCCAGTTTTTTTGCTGGTATCATATCGCGCAGGGCATCGTACAATGGCTGCAGGTACGGATCGAGTTTTTCCTTTAAATCGCCGGGCAGGAACCCCAGGTTTTCACCTGCTTCAACCGCCGGGCGGGTTAAAATTATTCGCCTGATTTCTTTGTTTCGCAAAGCCCTTACGGCAAGTGCTATGGCTGTATATGTTTTTCCGGTTCCGGCAGGGCCCAGGGCAAACAACAAATCGTTTCCGGCATATTCTTCAACCAGTTTTTGTTGGTTAATTGTTTTTGCTTTAATAAGTTTACCATGGTTGCCGTAAATCAAAACATCTGGTTGCGGGGCATCAGGGTGCATCCACGATTTTTCGTTATTGCTAAAGAGTTCTTCAATGTCGCTAAGGGTTATTTTGTTATATCTGTGAAAAAAGGAAATTAACAAATCAACCTTCTCCTCAAAGCCCATTATTTCTTTTTCATCGCCAATGGAAATCATTTCCTGGCCACGCGCAATAATTTTAAGTTTAGGAAAATACGATTTAACCTTATCAAGAAGTACATTGTTTGCCCCATAAAGTTGTAGAGGATCTATTCCCTCTAAATATATCGACTTTTCTATCATAGAATTTTAAACAAGAATGTTTACTTTTGGGCTCTACAAAGTAAATCTAAATTTTCAAAATAATCAATTTATAATTAAGCTGTATTTGTATATTCATGGCAGTTATTACCTTAACATCCGACTGGCGCAACAGCGATTATTATATTGGCGCTGTTAAAGGAAAAATAGTGTCGCGCAAATTATCTGCAAATATCATCGATATTAGCCACCAGGTACTGCCCTTTAATACTATGCAAGCTGCTTTTATTATTCGCAATTGTTATAAATATTTTCCTGTCGGTACGGTACATATTATTGCTGTAAACACCTTATTGTCGGTAAAACGGCCACTATTGGTAGTTGAAAAGGCCGGACAGTTTTTTATTTGTTCCGACTCAGGTTTTGCCGGGCTTATCTTTCCTGAAGAAGATTTTGATGTTTACAAGGTTGATATTGGCGATAATGTTTCCGGTACATTTAACAGCCTTGATATTTATGCCGATGTGGCAGTTAAACTTGCCAATGGCGAAAAGCCCGGGAGCTTTGCCCGGATAAGCTCCGATTATCTTGTGCAAATGCCGATTTTACCTGCTATCGACACCAACCTGATAAACGGGAGCATAGTATATATCGATTCGTACCAAAATGCGATAACAAATATAAACAAGGAAACATTTGAGCGGGTTGGAAAAGGAAACCCCTTCCGGATATTTGTACAGAGCAACCATTATGTTATCGATAAAATAAGCAAAACATACAACACTGTGCCTGTCGGCGAGCTGGTAGCTGTTTTTAATGCTGAAGGCCTGCTTGAAATTGCCCTTGCAAACGGGCCGGTTGCTGAATTGCTCGATTTAAAGCCCAATTCGGCAATTCGCGTGAAATTTTTACCTGGCGAAACTGATAAAAAACTACAATTAAGCGGCGAATAATGCATACTATTGAAGAAAAACTAAAATCGTTCGAGAAACTCCTTTATATAATGGACGAGCTAAGGGAGAAATGTCCGTGGGACAGGGAACAGACTTTCGAAAGTATTCGTAACCTTACTATAGAAGAAACTTATGAGCTCGCCGATGCTATAATTAAAAACAACCTTCAAGAAGTAAAAAAAGAACTTGGCGATTTGTTGCTACATATTGTTTTTTATTCAAAAATTGGTTCGGAAGATGGTAGTTTTGACATAAAAGATGTAACTGATAGTTTGTGCAATAAACTCATATTCAGGCATCCACATGTTTTTGGCGATGTTGATGTAAAAGGAAGTTCCAATAAGGTAAAGGAAAACTGGGAAGAACTTAAGCAAAAAGAAGGGAATAAATCTGTGTTGTCTGGTGTGCCGGCATTGTTGCCTGCCTTAATAAAAGCTAACCGTATTCAGGAGAAAGTCAGGGCCGTAGGGTTCGATTGGGAAAAGCGGGAACAGGTTTGGGAGAAAGTTCATGAAGAATTGGGCGAATTAATGGATGAGATTAAAGCCAATAATTCAGAATTGATTGAAAAGGAGTTTGGCGATTTGCTTTTTTCGGTGGTAAACGCTGCCAGGCTTTATGGCATTGATCCTGAAACTGCCCTGGAAAAAACCAACCTGAAGTTTATCAAACGTTTTGAGTATCTTGAGAAGGAAACGATAAAAAAAGGAAAATCGCTAAAAAATATGAGCCTCGACCAGATGAATGAAATTTGGGAGAATGCTAAAAAATTTGACTAAACCCCGAACAACTAATGAAAAAAACTTTGCTTGTCTTTTTTTTTATCTGCACAGTACACGCCGTTAATGCGCAAATTATCAAGTCGAAACTCGATTTGGTCGTTGGGCTAAGTGCCCGTGAATATTTTCATGCCGGGGCACGTTATCAGTATGCCGAAATTGCCCAGGCAGGCATTTATTTTGGTAACGATCTGGAGCTTAACGCCAGTGAACTTATCACAACTTTTTGCATCGATAATATGGTTCATTTTGGCAAACACTCTTTTTACAGCAATAGGCCGGTATGGTACGCCCGGCAGGGTTATACTTACCTGAAAAACCGTGCAAGTGCAAACGAAACTAAAAAGTACTCCTATATTGACCTGTCGGCAGGCCGCGATTTTGCTTTTAATGATTGGCTCGGATTAAATATCGACATAGGTTTTATGGTGCAGTTCAGGGAGAAAACCGAAAAAAACGCTTCAACCACAACATCGGTTAATAATACTTTGCATACGCTCCCTTTAGCAAGGTTGCAGTTTTATGTATCGTTCTAAGCCGCCAGGTAAATAGGCATATAGTCGAATAGTTCTTTAACCTGTTTAATTCATAAATTTCTTTTATTGACCTGACTCCGATTAAGTTACATTAACTTTTTTACAAAAACTAAATGTAACTAGATCGGGTTAACCTGCTATAAAACTGATTATTGGTAAAATCTATGAATAAGGCAGGTTAAAATATTAATGTCAAAATTACAGGGTTTTTTGCAATTTTCTTCTTTTAAAAAATGGAACAAAATTTGTAGTTTGGCGTTTTATAACAAAAAAGTATTATCTATGAGATTTATTGTTAAACTTGGTATACTGCCGGCAATAATTGCGTTAATGTCGTTTTCCGGACCCAAGGCTTCAATAGAATGGGATTTCACTGAACACGATTTTGGTAAAATTGAAAAAAACAAGCCGGTAACAATAGAATTTGTATTTAAAAACCCGGGTATGCTGCCATTGATAATTCAAGATGTAAAATCGTCGTGTGGCTGTACTGTGCCTTCGTATCCCAAGCAGCCCATAGGGCCCGGGGGTTCAGGGAAAATTACTGTTACTTACGATGCAAAAGATCCCGGCTATTTTAGTAAAAGTATCACCGTTTATACCAATACAGAGCAAAACAACTACAATTTATATATCAAGGGAGAGGTTAATTAAACCCTGTTGATTATAACAACAAGTTTTTTTCTTTCCGTAATTTCGGTATTCAATAAATTAGCTTAAATATAGAAAGGTAGCCATAAAATATTGCTATCCTGATCTTGCTATATACTAGCTATGGGTGTTAGTTTTGATTTTTTAGGGTTAATAATGCTTTAAAATTTTTTGACATTGTTTACAATTCTCGTTCCCTTAACTGTTTTGCAGCCCCAAGCGGTGAAATTTCAAACTATATCCTCGAAAATTTAGAGGCAATTTCGAATGTAATACATAGGGGAGTTGTTCATTAGCTGAACAATTTGAGATTTACTAATCATTCGGCTACAAATGAATTCATCCGGATCTAAATTTGTACTTTAAATTAGATAATTGCAGCGCTATTTGTAATGGGCGTAATAACATTAATTATGCCGAAAAAATATACATAGTCTCTTAAAAAAAGCTTTAAAAAGCAGTCCGGTTATTGTCAAAAAGCACTCAAAGAAAAGCTGAATACTTCAACATTAAATTAAAATAAGCATGTGGTTTCATTCTGGTTTTAATAGAAATATTTAATGATTCGTCACTTTTTTACCAGGAAGCGCAATTAATTTTCTCCATTTACCCCGGCCCTAAAGGGTGTAGAGAAAATCAATTGCTCCCTTTAGGGTTTGGGGTAAACAATTGATTTTTGATAAATTGACTGTAAAAGTGGCATAATAGTGATTATATAGAAAATATTTTACGGATATTTACCTTTGCGCCAATTAAGTTAATATAATGATACTCGTTTTTGGAGGTACAACAGAGGGAAAACAAACTGCGGCTTTATTCGATTTTTTAGGCGAACCCTATTTGTATTCTACAAAAACCAAGTCGATAATTGAAATAAAAGGGAATCATATTTCTGGCGATAAAGGTGTCGATGAAATTTCGGAACTTTGCAAAGAAAAGGAGGTAAAACTAATAATTGATGCAGCTCACCCGTTTGCTGAAGAATTGCACAACAATATTTTTAATGCTGCAAAAATATTTGATATTCCGGTTATTCGATACGAGAGGTCTTTCCCCAATTTAATTCCTCTGAAAAACGTTTCGGCTTTTTCTTCATTTAAGGAAATGACATATAAATTAAAGACAAGTGAGTATAACAATATATTATGTTTAACCGGGGTACAAACCATTCCTCATTTTAAAGAATTAGCTGATAACCGGAATTGTTATTTCAGGATACTTGACACCGACCATAGTAAGAAACTTGCGAAAGCTGGCAATATCCCAAATAAATATATAATCCCTTCTAACCCGGATGAAAATGTTGATGAGTTAGTCAGCTTAATAAAAAAAATAAATGCTGAAGTTATTCTGAGTAAAGAAAGTGGTGAATCGGGATTTTTTATGAGTAAGGTAGAGGCTTCTCAAAGAACCAACATTCCATTGTGGGTGGTTGAACGACCGGAACTTCCCCCTTTTTCTTATAAAGTTAGTTCAACAAAAGAACTGTTACAAAACTGGTATTTACTTAGAAGAAAAATAATCAATAACAAACAAGACTTACGACAAGGCTTTACAACAGGCACTTGCGTTACTGCTGCTGCTAAAGCATGTTTCGTAGCCCTGGTAAAAAATAAATTCCCTGAACAGGTTAGTATAACCATGCCCAATGGCGATACGGCTAAATTTATGATATTCCCCAATGAACTTTCCATATCGAAAGCATCGTGCGTGGTAATAAAAGATGCCGGAGACGACCCGGATATTACCCATGGAAAAGAAATTGGTTGCGAATTACGTTTCACCAAAGAACCAGGTATACATTTTGTAAAAGGCAAAGGAATCGGGGTGGTTACCCTGCCCGGGCTACAAGTACCGGTTGGTGAGCCTGCTATAAATCCTGTACCCCGAAAGATGATAACATCGGTATTAGAGGAATTATGCAGTTATTACGAAATAGAGCAGGGAATTGAAGTAGAACCTTATGTTCCCGAAGGCGAAGAGTTAGCAAAACAGACTTTTAACCCACGTGTAGGTGTTGTTGGGGGTATTTCAATAATAGGCACATCGGGTAAGGTTATCCCCTATTCAAACGAGGCTTTTTTATCAACTATAAAATACCAGCTTTCAGTTGCAAAAGAAACGGGGGTTGATGAAATTGTATTAACCTCGGGAAAACGGAGCGAAAATATTTTAAAACCATTATACAGTCATTTACCCGATACAGCTTTTATCCATTTTGGCAATTCCATAGGTGAAACGCTCCGGTTAGCCCTCGAAAAAGGCACACAGAAAATTACCCTTGGCGTAATGCTTGGTAAAGCTATAAAACTGGCCGAAGGACATTTAGATACCCACAGTAAAAACAGCACTTTCAATTCTGAATTTGCAGCATGCATAGCTAAAACTTGTGGTTATCCTTTGGAAACAGTTCAAGGAGTAAAGCAAATAAAACTTGCAAATGCAATCCGGGATATCATTCCCTTTTCGCAAACCGGGCCTTTCTATCTGGAAGTAGCACAACGGTGTTTTAATCAGGCTAAAATGATTGTAAAAGAGAAGTCGGAGCTTGCATTTTTGCTTATTACTGATAAGGGTGAAACTTTGGGTTATCCTATAAGGGCCGGTTTTTGATAAGCATCAACATCCGGTCAGTTTTCTGGCTTTTGAAAAGGAACTAACTGTTTAAACTTTCTGAATATTTTCAATACAGAATTTTTTATTCAGCATAAATAAGAATGGAATCATCATAATTAATATGCTAAAATTACAATGACATTAAAGTTTATAGCCCTTTGCTATAATCCATCCTTTTTTGTAAGTTAAGTCGAAGCTTATATTAGTAAAATCAGTTTGTTCAAGCATTAAACTGTATTCCTTGGCAGATTTTAAGTTTGCAATTTTCCACCATTTACTACCTTCCGGCGGGAAACGGTTGATAATGATAAATTCTCCTCCTTTTTTAAGCACCCGTGCAACTTCTTTGAAAGCCGAAGGTATATGTGGCCAAAACTGAATCGTTTCAAAGGCAGTAACCAAATTAACAGCGGAACTTTCAACCGGAATGTTTATAACCGACCCCTTTAGGATTTTAACCTGCTTGTTCCCGATGGCTTTTTTGTTTGTTTTTTTTGAGAGGAATATCATTTCATCGGAATGATCCAAACCATATAATTGTAATGAATTATCAAACTTCGATAGAAAATGAATAAACTTCCCGCCCCCGCAGCCAATATCCAAAATAATGGAATTATGTGCCGGCGGATTATTTTTAAAATATTGCATGTATAAACTTGTATGAACTTTGTTCATTAACCTTCCCACGACTAGTCCCAATATGCCGCTTGGCTTTGCCCCTTGTTTTTCTAAACCCATAAATATTCTGTTTGAAATTGTTAATGTATTTATATTTCGCTAGCTATTAGCTAATTATATAATCCCACCAAAAAGGCCCGGTTGATAACCTGCCATTCCTGATGTTCGACCCTTTAATTATTCTATAAGCTTCTTCCGAAGTGTATGCTGTTCTGAATTTCTTAATGAAATAAGCCAAGAATCCGCGTTGTAAATCGGTCATTAAAATTTTCGCTTCAGGTTTTGCAACACGTTCAATTTCATTGAGCATTTGAATTGGGTTTTCAACAATATGCAATAAAAAGGTGTTGACAACTAAATCGAATGAGTTATTTTCAAAAGGCAGCATTTGGGCATCGGCTTTTAATAATTCGATTTGATTTTCGAGTTTTTCCCCTTTTATTAGTTCCCGCCCTATTTCAAGTAAAGGCTCTCCTAAATCGATTCCGGTAATTTTAGATTTTGGAAATGTTTTTGCTAATTCAATTGCTACTGAGCCAAAGCCACAGCCAACATCTAAAACGGTTCCTCCCATGAACCCGCTTTTTTTCAGCAATTTTGCAAACCGCTTTCCAACATTTTTAATATTTTTTTTATTTCTCTTATAATAGCCTTCGGCCCAATCCCGGGTATTAAATACCCGTGGGTGAAATAAATCAATTTGTTTCATTTGTGTTAAATGGTTTTTATGCGTTCAAACTTATTGCTATTAATCCATTTGAAAAACAATGAATCGGCAAAGTGCTATGTTAAACCGGTGAAACTTATCGGGAAGTATTTCTTTGAAACAAATTATTAAATCCGAGATATTTCTATCCTGAGATTTGTACAAATTATTTAATAAAAGATTTATCATAGCGATTTGAACAAAGAAGATATTAATAACCAATGAGCCAATAAAATCAGCATTTAAGGCCTTATTTAACGATAAGGGATTAAATTAATTTTCCGACCGATTATGTTTTTTTAATTTCAAGTTTTTTTGACCATCACATTATATTAAATACCTTTGCCCCGATTTTTGGTGATTCTGTTTGAGTACTTCAACCAGGATAAAAGGGAATCCGGTGCTTTCGATGCAAATTGGAAAAATCCGGAGCTGTACCCGCAGCTGTAAACCTCGCGAAAATGTTTTGTACTACAAGTCCACTGTCTGGCATTTACCTGACGGGAAGGAAAACAAAACAGGGGTGAGCCAGAAAACCTGCCAAAATAGATACATACAGTAATCGATTTCGGGTTAAGACATTTACTGTAA
>JAFGQZ010000075.1 GCA_016935435.1 Bacteroidales bacterium
GAGCGCAATGAAATTATAGCTTTTATAAAGGCTGCCACGCGTGGAATTATAAAAGGCATTGGCGATAAAGAATAATAGCTTAAGAAATAGAAAAAGAGGGGAACCGGTTTTTATGGTTCCCTTTTTAGTTTTTCGACTTTAAAAGTTCCATTTCCTCACGCAGTGCCCTGAGTTCTTGTTCTTTTTGCTGTACCTCAAACTCTATATTCTGGTTTTGTATATTTTTCTCCCTGAATTCTTCAAGAAGCTGTACGTTCTGTATGTTCATTTTTATAAACCTTATGGTTGCCGAAATGCTTTCGGAAATATTTTCCAATAAGAAAGTAAATTTATCGGGTAGTGGTTTAAAGGTTGCCAATTCAATTACCCCAACGGGAATATTATTGGTAAACAATGGAATAAAAACGAGGTTTGATAAGCGTGTTTCTCCGAGCCCCGAATCGAGCTTAAGGTAAGTATCGGAAATATTTTCGACCCGCATAAGTTCCATTCGCTGAAAACAAGTACCAACAAGGCCTTCGCCAGGTTCTATGGTTTTTTTCGACATAATTTCTTTGCTGGCATTTTTAGCTGCCACCAGTTCCAGCACACTTCCACCATTTCTGCCTTCGGCTACATACATAACCCCAATTTTGGCACTTGTTAAATGCAATATCTCATCTAATAACAACTTTGAAAGTACATGTACATTGTCTTTACTGTTTTTGTTCAGAATATGGTTTATTCGCGCCAGGCTCTCGTTCAGCCAGAGTTGGTTTTTCAACTCTTCCTGCTGTTTCACTATTTCACGGTTACGTATTTCAAGTTCATGTGTACGTTCAGCCACACGTTTTTCCAGCATTTGCTTTTCTTTCTGTATGGCCAGTCCAAGCTTTTTGTTTTCTTCAAAGGCCATTGCCGAACCCCTGGAGAGCACAAACGATTGTATTAACATGTATGTAACCAGACCAAACGGCGCCACTTCCAGCGAATTTGCCAGGCCCATGCTTATGAGCACATCGTTTATGGCAGTGGCATATAAAATAAAAAAGCCCATAAATGTTAACATTGCCCCTTCGCGTTTTTTAATTGAGGCCCTGAGCAATACATAAAAGGTGAGGAACAAGCCGCCAACCAGAATATAAAGCTCAAAAAACATGCGATAGCGGCCATAAACTATTTGAGGGGTAAAGCTTACAAAAAGGGTAATAAGTATGCCAATCGTAATAAAAATATTAAGGAATACCCGCGGAAAATCTTTCTTGTACAGAATAAATAAAAAGATAGCAAACAAAGGTATAGTGCCGAAACCCGAAAAATTATCGAGCTTAAACAACAACTGCCAGTTAATGTTAGGGAAAATATAGGTTATTACGCGTTGTCCGGTCGATACGTTTCTTAATATCATAACAAGGCACAACAGGCCAAAAAACAAATGGGTTACCTGGTTTTTATACAGAAAGTAATTTAGCAGGTGGCTAAGCCCGATAAAAAATATTATGCCAACAATAAACAGGTTTAAAATCAGATTGTTTTTCGATTTGTTTGCCAGGGTATCGAAGTGCCCAAACTTTATTGGTTTAACAAGCCCTGAGCGGGTATGGTGAAAATTTGATACCTGAACGACCAACTCATGTTCTGGTTTGTTCTTTTCAAAAAATACAGGGATTTCTTTATATAAAAACGCTGGAATAGAGGTTTTTTTTGTAACCCCTGTTTGCCCGGTACTATAAATAAGTTTTCCATCGAACCACACATTTGAGGCAGTAAACAAATCGTGCAGCAAAATACCATAAGTGCCTTCAAGGGAACCCGAGAGTATTTTAAGCCTGTAGGTTGCAAAACCTTTGACCGGAAACCTGCCGGCTTTTTTGGAGCTCCAGGCAGCCGGTACTATTATATACTTTGAAACAGAATCGAAATTAGAGGCAGGGGTTAAAAGTGTATCCCAGTAGAATTCCCACTCGCCATTTAAATACAGGTAATTATTTTGAAAATCCCATTGCGAAATATCGATAGTGCCCTTTTCTACATTCGGTACCTCAGGGGCAGAACCATGTATTGAAATTATACAAAGAAGAGTTAATAAGCCAGTTAAAAAGAATTTCCTGAGCATGGTTGGTAACTTTGAATCAATAAATATAAAAAACCTTACTTTAATAATGCATTAGATAAGTGTAATATTTCGCAAAAATTCTCCCGGACAATGTTAATGCAGAATAATCCTGTCGCCCAGTTTTTTCGAAATATTTCGTTTTAAATCGTTCAATATCTGTAATTTATGAATAATCAAATCTATCGATTCCATTTCGTTAAGTTCCTGAGCATGCTTTATTTCTGAGTGGGTTTCGTTAATGAGCTGCAATACTTTCCGGTTTTTAAAAGATATTATCAGTTCGGGCACAATATCTTTCAGTTTCATTTCTTCGGTTTCGAGCTGAACATCTTTCTTGCTCCAAAGTTTGCTCATTTTATCATCGTAGCCTTCAGAAAGCATTTCTGCCGATACTGTGCTCACCTCAATATCTTCGTGCAATATAAAAAATGAAGTGTCGATTTTCATTTTTTGATCAACAAAACCAGCAACAATGTCGAATATTTTATCATAAACCGGGTGTTCAAACACCAAATCATCGGCCCTTATTTCGTCAACAATGTATTTCCCGATAAGAGGCGAATCGTCGTATCCGGGAAAAAGTTCGCGGTTTCCGAAATTTATAAGGGTACGAATGAGTTCGTATTCATGTTTATAATCTTTACCCAGGTTGAGCTGAACATGTGCCGGGGCTTTTTTGGAAAAACCAGATGGTGGAAATTCGGGCCTGTGCCTTTTTCCGGCTTCACCAGCTTTGGCACTTCTTATTTTAAAAGTTTCTTCGTAAAGTATAGCCTCATCAATTTCCATAAGTTTGCTGCATTCGCGCAGGTAAACACTACGAACAATACTTTCGGGGATAACGGCAATAGATTTTACAATATCGCTAATAAGGGTTGCACGTTTAACAGGGTCGTTTTGCGCGTCTTTCAACAAAAGCTTTGTTTTAAAGCGTATAAAATCGCTCTCGTTTTGTTCAATAAACTCAATAAAACGGGTGCTGCTGTTAGCTCGGGCAAACGAATCGGGGTCTTCGCCATCGGGTAATAGAAGCACTTTAACGTTCATTCCTTCTTCAAGTATCAGGTCGATGCCCCTTAAAGAAGCTTTTATGCCTGCAGGGTCGCCATCGTAGAGAACAGTAATATTTTTAGTGAACCGTTTAATAAGGCGGATTTGTTCGACCGTTAGCGCCGTGCCCGACGAGGCCACCACATTTGCAATGCCGGCCTGGTGCATACTTATAACATCGGTGTACCCCTCTACCAAAAAGCATTTATCGAGTTTGTTTATTTCGTTTTTTGCAAAATACAAACCATAGAGCACATTGCTTTTATGGTAAATTTCCGATTCGGGCGAGTTAAGGTATTTTGCTGTTTTATCATCTTTCTTCAGCACACGGCCACCGAAACCAATAACCTGCCCCGACAGGCTATGTATTGGGAAAATTACCCTGCCGGCAAAACGGTCGAACCTGAAATTGTTTTTATCAATGGTAAGGCCGGTTTTTACAAGGTATTCGAGCTTATAACCCTTCTCAAGGGCTACCATAGTAAAAGCATCGCGTGTTTCCAAAGAATAGCCCAGCTGGAATTTTTCAATAACCTGATCGCGAAAACCGCGTTCTTTGAAGTAACCAAGGCCAATGGCCCTACCTTCGTCGCGGTGCCAGAGCCAATCGGTAAACTGCTTCTGTGCAAACGATGTTACCTCAATAAGGCTTTCGCGCTCGTTTTTTTCCTGGATTTCCTGGGCTGTTGCCTCTTTTTCATGAATTTCAATGTTATACTTTCTGGCAAGGTACCGTAAAGCTTCGGGGTACGATAACTTTTCGACTTCCATAAGAAATTTTACAACATTGCCGCCCAGGCCTGAGCTAAAGTCTTTAAAAATACCTTTGCCAGGGCTCACAAAAAAAGAAGGGGTTTTTTCGCTCGAAAAGGGACTTAGCCCCTTATAATTCGATCCGGATTTTTTCAACTTCACAAAATCGTTAATCACCTCAACAATATCGGCTGTGGCAAATATGCGGTCAACTGTTTCCCTGTCGATCATAATTAATTGTTCTCAGGCCTAAAATTATAAAAAATGAACAATGGCCAACGAAATAAAAAAATAATCGTAGGCATGTTTCGGTGTTTTTATATTTTTGTTAAAAACCAACACAATGAAAAAACTGGTAGTTCTTACAGGTGCAGGAATAAGTGCCGAAAGCGGACTGAAAACCTTTCGCGATATGGGCGGCCTATGGGAAAACTACGATGTTATGGAAGTTGCCAGCCCCGAAGGCTGGGCTGCCAACATAGACCTGGTTTTGCGCTTTTATAACGAACGCCGGGCACAGCTTGCCCAGGCAAGACCAAACGCCGGACATGCAGGACTTGTGGGGCTCGAAGAGTTTTTCGATGTGCATATTATTACCCAAAATGTCGATAACCTGCATGAGCAGGCAGGCAGCAAAAATGTATTGCACCTGCACGGCGAGCTTACCAAAGTTAGGAGCACCGGCGATGAAAACCTGGTTTACGATATAGGCTATAAACCTGTAAATGTTGGCGATTTATGCGAAAAGGGCTATCAGTTAAGGCCCCATATTGTTTGGTTTGGCGAAACCGTTCCGGCCATGGAAGAAGCTGCAAATATTGCCAGCCAGGCCGATATATTTGTTGTTATAGGCTCATCGATGGTGGTTTATCCGGCAGCCGGCCTGGTTAACTATGCCCCAAAATACTGCCCTGTGTTTGTTGTCGATCCGAATGCAGTAAACTCACCGGCTTACCGAAAGATTGAGTATATTAAAGAAAAAGCCGGTAAAGGTGTAGCTATTCTAAAAGAAAAAATAATGCCGCTAGCTTAAACGAATATTTAACACATTAACTACTAACCTATAAACTTTTAAAGGTGAGAAAATTTTTAATTGCGTTTTTTTTGCTGATAAGTGCAATACTTTCTGCCCAGCGGTTCAGCGGAGGTTTGCTCGGGGGCATTAATGCAACACAAATCGATGGCGACAATTGGGGCGGATATTATAAAATGGGTCTCACTTTCGGGGCTTATGTATCAACGCACTTTAAAGAAAACTGGGGAGGGCAGCTTGAAATAAAATATTCGGGCAAGGGATCTTCCACGCCTTTTAAATATCCGGAAATAAGAATGATTAGCTTAAGGTATGTCGATTTGCCGGTATTGGTTAATTACCAGGTTTCGGAAAAACTAAAAATACAGGCCGGGCTGTCGTTTAATTATTTGTTCAGTGCCATGCACTACGATGGTGAATGGTTTGAATTCGAAGAAAAATGCCGGAAATACGAAACCGCCATAGCTTTAGGCGGAAGCTACAGCATTACAAATAAGCTCGACATAGCAATCAGGTACAACTATTCCATAATGCCCGTGCGTTCCAAATATTCAACATCGAGTTGGGGCGAAGGCGCCTGGTTCAATAATGTAGTAGGTTTTTCGTTGTATTACTTTATCGGACAAAGGCAATAGCCTGTAACCCCATTTATAAAAAGTGGTATTTATACTTAATTATCAAAGCAGCCGTAAATAAGTTAAAACAGTATGCAAAAAACAGTTATTATTGTTGCCGGGGGGAGCGGGTTGCGCATGAACAGCGAAACCCCTAAACAGTTTATAGAAATAAACGGCTTGCCTGTACTTATGCATACCATAAACCGCTTTTACGAATTCAGCAGCAATATTGAGGTAAGGCTGGTTTTGCCCCAACACCAATTCGATTTTTGGGAAGCATTGTGCCAAAAACACAATTTTACAAAAACACACGAGCTCTATAGCGGGGGCAAAACCCGGTTCCATTCCGTTAAAAACGGACTGCAAAGCCTGTCGCCAAATGGGTTAGTGGCCATACACGACGGAGTAAGGCCTTTGGCCTCTATCGGTACTATTCGAAACTGCTTTATGGCAGCAGAAGAATATGGCGCTGCAATACCAGTTATTGATGTACATGAAACCATTCGTAAAACCGACGGCCTATACAGCCATACGGTTGACCGCAGGAATTTCAGGCTGGTACAAACCCCCCAGGTTTTCGATGCCAGGCTGCTAATTGATGCTTATCGTCAGGAATACAACGATTCGTTCACCGACGATGCCTCGGTATTTGAATCGACCGGCAAACCAGTAATGCTGGTCGATGGAAACCGCGAAAACATTAAAATTACAACCCCTGCCGACCTAATCATTGCAAGTGCCCTGCTTTCTCAAGGCTTATAAAAATACCTATAAACCTCCACTTTTTATAAAGAATCCACCCTTAAATTCCAGGTAAAATGCCTGGCCTATCGCATATCGTTCTTATGGTTGTTATAAGCCATTTGCAGGAATGCACAAATATTATTTGCCTTCTTTTTTCCCAGGCCGGTAATTTCATTTAGTTCATTTTCGCCTGCCAACATACCGAAACCGATAATAAGGCTCCCTGAATTGCCTTGCGGTCGATATTGTGTTTTGTTTGATAAGGGTTTCCTTCTATTAACAACACACTATGCCTGTCTGCCCTTTTCAAGGCGGCACATTGCGTAAAAAGCCTTCCCTGTATAATGGAAATAATAAAATCGTCGCGCGATTTTCTTTCCACAACAATTTCATCGTTTAGAATATAGTCGCCGGTTTTCAATTGCTTTCGAACAACCTCTGCCCCATATTCTTCCAATAAACCGGGAATTCTTGAAGCTGCTTCCCTGTGGTCGGCAACAATTCTTACTTTAGGGTTCATTTTGAGCCATTTGAATTTTTTAAAACATGTTCAATATAAAAATTGCACTACTAAATTATTATTGGCCAGATAATAAAAAAACCCTCGTCAATTTAATAATTGCGGGGTTTTGGAAAAATGGCAGGTTATTTTGCAGGCATGTATTCCAGCAAATGGCCGGTATTTCATTAAAATTTAAGCATGGCCCCAATAGAAATATTTCCGGTGGTGGGAATATTGTTAAGGTCGGCGCCAATGCCAAAATTGCTGGTTCGTTCTATATAAATTTCATCGTTTCTTTCTTCCCTTTCGCTAACAAACCCGAGGCCAAAATATAAACCATTTATCGATGCGGTGAGTTGCACCCTCTCGTTAATATCGAATGCTATACCGGGGAAAATACCAATATTAAGGCTGGTGGTCCATGGGCCTGTAGTGGTTGTATTGTCGTTTTTGGTTTTTTCCCAGGCATAGGAAAAACCCACCTGTCCCTGCCCGAAAAGCGAAAACTTGTTAAATTTTAGGGCATAATACCTTACAAAAGGTGTAAACCCAAGTGTTGTGGTTGAATTAACCTCAGAATTCGGGTCGGGGGTTTTTGAACGCTGCTTTGAAAAATTTATATATGTGCCAGCAAGAAAATCTTCGGAAATAAAATAGCCAGCCATAGGGTTAAAACCAATATTACTGATTTTAGTTTTTTCGAGGGTTGACCCGGCATTGTCATAACTTCCGCCAGAAGTGGTAATGCCAAGGCTTCCGCCAGCAGCAATCTGGGCTTGGGCACCAACATACATAAAAAGTAGAATAACTGTTGTAAAAACAATCTTTTTCATAGTTTTGGTTTTATTTGTGGCCTACTCTAAGGTTTTTCGGCATACACCCCTACTCTTTTTTCCGGGTTTTCGGAACCCCTGCTTGAATATTATTAACAGCTAAGGTATATTGATTATTATAATTTTTGGAATTTCAGTTTCAAGAAAACCATAAAAATTTCCTGGAAATTAAACTAAAGGTATTCCATGAATATCAAACCTGAACTGCCAACACATATTCAATACAACAGAAAAACAGTATGTTTGCAAAAACAGGTTTTAAAATTGATATGGAAAATTCATCGAATGAGTTGCAGTATAGAATAATTGAAGGCACCCGCGAAGTTTTTTCGGAGCCGGAAAGAACACACTTAGGGCATAATAGCAAAAAAACTTCGCCTCCAACCAGCCCACAAGGGTTAAACTTATATGCCGAAATAATTACTGGCAGCAATAAATGGATTGAAAGGGCATGCGAACTGGCAGCAGAATCGGCTAAAACAGGTGGCGGGCCTTTTGGCGCAATTGTATTGCAAATCGATTCGGAAACCAGCCAAATACTCAGGCTTTGGGAAGCCTGGAACTCGGTAACCTGTAATAACGACCCCACTGCACATGCCGAAATAAATGCCATAAGGGCGGCATGTGCCTCACTGCGCGTATATAACCTGGGCAAAATACCTAAAAGCCTGGCAGCACTAAACCAACCCGGAGAATGGTCGCACTGTATTATATTAAGCAGTTGCGAGCCTTGCCCCATGTGCTATTCGGCCATAGCATGGGCACGCATTCCCGAATTGTATTTTGCGGCTACCCGTTTCGACGCTGCACAACCCGGTGTTGGGTTTTCTGATGAGGCAATTTATGATGATCTGCGCAAACCTTATTCCAAAAGACTTATAAAAGTTTACAAGTGCAATGCGCCCAATTCGTTAAACGCTTTTCAGGTTTGGAAACAAATAGACAAACAGATGTATTAACTTAAACAGAAAAATGACAAAAAGCTGGAAAACTTCTAAATCGACAGTAATTTACCGGTTACTTGCGAAAAGGGTTAACGTATATCTGGTGGTGCATGAAAAGGGGGCTTTTCTGGTCGATAGCGGCATGAACAGAACACATCAAAAACTAATTGCCCGAATCGGCAATATTTTGCCAGATCAAAACCCTGTAGATTACATATTGCTTACCCATGCACATTTCGACCACTGCCAGGCAGCAAAAGCTTTATCGGAAAGTTTAAAGGCAAGGCTGGTCATACAATCGTCTGAGGCCTATAACCTTATGTCGGGCTATACCCCTCTTCCGTCAGCAACCATGTTTCTTTCGAAGGTTGTTTTGAGCCTTGGGAAAACAGTTGCACCAGGCATTGCCAGGTTTGCCCCGGCCGAACCCGACATATTGATAAACGAAGAGGGTAGGCTGTTTAATTGCAGCAATTTAAAAATTATACACACTCCCGGGCATACTTCCGGTTCGGTGAGCCTTATTGTTGACGAAGAAATTGCACTGGTTGGCGATACCCTTTTTGGGATTTTTCCAGGCAGGGCCATGCCGCCATTTGCCGATAATGTTGAAGAGCTTTTCCAAAGCTGGGCCTTGCTGCTCGACACTCCCTGCCATACTTTTCTTCCCGGGCATGGCAGGCCGGTAAGCCGAAAAACCCTTGAGAAAGAATATTTCAGGAGGAGCATTTAACCACAAAGTTGTTTCGAAGTTAAGCTGCTTTCTGCCGTTAATGCAGGCTGAATATCAAATTCAATTCAGATATGCTTAAAATAAACATTCATACTCTCGATGTTACCGGCAATATTGGTATTGTTGACCAAAGTACCGGAATACTGATAATTTAAGTTCATAAAAGTTTTGTTCATGGCCTCCGACCTTAGCCTTGCAATGGTATAAAGGGTTAGTATGCCAAGTTCTTTCATATCGCTTTCCATTGAGCTTAGCAACAACCGGGCCAGGCCCTTGCCCCTGAAAGCAGGCAATGTGGCAAAATCTGTCATTTCGGCATTCTGCCCTTCAAAATCAATTTCGGCAGATGATATGGCAACAACAATTCCCTTATGAAGAACCCCATAATAGTGCACATTTTCATCCATGGTTTTTTCAATATATTCCGGCTTGAAAACAGGAAATGGATAACTCTTAAATACTTTGGAATAAATTTTTGTAACCTGAAGTATGTCGCTCTTAACCAGTTTTCTAACTTTCAGGCCTTCGAAATTTCCATTATTGTTTAGGCGGGCAGCAGGCATTGCCGACAAAATTTTGCTAAAGCCTTTCAGATCTTCGGTTTCGCAAGATAAAGCCCTTTGTGTTTCGAAGAATTTTGAAACAAAAAACACATCGGTTTCATTGGCAAAAAATAAGGGAATAAAAGCTTCGAGTATAAACCCGTTGGCAAAAAATAAGGGGGCAGTCCATTTAGGTACTTTACAAAATATTTTTGAATAGCCATATTCATTTGCCAGTCCATTAAGGGAACCAATAATGGTATCGGTATCGGAAGCATCAAATTTCATCAGGTAAATGCGGTTATTGTGTTTGCCATGCTGAATTTTTGACCCCTTGCCAAGAGTTAAAAAAGTATCAATCATTCTCGTCCCTTCTTTGAATGCGTGTATTATTTTCAGGAATAAGCGATATGGTATCGCAAGAATCCGACAGTAGTTTTTCAATTCCCACAGAATCGGGTTCTTCGCATTCGTTTAAATTTAATTCAAGCTTGCAATCGTCGCAATTGCGGTCGCAAAACTTCGATTTGTAACTGTCGGGCTCCTGGTAAGTAGTAATTACGCCCTCGTAATTACGGAGCACCACTTTATTTGTTGACCACGAAATAATATAATTGGGCATAACCGGTATTTTGCCACCCCCTCCGGGCGCATCAATTACATAAGTAGGCCTTGCAAAGCCACTTGTGTGTCCAATAAGGCTTTCCATAATTTCAATTCCCTTGCCTATAGGGGTACGAAAATGCGAAAGACCTTCCGAAAGATCGCACTGGTATAAATAATAAGGCCTTACCCTGTTTTCGACCAATTTATGCACCAACGATTTCATGATGCGCGGGCAATCGTTAACATCGGCAAGCAATACCGACTGGTTTCCAAGCGGAAAGCCTCCATCGGCAAGCATTGCAAGGGCTTCCCTTGATGATTCGGTAATTTCTTTCGGGTGGTTAAAATGGGTATTTATCCAAAGGGGCTGGTATTTTTTTAAAATAGAAACCAGGTAAGGTGTTACCCTATAGGGCAAAACCACAGGTATTCTTGTTCCTATACGAATTATTTGAACGTGATCGATTTTATGGATCTCAGATAGCAACCAGTCGATTTTTTCATCGGGCAACATAAGCGGATCGCCGCCCGACAATAATACATCGCGCACCTGGGGGTTATCGGCAATATATTTAATCCCAATTTTGAGTTGTTCTTTCGTGGGTATGTAATCGATATCCCCAACCTTTCGCTTGCGGGTACAATGCCGGCAATACATTGCACAAATATTGCTTACATGGAACAAAACCCTGTCGGGATAACGGTGGGTAATACCTTCAACAGGGCTGTCTTTATCTTCGGCCAGCGGGTCGCTCAGCTCAGAGGGAAGCACCGTAAGTTCCTTAACGCCGCCGAATGCCTGCTTAAATACCGGATCGTTTTTATAGTTGGTTTTATCGATTAAAGAAAGGTAATAGGGGGTAATTGATAAGGGGAATTTCTGAAAAGTTCTTTTCAACTCTTCTTTTTCTTTGGCAGTGAACCTAATTCCTGTAAGGTATTCAAAGCTATCGACCGACCTTATTGAATGCTTTAACTGCCATTTCCAGTCTTTCCATCGGTTTACCCCTGTGTTGGTTTCAATTTTGTTCCCTATTTCTTTTTGTGTATTGCTGTAAATCATACAATCGAATTATTGTTTCTATGCGAACAAATTTACAAAAAGTAATTAGAAACATCAAAAACAATTTATGGAACTGGTGTATGACCGGAACAAAGAAATTGTTAAAAAAAGCCAAACCTGTTTTACATTAACCCCTCATCAGCCCCTTCCAGGTCAGTCTCGGAGGTAATTAGCGGCGAAGCTTCGATTTTTTCTATATTAAGCAAGGCCACCAGTGTATCAAGGCTCTCCTTAACCCGTAAAAGTTTTTCTTCGTCGAGGCTTTTTAACTTTTCCGATAATTGTTCGTGTAGAAGCGATGGTATGCGATCGAGCAATTTGTCGCCCGACGAGGTAAGGGCAATTAACACAACCCTTTTATCGCCCGATTTGGGTAGCCGGGCAAGGTAACCATTCTTTTCAAGCCTGTTAATAATGCCACTAACCGTACTCGAATTCAAGTTTAAAAACCTGCGTATTTCGGCCTGTGTCGATTGGTACCCGGGGGATCCGTGCAAAAAATTCAGGCATAACACCTGGGGTATGCTAACACCATATTCCTTTTGTATTTTTTTCGATTCTATATCAATCGACCGTACTATTTTTCTTATTTTAATCAGAATATCGGTTGTATCAATCATTTATTTATCTGGTATTTTTATAAATAATTTTTCTAATGATTGGTAAAAATGAAAAAACTTAACCATAAAATAAAATGCAATTGCATTTTAGCTTGTGCCATCTTTATTGTAATTTTGCCCAATTTTAAACTTTAACAGAGAAAATAAATGGCGCATTATTTAAACGAAGTTTCGCGTACGTTTAGCGAATACCTGCTAATTCCCGGATTAACCAAGAAAGAAAGCATACCCACAAACGTATCGTTAAAAACCCCTCTGGCAAAGTTTAAAAAGGGGCAAAACCCACCGCTGGAGTTGAATATCCCTTTTGTGTCGGCTATTATGCAATCGGTTTCCGACGATAATATGGCTATTGCCCTTGCCCGAAATGGCGGGTTGTCGTTTATTTTTGGTTCACAAAATATTTCCGACCAGGCCGAAATGGTGCGGAAAGTAAAAAAATTTAAGGCCGGCTTTGTTGTAAGCGACGCAAACCTTAAACCCGATAACACACTTGCCGATGTAATTGCGCTTAAAGAAGCAACCGGCTATTCAACCATAGGCATTACCCACGACGGCACTTCGAACGGAAAATTATTAGGACTGGTAACCAGCCGCGATTACAGGCCCACCCGCGATGCTATGGACAAAAAAGTTGCCGGGTTTATGACACCCTTTGAAAGCCTTATTACCGGTGAGCTTGGGGTATCGCTCAACGATGCCAATGATATTATCTGGGACAATAAACTAAACTGCCTGCCGATTATCGACCGCAAACAACACCTGCAATATTTTGTGTTTAGAAAAGATTACGACAACCATAAAGAACACCCTAACGAACTTTCCGATTCGAACAAAAAGCTTTTGGTAGGGGCAGGGATAAATACCCGCGATTACCGCGAAAGGGTTCCCGAATTGGTCAATGCCGGCGTTGATATTTTATGTATCGACTCCTCCGATGGTTTTTCGGTTTGGCAGAAAGAAACCATTGAATTCGTTAAAGAAACCTACAAAGGAACCGTAAAAATTGGTGCCGGGAACATTGTCGATAGCGATGGTTTCAATTACCTGGCCGAAGCTGGTGCCGATTTTGTGAAAGTGGGCATTGGCGGCGGTTCGATTTGTATTACCCGCGAACAAAAAGGCATTGGCCGCGGACAGGCAACGGCAATAATAGATGTAGCAAAAGCCCGTGACGAATATTTTAAAAAACACAACGTTTATATACCTATTTGTTCCGATGGTGGTATTGTGCAAGATTACCACATGGTACTGGCGCTTGCCATGGGGGCCGATTTTTTAATGATGGGCCGTTATTTTGCCCGCTTCGACGAAAGCCCTACACGTAAGCTCATGGTAGGCAACCGCTATGTTAAAGAATACTGGGGCGAAGGCTCGAACCGTGCCCGCAACTGGCAGCGCTACGATTATGGGGGAAGCGAAAACCTAAAATTCGAAGAAGGTGTTGACAGCTACGTGCCTTATGCCGGAAAATTACGCGACAACCTCGATATTACATTGGGCAAAATACGTTCGACCATGTGCAGTTGCGGGGCAATTTCTATTGAAGAACTTCGGCAAAATGCCAAAATTACCCTTGTTTCGTCAACCAGCATTGTCGAAGGCGGGGCACACGATGTAATACTTAAAGATTCAAATATTTAGCGCTTAGAAATTAAGCTTTTCTTTCAGGGTTTTAAACCCGCTTTTGCTTATTTTAATGGCTGTGCCGTCTTTGAGTTTGGCCACATAGCTGTCTTTTCCGTATGGTTCAAGCTGGTTTACCTGGTCAATTCGAATAATGTAGGAGCGGTGTACACGAAGAAAATCATTTTCATCGAGGTTTTCCTCGAAATATTTCATGGTGGCCTGCTTCAGGTGTTTTCCCTCCGATGAATAAATCATCACATAATCGTCTTGAGCTTCGAGGTACCTGATTTTATCGACTGGTATCACTGCAATTTTATTGGTAGATTTTACCACTACACGTTCAAGTTTATCGGTAATGGGCTGGCTGATTAGTTTCGATACCGATTGAGTGGCAATTTTTGGGGCACTGCCATTAATACGCTGTACTGCCTTATTTACTGCATCGGTAAACCGCTCTTTCGAGAAAGGTTTAAGTAAATAATCGATAGCATTGAGTTCAAAAGCCTGAATAGCAAACTGGTTATAGGCCGTAGTAAAAATAATTTCGGGCTTTTCGCTATCGTCGATCAGTTCGAGCATTTCGAAGCCATTAAGTTTTGGCATTTGAATATCGAGAAATATTAATGAGGGTTTTAGTTCGTTTATGGCTTTTGCCCCTTCGAAACCGTTCTCGCATTCCTTTACAATTTCAATGGTATCGAGCGTTTTTATATAGTTTTTTATTAATTCGCGCCCTAATTCCTCGTCTTCGATAATTACAGCTTTTATTTTTTCCATAGCCTTATGGGTTAGTTGCTAATTCTTGTGGAAACCTGAGGGATATTTCAAAAGTATTATCGGTTTTAAAAATTTTTACCAAATCATCGCGGTTGTATTGTATCCTTAGCCGGCTCATAACATTTTTCAGCCCTATGCCAGCACCTTTTTTTACAAGAAAATCGCGATCGTACTCATTGCCGACTTTTACTTCCAGAAGGTTTTCGTAAACATTGCTTTCGATCAGAATATTCGATTGCCCGGTACTTTCGTAAACACCATATTTTACAGCATTTTCTATAACAGGCTGCAAAATTAGGGCTGGCAACGATAGTTTTCCGGAGCCGGGGTCAATTTTTTGTTCAACGTTTAACCTTTTTCCAAACCGTATTTTTTCAATTTTGAGGTATCTGTCAATATTTTTTAATTCGTTTTCAAAACTTGTAAGGGTTTCCTTCTTATTCGACAGCGAATACCTTAAAAAATCCGATAAATTTATAACCATTTCCTGGGCACGCTCGGGGCTTATTAAGGTGAGCGAACTAATAGAATTCAGGCTGTTAAACAAAAAATGCGGGTTGATTTGCGATTTAAGCGAGCTCAGTTCAGATTCTTTCACCAGGGCTTTCAGTTCTGATTCCCTTAAAACCTTGTCTTTAAAATTCTGATAATAAATCATCAGGTAATAGTTCGAAATAAGCAGGACATAAAACATGAAGCCTATGCCAACCCTCCAGGGAATTGTTTTGTGCAGCCATCTCAGGTATTCGACATTCTCTTTAAACAAAACCGAAAGTACCAGATAACCAAGCCACATCCAAAGGCCAACAGCAAGCGAGCTCGATGCCAGGTGGTTAGTAATAAAATTGGTAATTTTGTTTTTTTCCAGATCGGTATAATATACCGGGTACCAAATGCCGATACCTATAGTGGCATACAGGGCATTAAATATTAAACTATCGGTAACAGAAACCAAAAGGCTCTTCTGGTGATAAACAAAAATAGACAAAACTGTTGACAGCAACGCAATTACCAGCCAGCTCAGTGCATAGGTTATTGTAAAACTACGTGTTTTAAGAATAGGGTTAAGCATGGCTTTTATGTAACGTTCAGTAACTCTTTATTTCGCCGCCCCCGAAAATTACGAAGCCTTTGATAATAAGTTCGGGCGCCCCTTCGGTTGAACTGTTAGGGGTGAGAATGCGGTGTTTGTCTGAAAAACCCCCAAAAATCGATATGGTACTTATTTTTATGTTCCAGTCTTCGGGCACAACCAGCTTAAACCCGCCAAAAACGGCAAGCACGTCGATATAATTTCTTCCCGGGGCCAACTTACAACGCGAAAGCAAAAAGTTAGAACCCCCGAAAACAGCCAGTATTTTTCCTCCCTTAAAATTATTCGACACAATGGTACGGTCGCCACCCCCGAAAACAGCAATTTCATCGATAGTATCCATATCCGAAACCGAATGTCCCATTTTTTTGCATTCGTGAATTCCTTTTCGTTTTATTAACAGAAAAATACCTGCCAAAATAAAGAGCATAGCCAGGAAAAGCTGCCAGAAGTTTATTCCGTGGAATAAATCAAACTCGTTTTTTAGAAAAAAATAAGCCCCAATAAACATAATAATGTACCCGGGGCCATTATCGCGCGAATGAACAACCGATATAAGCCCTATGGATATTAAAATTACTTCCCAGCGAAAAATATATTGCTTTAAAAAATCGTTATAAATGCCAAAATTATGCAGGAGCAACAAAGCACCTGCGGCCATAACAGCCAGGCCAACAACAATCCGTTTACTCTCACTGCCTTTTGTCATAATGGTAAAATGTTAATTTTCAGTTCAAAATTATAATGTTTATAATGGTTACCAAATAAATATTCGGCGAAGCTATGTTTTAAATCGGTAAAAAAGAATTTTTCCATTTTACTTCTTAAATTAAAATCGGCAACAAAAACTGTATAATTTTCGTAATTTCACAAACCACAAATTAATAAACTTTTATAAGGTATGAAACACTCGCATTTTTTTGCTGCACTTATTGTTTTTTGTGCCATTACCTTTACAAGTTGCGACAAAGACAGGGGGGTAAACCTGTTTTCGCTCAGCCAGGACATTGAATTTGGACGCGTAATGGACAGCACCATAAAGGCCGACCCGGTCGAATATCCAATACTCGATCCGGTTCAGTATGCCGATGCATATACTTATGTCAACACCATGATGCAACAAATCCTGGAATCGGAGAAAATAAAATACAAAACTGAATTCGAATGGGAAATTACCCTTATTAACAAAGATGTAATGAATGCTTTTGCTGTACCTGGCGGCAGGCTGTATTTCTATACCGGGCTTATTAAATACCTCGACGATGCGGCAAGTTTTGCCGGTGTGCTTGGCCACGAAATGGCTCATGTCGATTTGAGGCATTCAACTAAAACACTCACCGACTTATATGGGTTTAGTTTTTTGGTTTCGTTACTCATTGGCAACAACAGCTCCCAATTGGCCCAAATTGCAGGCGATATGGCAACAGGCGCTGCAGGGTTAAAATTTTCGCGTAACCACGAATATGATGCCGACAAGTATTCGATGTACTACCTTTCTGAAACAAAATATCACCCGAAAGGTATTGCCAGCTTTTTCATTAAGCTGCAAGACGAAGGCCATACCGGCAGCACTTTCGAATTCTTAAGCACCCACCCCAGCGACCAGAAACGAATTGACAATATTGGCCAGGTGTGGGAAAACGACAGCTACCTGAAAGAAAAATCGTCGGGCAAAGCATACGATTATTTCGAACAGGAATATATTAATGAGCTAATCAGTAAACTTCCCTGATAATGAAACTTTTGTCCCTTATATTTCTATGTTTTTTATCTCTTGCAGGGGCAAATGCGCAATTTTTTTCCGATACCATATTTTATAACCAGTCTCACGAGGAAACCGCTGAATTTGATAGCAATGGTTTTTACCGTGTAATAGCAAACGATACTTCAGGAGAAATTCAGTTTGTTGTTAACGATTACTATCCCAATGCACAACTAAAAATGAGCGGCACTTTTCGCTCAATAAACCCCGACAGACAAAACGGGCTGTTTACCTATTATTACCCCAACGGGGCCATGCATAAAAAATGTTCTTACAGCAATAATGCACTTAACGGCCTTTACCAGATTTGGTACAACAACGGTCAGTTAAAGCAGGAGTGCACCTATGTTAACAATAAGCTTGAAGGCCCATTTAATAGCTGGTCGCCCGAGGGTGTGCCCACCAAAAAGGCAAATTATAAAGCTGGCAAAAAACATGGCAGGTTTATTACTTATTATTCAAACGGAAACCCGGTAAGAATTGAAAAATACCATAACGATAAAATGGTAAAAGCCCGTTGCTATACAACAGGCGGCAAAGACACAGCCTACTTCAAACACTTTGTGCCACCTTCGTTTTCCGGGGGCACAATTAGCGATTTTACAGCCTGGGTAAACGAAAAGCTGCAATACCCGGCAGAAGCAAGGCAAAACAAGGAAGAAGGCGAAGTGAATGTTAAATTTACTATTAACCGGTACGGAAAAGTTGAATCGGTTCGAATTACAAAACTCGACAGAAACTATTTTAATAACGAAGTCTTAAGGGTAATTTCGGGGTCGCCAATATGGGTGCCTGCCCGCCGCGATGCCGAAACAATAGAAGTAAGCATTGAAATACCCATAAAATTTACCCTGCCCGAAATTGGGGAATAAAAAACTGTTAAAAAACAATACCCTTTATTACAGCTAAAAACCTGTTTGAAAAAAAACAGGTATTAAACCAAGCTGAGCAGTATCGGCTTTTAACAGCTTTTTAAAATATGTGGGCATTACTGGATTCGAACCAGTGACCCCTACCCTGTCAAGGTAATGCTCTAAACCAACTGAGCTAAATGCCCTAAACAACGCGCAAATATAGAAAATAAATTTGTTGTAGTTATTCTCACTTGTTTCGAATATTATTGAAAAAATGGTATTTTTCTGTCGGCATTAGTGAATTTTTTCTTTTACTTTAAACTTTTTAAAAGAAATTATGTCTCCCGGAAGAAGGGCCAAAGCAATAAAAACAGCATCGTGGGTAGCAATAAGCGGCAATGCCCTTTTGGCACTGGCAAAAATTAGCACAGGAATTTTTGCGAATAGCCTGTCGGTTATTGCCGACGGAATCGACTCTACCGGCGACGTAATAATTTCGGCCATAACCCTTTATATTGCCAGTATCATATCGAGGCCCCCCAGTCTTAAATTTCCATACGGATATGCTAAAGCCGAAACCAATGCCACAAATGCCCTTTCGTTCATTATACTGTTTGCCGGGGCACAACTAGCCATTACTTCGGCAAAAAGGTTGTTATCGGGCGAAATACACGAAATTCCGGGCAAAGCAGCTATGGTTGTATTATGTGTTTCAATTGCCGGCAAATTCCTGCTTGCATGGCAGCAATACAAGGCAGGAAAAAAAACCAACAGCAAAATGCTCCTTGCCAATGCCAAAAATATGCAGGGCGACGTGTTAATCTCTTCAGCCGTATTGCTTGGCCTTGTATTTACACACCTGTTTCATTTGCCCGTACTCGATCCGATAGCAGCCTTGCTTGTGAGCCTTTGGGTAATTTGGGTGGCCATCCGTATTTTTCTTGAAACCAATGTTGATTTAATGGATGGAAATGTTAACAAAGATGTTTACAAACATGTATATACCATTGTTGAATCGGTTAGTGGGGTTTACGATGCCCACAGGTTGAGAATTAGAAAAATCGGGCCACAAAAAATGATTAATATCGATATAGAGGTCAATGGGAAAATTTCCCTTGCCGAAGCACACAATATTGCCCACGAAGTTGAATCGAAACTAAAATGCACGCTCGACGATGTTTTTGATGTAGCCATACACATGGAACCTTATGGCGAACACCTGGATGAAAAAGAACTGGGGGTCTCAAAAAAAGAACTTTTATAAGCCGTTTGCCAGTTTAAGCAAAACATGCTAATTCTGGCACGATATTTTCCGATACATTGCGTATTTTTGGCATTGTTTAACATAATACGCTTAAAAATTGAACCGTAAAGTATTTTCACCCCTGTATATTATTGTTTTTATTGCCATTGCAGCATGCGCCAAGCTGGGTTCTCCCACTGGCGGGCCAAAAGATACCGATCCGCCAAAAGTTAAAAAATCGAAACCGGCAAACTATTCTGTCGGTTACAAACAAAATAAGGTTGTTATTAAATTCGATGAATACATTGTACTTAAAGACCAGGTTAACGAATTTACCGTATCGCCACCGTTGGAAAAAAAACCGATTCCTCTAGGCCGTGGGCAATCGATAGTCATCGATTTGCCCTCATCAAAACTCGATTCGGTTACTTACACTCTCGATTTCGGACAAGCAATACAAGACAACACCGAAGGGAACAAACTAACCAACTATCAGTTTGTTGTTTCGAAACAATCGCATATCGATTCGTTTACTGTTAGCGGCAAGGTAGTAGATGCCCTGACAAAACAACCCGACAAAGAGCGGATAGCTGTTTACCTGCACAACAATTTAAGCGATACTGCCTTTTGTACCGCTATTCCCAGGTACCTCGGGCGAACCGATCCAAAAGGAAATTTTACGATAAACCATATTGCCCCTGGCACGTATTCGGTTTTTGCCCTAAAAGACATGAACAATAATTTAATGTACGATTTGCCAAACGAAGCAATAGCTTTTGGGAAACAACCGGTTTTTCTGTACCCCGATTCCTTCCCGGAAACTAAAATACCGGCAGACTCCATTAAACTTTCCTCAAAACCAGATAAAAACAAAGCCGATACCCTTTCAAAAACCGATTCTGTTTTTAAAATGGTTTATGGTTTTACGGTTGATTTATTCTCTTTCACCGAAGAAGCCCCCTATAAGCAATACCTGGCCGACTATTCGCGCAATGCCCCTGAAAATTTTACCCTGATTTTTAACAACCCGGTTGCCGACGATATTTCGTTGCGGCTGCTGAAACCCGATACAACTGGCAAATGGTATTATACCGAGAAAAACCCAACTTCCGACACCCTTGTTTTCTGGCTGGCCGACAGCAACCTGGTGCTCAAAGACAGCATAGTGGTTGAAATTACCTACCCTTTTACCGATACAACCCAAGTTACATCCCCAAAAACCGATACGCTTGTTTTTCGTTTAAAATCGGAAAAAACTGCATCGAAAGGGTCAACACTAGGCCGACAAGGTAAAAGAACCGACAAAAGCCCGAACGATACCATAAAAAAAGTGCCACGTATGGCCTTCGAAACAAACATTAACAAGGGCAGCCACGACCTGAACGTGCCAATTAAAATTACCGCCCTGTCGCCTGTATCAATGCATAACAAAAACTTATTCAAATTATCAATACTGAAAGACACTATTGAAACCCCGGTTAGCATAAAATTAAGGGCCGATGAAACGAATAGGCGAAATTTTATTCTCGATTTTGAGCCAGAACAACAAACTACTTACAAACTTGATTTGTACGAAGGGCTTTTTACCGATATTTACAACCGTACCATTGATTCAACCTCAATTACCTTCACTACCCAGCGCGAGGGTTACTACGGGGCCATAAAAACATCGTTTAAAAACGTAAACCAGCCCATTATTGTTCAATTGCTAGGAACCAAAGATATAATTGTTCAACAAAAAGAAATTGTGGCCGAAGACGTAGTTTATTTTGGATATCTTAAGCCAGGTAAATACAGGCTGAGGATTATTGCCGATGAGAACAAAAACGGAAAATGGGACACTGGCAACTTTAAACTGCTCAAACAACCCGAACGGGTCGATTATTTCTCAAAAGAAATTGAAGTACGGTCGAATTGGGAAGTAGAAAACACCTGGGAAGTTAAATGGAAATAAGGAGCCTTTGAAAAAAAACATGAATATTATCTTTTTCAGCTTCCGTGCACTATGTAAGTATATAAAATAATGTGGTTCAATTATTTTTTAATTGAACCACAGAATGCGGCAGAGAATATTGTTTCAAAGCAGCTTTTTGGTAAAGCTTTTCATCAACAGTTAAATACCTGCAAATAACTTTCTATTTCACCAATACTTTGCCAGTCATTTCCTTAGGAATTTCCAAGCCCATAATATACAACAGGGTAGGGGCCACATCGGCTAAAATACCATTGTCAACAGATTTATATTTTTCGCTTACCAGAATACAGGGCACAGGGTTTAAAGAGTGCGCCGTGTTTGGTGAACCATCGTCGTTAAGGGCATTATCGGCATTTCCATGGTCGGCAATAATCATGGCAGTATAACCATTTTTTTGTGCGGCACCAACAACAGCGCCCACACATTGATCGACTGTTTCTATGGCTTTCCAAATCGCTTCGTAAATACCAGTATGACCAACCATATCGCCATTTGCAAAGTTTAAGGCAACAAAATCGACTTCACCTTTGTTTAGCTCGGCAACTATGGCATCGCGCACTTCGGGGGCGCTCATTTCGGGCTTTAAATCGTATGTGGCAACTTTAGGCGAAGGTATTAAAATTCGTTTTTCGCCCGGGAATTCTTCTTCACGTCCGCCATTCATAAAAAAAGTTACATGGGCGTATTTTTCGGTTTCGGCAATACGTATTTGTTTAAGCCCGTTTTTCGAAACTACTTCGCCAATTGTATTTTCAACATTGTCTTTTTCAAAAATAACCTTCACGCTCTTAAAGTTTTCATCGTAGGTACACATAGTAACATAGTAGAGCGGAATGGTTTTCATGCCGTGCTCTGGCATATCTTGTTGGGTAAGCACAGTGGTAACCTGGCGAAGACGGTCGGTGCGAAAATTAAAGCAAATAACCACATCGCCTTCGCTGATTGTTCCGAGGGGCTTACCTGAACCATCAACCATAACAACTGGTTTAATAAATTCGTCGGTAACTCCGGCGGCATACGATTCTTTAATTGACTTAATAACATCGGTAGAGGGTGTCCCTGCACCATTTACCATAAGGTCGTAGCCAAGTTTAATGCGCTCCCAGCGTTTATCACGGTCCATTGAATAATACCGCCCAATAAGCGAAGCAATTTTTACATTCGACCCTTTAAAATGCCCAACTACTTCCTGCATATAGCCTAAGCCGCTTTTAGGGTCGGTATCGCGCCCATCGGTAAGGCAGTGTACAAAAACTTTATCGAGGCCATAATCGGCCGTTAAATCGCCAAGCTTAAACAAATGGTGGCTCATGGCATGAACCCCGCCGGGGCCAATAAGCCCGATAAAATGTACCGATTTGTTGTTAGCTTTTGCATAATTATAAGCCTCTACCAATGTGGGGTTTGAAGCTATTGTGTTTTCTTTGATTTCTTTATTTATGCGCACTAAATCCTGATAAACCACACGCCCTGCACCAATGTTCAGGTGACCAACCTCCGAATTGCCCATTTGTCCGTCGGGCAGCCCTACGTTTTCGCCAGAGGTGAGCAATTTCGAATGCGGATAGCTGGCCATAAGCTTGTCGATATTAGGGGTATTGGCCTGATAAACAACATCGCCTTTGCTGTGGTTGCCGCTTCCCCAACCATCGAGAATTAAAAGAATTGCTTTATTCATTACTGTATTGAATTATTATTTGTATTACACAACTGCTAATAAACTGTTAAAAGAGGCACAAATATACCGAATCTTATCAGTTTAAAAAAAACATGCATTTTTAACCGCCCCATAAAACAGGTTTCATAGAATAACAAAAAAGCATTGATTTTGGTTTTTGTGGTACCAAAAAAATTTCGGGGCACAAACAAATCTTAAATCCAATTGGCATGAAATGCCTTACAACAACTATTCAATTTCGCTGTGTACTGTCAGAAGTAAAAATTCAGCCCTCCACCAAGAAAATGGTAGCCCACATCGGTAAGGTTAATTTCGGCCTCGAACAAAAACCTCATATTCTTTCCCATGTTTACTTCAAGTCCTATTGGCGCCCATATCGGAAGTTGCACCTCATCGTAAAAATCAATGTCCATGTCCAGGCCTGTGTATATACTAACCCCGTTTTTCAAAGGAAAGGTAAACAGCGCTGTTCCGTCGAGCCCAAGTTCGTAATAAGAGTGTGCCCCAACCGAAAGTGAAAATCTTTTCCCGAGGGCAAATTCCACATCGCCCCCTATATAAGTTTCATCTCTTAAAAGCCCGACTTTTATACCTAAATCGGCACCCTTTGTTAAACCGGCCCCACCATGCAGGAACAGGGTAAAATCGGAGCCACCGTTTATGTTGAAGCCTGGTTCGAAACCAACGCTGAACCGGCCACGTTTGAGTGTCGAAGAAGTATTGAATACCTGTCCGCTGGCCGAAAATGTAAAAAATACCAGTGCAAGAATAAAAAGTTTTTTCATAGTAGTGTTGTTTGGTTTTTTATCTTTTCTTATTACACAAAAAAAGCATTTGCCCTAGACTTATAAAAAACTAAGGACATATGTATTTCGAAATTTTACTAATCAGCAATTCTTTATCGATAGGCTTTGCAAGATAATCGTTACAACCACTGTCGAGGCACCTTTGTTTGTCTTCTGGCTGGTTAAAAGCTGTTTGTGCAATTACCGGTATATTTATATTTTGCTGGCGTATAACTTTTATAGCGTTAAAGCCATTAATTCCGGGCATTTTAATGTCGAGCAGCACAAGGTCGATATTTTTGTTGTCATTAATAATTTCAAGGAACTTCACCCCGTCATCGGCTCGTAAAATTTTCACCTTTGTTTTTTTCAGTACAGCATCGAGCAGGTGAAAGTTCGTGTCTTCGTCTTCAGCAATTAAAATGGTTTTGTCTGTCCAGTTATAATCGGTTTCAATGGTTTTTTCAGTAATGTTGCCGGCGATAATATCTTTAAAGGGCACTTTTAAGGTAAAAGTTGTTCCGGAGCCAACCTGCGATTCGAGAGACAGGCTACCCCCTAAAAGGTCGGTAATTTTTTTGGCAATGGCCAGCCCAAGGCCTGCCCCATCAAATACATCGCGAGATTTATGATCGATTTGGTAAAAAGTTTCGAAAATTATATCGTGATATTTCGAATCGATGCCAACGCCGGTATCGCAAACTTTTATAATATGCAAACCATCGGCAATGGAATAATCAACTTCTATTTTCCCGTCGGTAGTATATTTCAGGGCATTATTTATTAGCTGTTCAACAACATGAATAACCTTTTTGCAATCGGCCAGCGATTCATTAACACTTTCGGGTTTGTTGTAAATAAGGGTAAGATTGGGTTTTTCGCGCAGAAACCTGTGCCTGTAGCGATCTATAAGGTCGGTAAGGAGCGTATTGAGGTTGCACCTTTTAAATTCTATGAGCAATTCGCCGGTTTCCAGCTTTGAGAAATCAATAATGTTGTCGATAAGCCCCAAAAGGTTATTACCGCTTTCGCGAATATATTTTAAATAATAATCCCTGTCAATTTTTGAGATATTTTCATCGTTAAGCAAATTAATAAACCCTAATATAGAGTTTAGGGGGGTACGCACCTCACGGCTGATTTTGTCGAGAAAAGCTTCTTTTAGCCGGTTACCTTCTTTTGCTTTTTCTAACTGGGTATGCAATTCGCTTGTTTTTAACAGAACCTGCTCATGGAGGTGGCCTTTTAACAAATCGAGGTTTCTTTGTAAGTGATCGATTTCAGAATTTTTCTGTTTTAAAATTTCGCGGAGTTCATGGTTTTGGGCTTCCAAATCGGTGTTACAAATAGTAAGTTTCTCAACTTGTTTTGTTAATCCAATATTTTGTTGGTTTGCTTCAAAACTTTGTGCCAATAGTTTTTTTGACCTTAATAAACGTCTGCGCAGAATAAATGCCAAAACCAGCAAAACAGCAAAAACCACAAATGCCATAAATGCCAAAACCAATAAATATTTATTCACAGCAAAGCTTATTGCCTTATTTGAGGCAACCGATAGAAAATATGTATTGCATAAATAACTTTCCACCAAATCCGATATAATGTTCTACCTCGTTTTAGCATTTTCATCAAACAGATTTTTTTACCTGATTTAGCTAAAACTATTATCATTAAATTATTAAAAATATAAAAATAAGATAAATATCAGCTCTGTAAAACCGATATTCGGTATAAAGAGAACAAAAAAAATTATTTGTTGGCAGAAGAAACTGTCAATAACCAAACCGAACGCCCTGTTTGCCTGCGTATTCGCTGCAATTCGGCCAAAGCCGCCTGTTTGTTGTCAAACCCTCCAAGACAAACCCTGTATAACCCCCCAAGTAATTTTATTTCCGGTTCGAACCCTTCTTTTTCAAACGAGCGTTTTAAAACCGTTGCATTATGCCGGTTTTTAAAACTTCCTGCAATGAGGTGATAAAATTCGCCAGAAGGAAAATTTCCAGGCGTAACTTTTTTATTGTCGGTTTCGGGTGAATATTGTAAAGCCTTCTTAATAGAGGTCGATTCATTTATTTTTTCATATATGCCTAATGAAAGTGAATCGGTACCATTATCGCCACCAAAAATAAGTATATCGTTGGCAGGTTTCTTGTTGCCAATATTAAACAAAAACAAATTATAGCGCGATGACAGTATAATAGTAGCAGCCAATAACAGGCATATTGTAACCAGTCCGGTAATAATAACAGCTAAGGTGTTGTTTCGCTTCCGCAGGTTCAAAACAACAGGTTTTTCAGCAATTAAGTTTTTTTTCTTTTTTATGTTTTTTACCGGCAAGGGGCCAAGGCCAAAAGAATCGGCCAGAAAATTTTCCTTTTCAATGGCCACAAATACAACAGCTCCGGAAATGTTGCGCGAAAAGGTTCCAATGCCATTTAAAACTACCTCCCTGCCCAAACCTATTTCCGATTTGATACCAGCAATAAAATCTGATATTAATTTATTAGCTTCTTCCGGCCCCAGGTTAAGTTTCTTTTGAATATGCCCGCTTAAGATATCGCCGCCCGACTTGTAATCGCTCCGGAAAACAACTTTCTTAGTTGGGGGGAGCATTATACCATTAATTTCGTCGAACCTTGCCGGAAGATATTGCGTTTCGAATCCGCCAAAACCCGGAAGTATTATACACTCGTTGAGCAATATTAATTCGCGTATATATGGGGATAGATCCAACTCAATAAAATTTTTGTGCTAATGTAAGTATAGCATCATTATTTTCGAACAAAGAACAGTTTAATTTTTAAACATTTCAACGAATGTTTGATACTATTAAAAGGCTAGTGTACACGTATTCCGTCAATTTTCATTAATTTCGGGCAAAGTTTTTATTTGATGGACAAAATTCATATGGTTGACCTTCTTGGTCAGTACAAGAAAATAAAAGACGATGTTGACAAAGCTATACTTGATGTAATTGAGTCAACAGCTTTTATTAATGGCCCACAGGTAAAACAATTAAATTCAGAGCTCTCGGAATACCTGGGCTGTAAACACAGTATTTGCTGTGCAAACGGCACCGATGCCCTGCAAATTGCACTTATGGCACTTGGTTTAAAGCCGGGCGATGAGGTAATTGTTCCGGATTTTACTTTTATAGCTACCGCAGAAGTAATTGCATTATTAGGCCTTAAACCTGTTTTTGTAGATATTTGCCCCGAAACTTATGTACTGGACACAGGCAAATTATTAAATGCCTTAAGCCCAAAAACAAAAGCAGTTATACCAGTCCACCTTTATGGCCAATGCGCCAATATGGAAGAAATTATGGGCATTGCCAACAACCACGGAATTTATATAATTGAAGACAACGCACAAGCTTTTGGTGCTGAAACCAAGGTAAAAGGCGTTATGCAAAAGGCCGGAACTATAGGCCATATTGGTTGCTCCAGCTTTTTTCCATCGAAAAACCTGGGTTGTTTTGGCGATGGCGGCGCTTTATTTACGAACGATGAAAAACTGGCCGAAAAAATTGCCTGTATTGCCAATCATGGCGCCCGTGTTAAATATTTCCACGAAAGGGTTGGCCTCAATTCGAGGCTCGACACCCTGCAAGCAGCCATTTTACTTGTTAAGCTCAGTAAAATCGATGAGTATATAAGTGCACGGCAGCAGGCAGCAGAAAAATACGATTTCTTGTTGGGCAGCATTGAACAAATTAAGGTGCCGGTAAGGGCAGCATATTCAACCCATGTTTTCCACCAATACACCATACAGGCAAAAAATCGCAACGAACTTCAGAAGTTCCTTGCTGAAAAAAATATCCCGACAATGATTTATTATCCGGCAGGCATGCACAACCAGGAGGCATACAAAACTGCCGGTAATTTCCCCGTATCGGAAATGTTATGCAAAAGTGTACTGTCGCTACCGATGCATACCGAACTAAGCATCGGCCAACAGGAATATATTGCCAAATCGATCAAAGAATTTTATAATAAATGACAACAGAATATTTTGCCCACCCCTCAGCAATAATCGATGATGGGTGCACAATTGGGAGCGGGACAAAAATATGGCACTTTTCGCATATTATGGAAAGATGTATTATAGGTGAAAAATGCAATATTGGCCAAAACGTTGTAATATCGCCAGAAGTTGTACTGGGAAACAATGTAAAAGTACAAAACAATGTTTCGGTTTATACAGGCGTTATATGTCAAGATGATGTTTTCCTTGGCCCGTCGATGGTTTTTACAAACGTAATAAATCCTCGCAGCGCTGTTGTAAGACGCGACAATTATATGAAAACCCTGGTTAAAAAAGGGGCTTCTGTTGGGGCCAACGCCACCATAGTTTGTGGAAACGATATTGGAAAATACGCATTTATTGGCGCTGGTGCTGTGGTTACCAAAACAGTACCCGATTATGCCCTGGTAGTGGGCAACCCTTCGAAACAAATAGGCTGGGTAAGCGAATTCGGCCACAGGCTTAGCTTTAATGCCGAGGGTTTTGCTTTATGCCCCGAAACTCAACAAGAATACAAATTAGAAAACAACATTGTTAAACGGGTTAAATAATTATGGAAAAAATTTTAGTTACCGGCGGAACAGGGTATATTGGTTCGCATACAGCGGTAGAACTTATCGAAAGCGGTTACGATGTAATAATTGCCGATAACCTTTCGAACTCAAACATTGAAGTGCTCGATGGCATTCAACAAATAACCGGCACTAGGCCCGGCTTTGAGCAGATCGATTTGTGCTACCGCGAGCTGGTTTTCAAGCTTTTTGAAAAATATGCCGGAATAAAAGCAATAATTCATTTTGCAGCATACAAAGCCGTAGGCGAGTCGGTTGAAAAACCCCTCGATTATTATCACAACAACCTGGCATCGCTGATAAACCTTTTGTATGCCATGCAAAAGTTTAACCAGCCAGGTTTGGTATTTTCATCATCGTGTACAGTTTATGGCCAGCCCGATATACTTCCGGTTACCGAATCGGCGCCAATTAAACAAGCCCTGTCGCCTTACGGAAATACCAAACAAATTTCGGAAGAAATAATTGCCGACACCATAGCAGCAATAAAAAACCTCAAAGCCATTTCTTTGAGATATTTCAACCCGGTTGGGGCACATAAATCGGGCCTTATTGGCGAATTGCCCCTGGGCGTGCCCTTAAACCTCGTGCCTTTTGTTACACAAACTGTTGCAGGCATCAGGGACAAGCTAAAAGTTTTTGGTAACGATTACAATACCCCCGATGGCTCGGCTGTACGCGATTACATAAATGTTACCGACCTGGCCAAAGCCCATGTGGTAGCAGTTCAGAGGTTGCTCAATAACAAAAATAAAACCCGTTACGAAGTATTCAATCTGGGAACAGGAAACGGGGTTTCGGTGTTGGAAATTATCGGTGCCTTTGAAAAAGCCACCGGCGAAAAAGTACCCTATGAAATTGTTGGCAGGCGCGCAGGTGACATTGAAAAAGTTTGGGCCGATACCTCATTTGCCAATAAAGAGTTAGGCTGGAAAGCAGCTACTTCGCTCGAAGAAACCCTGGCATCGGCCTGGAAATGGGAAACATATATACGTTCGAAAATGAAAAATAAAGCATAAGCAATTTTTCATATATTTAACAACTCAGAAATAATTAGCTAAATTCGATTACAGTGGAACGAAACATAATAATAACCGGAGGGGCCGGGTTTATCGGCTCGCATGTTGTAAGGCTTTTTGTAAAAAAATATCCGCAATACCGCATAATAAATGTCGATAAACTTACCTATGCCGGAAACCTCGAAAACCTTGCCGATATTGAAAAAGAACCAAACTATGTTTTTGAAAAGGCCGATATTACCGATAAAACTGCTATTGAGGCTGTTTTTGAAAAATACAAGGTTGACGGGGTTATTCACCTGGCTGCCGAATCGCATGTCGATAGGTCGATTACTAACCCTAACGAGTTTATTTTTACCAATGTTATCGGAACAGCCACTCTTTTAAATGCAGCAGTAAAGTTCTGGAAAGACAATATGCAGGGTAAACTTTTTTACCATATTTCAACCGATGAGGTTTACGGTTCGCTCGACGATGGAGGGTTTTTTACCGAAACTACCTCATACGATCCGCGAAGCCCATATTCGGCATCGAAAGCAAGTTCAGACCACCTGGTAAGGGCATACAACAATACTTATAAATTGCCGGTTGTAGTTTCGAACTGCTCAAACAATTATGGGCCAAACCAGTTTCCCGAAAAACTAATTCCTCTGGCATTTAACAACATTAAAAACTCGAAGCCAATACCAGTTTACGGAAAAGGCGAAAACATACGCGACTGGTTATATGTAATTGATCATGCCAGTGCCATCGATACAATTTTTCATAAAGGCAAAGTTGGCGACACTTATAATATTGGCGGGAACAACGAATGGACTAACATCGACCTTATAAGGCTGCTTTGCAAAATTATGGACCAAAAACTGAACAGGCCTTCAGGCGAATCGGAAAAACTGATAACTTTTGTTAAAGACAGGGCTGGCCACGACTTACGATATGCCATCGACTCTTCGAAGCTGCAACAGGAACTCGCCTGGGCACCTTCGGTTACATTTGAAACCGGCCTGGAAAAAACAGTTGAATGGTACCTTCAAAACAGCCAGTGGCTCAATAATATTGTATCGGGCACTTACGAGAAATATTACGAACAGCAATATAACAGCCGATAAACCTGCAACACCTGTCCCTGCATTAAAGGTTTCCCTGTGCCCTCTGTGTTTTAATGTTAAGCCGCAGAGAGGCTATTTGTATAGAACAAAAGAGAGCACAGCGCCTTGTTTGCTTTTATTCAACCGTTACCGATTTTGCCAGGTTTCGCGGCTGATCGACATTACACCCGCGCATAACGGCAATATAATACGAAAACAACTGCAAAGGTATAACCGATAAAAGGGGTGTAAAAACTGTTTCGGTTTCAGGTATTTCAAATACATAATCGGCCATTTGCCTGATTATGGTATCGCCTTTGGTAACCACAGCAATAACTTGTCCGTTGCGGGCTTTAACTTCCTGTATGTTGCTCACGATTTTCTCATACGACGAATCTTTTGTGGCAACCACCACCACAGGCATATTCTGATCGATAAGGGCAATTGGGCCATGTTTCATTTCTGCGGCCGGATAGCCTTCGGCATGTATGTACGATATTTCTTTCAGCTTAAGGGCACCTTCAAGCGCCACAGGGAAAAGGTAACCCCTTCCCAGATAAAGCGAATTGGTAGAATTTTTATATTTATCGGCTATTTGCTTTATATGCCCGCTTTGTGAGAGAATTTCGCCAATTTTTTCAGGTATCTGGTTAAATTCCTGAATCAGCTTACGATAATTTGTATCGTCGATTAATCCCTTGCTCCGGCCAATAGAGATAGCCATCATGGCAAGTACGGTAACCTGGCAGGTAAAAGCTTTGGTTGAGGCAACACCAATTTCGGGCCCTGCATGGGTATAAACACCGGCATGTGTTTCGCGCGGAATTGAAGAACCAACAACATTGCAGATTCCAAGAACCAATGCACCGTTTTCTTTGGCCAGGCGTATTGCTGCAAGGGTATCGGCTGTTTCACCGCTTTGGCTGATGGCAATCACCACATCGTCTTTATTTATGATAGGATTGCGGTACCTAAATTCCGAAGCGTATTCAACCTCAACATTAACGCGGGCAAAGTCTTCAAAAAGGTATTCGCCAACAAGGCCGGCATGCCACGAAGTGCCACATGCAATAATAATAATGCGTTTCGATTCTATAAGCCTGGGCATAACTTCGTAAAGGCCACCCAGGTGGATTTCGTTGTTTTCGCTGCGTACCCTTCCCCTGAAGGTATCCTGAATGGAACGGGGCTGTTCAAAAATTTCTTTAAGCATAAAGTGATCATACCCGCCTTTGTCTATTTCCCCGATATCGATGCTTAATTCCTGAATTACCGGCGACTGGCTGTCGTTTTTCATGGTTTTTAACACCAGCTGGTCTTTTTTAATAACAGCCACATCGCCATCGTTCAGGTAGATTACACTTTTTGTATATTCTACAATCGGGGTAGCATCGGAAGCAATAAAATATTCTTCGTTGCCAACGCCAATAACGAGTGGGCTTCCTTTTCTTGCTGCAATAAGCTTATCGGGCTCGCCAACACACATAACAACTAGCCCGTAGGCGCCAATTACTTTCGATAAGGCAAGCCGTACAGCCAATTCTGCATCAACCTGTCCTTTCTCATAGATATATTCAATGAGGTTGGCCAGTACTTCTGTATCGGTCTGGCTTTTAAAAGTTACGCCCCTGGCTTCAAGCCTTTCGCGCAGGCGGGCATAGTTCTCTATTATTCCATTGTGAATAATTACAAATTTGCCGTTCATAGACGCATGCGGGTGGGCATTCACATCGTTTGGCTCACCATGGGTTGCCCAGCGTGTATGGCCAATACCAATTGAACCGGTAAGCTTTTGGTTTCCGATATGCTTTTCAAGTTCAGCCACTTTGCCTTTTTTCTTAAATACAAGTGGTAAATCTTCCAGTATAGCAACACCGGCAGAATCGTAACCACGATATTCCAGTCGTTTCAGCCCGTTTAACAATATCGGCAGTGCAACTCTGTCGCCGATATAACCAACTATTCCGCACATTTTTAATTGATTTTGGTATATATAATTCTCAGGTACGAAGGTTGTAAGTTGTTTCCCGAATTTAAAACAATCCTTCCGGGCGTTTTATAATCGAGCACCGATTCCGAATCGTAACTACCTTTTGCAGCCATCAGGTAAAAAGAATTGTACAAGGTTTCACCAAGAATGTACTTCTGAACATGCTCGGTGAGGTTTATCCGGTAATCTAATCGTTGTTTATTAAAAAACCCGTTATAATAGAATGCACTTCGGGCATCGTCGTATATTGATGCATAAGCACCCGATGAATTTATTTTTGCTTTAATAGTAAGCCTTGCCGGGTTATAAAAATTAGTGGTATCGACATAATTACTATTCACAGGAAATACCAATTCTGCAAGGTTAATGCCAATTGTATTGCTCTTTTCTTTCAGTAAATCGAGCTGGGGAATTTTTATATACCCCCTCACGCCGCCCATCGATTGTACATAAAAAAAATCGTGTTGGTTGAGGGTATCGCCAATAATATTTCCAAAGGGGCCATTGGGCATATAGTTGCTTTCGTTCTGGTAAAGACACTGGTAGTCGCTCACAGAAAAAGTCGAATATTTAGTAACTATTGAATCGGAACCGTCTTTGGCATCATAAGTACGTGTATATTCCAGTACCAGCATTGAATTTACATAATAAAAATTTTCAATGCCGCCTGTAAGGTTTTTTAACTTTGGCTTTAAATAAAAACCTGGGTAAAAAGTGTTAAAATAAATAGAATAAACCGAGTTATCTTCGATATAGGCACTGTCCATAAAATTTTGGGCAAAAGCTTTGTCGAGTTCAACAACAAGATAATACTTACCGCTGTCGATACCGGTTATTGTGTTGTTAACTGCCCTGAATTTGTGCGAAGTTGATGTGGAAACCGACTGATCGAAATTATACTCGTCTGATTTTAGTGAGTAATTTGTAGGAAAGGTTGAGCTAAGCGATTTTTTAAGTGTATGTATATCAACATCGAAGCCATTGCTTCCACCATAAACATTAGCCGAATCGGTATTCAGGTAAAGCTTACAGCTAACATAGGTATCGCTGGGGCTGTAGCCGTTATAACCATAATAGTTTCCACTGTTATAGTTAAATTTTAAAATAACTTCGGCAGCAGTTTTCCCGAAAACCGGGTCGAAAACCAGCCCAAGCGGGGCTTTATCGGAAGACGTGGTAGTAGAAGGCATATAAGCATAACCTGGTAATCCTTCAACTGTATAACACTCAATCGAAAATGTATCGGCAAGCACGTTTTGTTCACCACTATCAGGCACTAATATCGAACCTGGGCTGAATGGCTCATCGTCACACGATAAGATTGAGAAAGAGAGCAAAAATGCATAAAGGGCAAAAAATCCGGCGTTAATTTTATTGTTCATGTGAAACTGGGTTAACCTAAAATTTTATCGTATAAATCCGAATAAGCATCAATGTATGTCGATTCATCCTGGTATTCAAGCACAGGAACTGATTGTTGCATACTGTAATCCTTTAGTTCGGGATTTATTTCTTTACTGCCAAAAATAACGCCATCTGAGAAATTTATTGCGAGTTTAACAAAATTTGTGTAATTCGGTTCCGATATAATTTCCAGATCGGGTTTGTTAAGCCCGTCCCAGGCAAGTTTTTCTTTCAAACGCTTATTTAAAGGCCCGTCAAACTCCTGATCGTATATTGAAGTAACCATTTTTGTTTTCTGGAACAGAGGGTCGTCGTGATAAAACTGTTTGATATATATCGGCAACAGGCTGGTAAACCAACCATGGCAATGAATTAAATCGGGGGCCCATTGAAGCTTTTTGACTGTTTCAACAACGCCCCTGGTAAAAAATATTGCCCTTTCGTCGTTATCGTCGAAGAACTTCCCGTTTTTATCCTGCAAAGTAAACTTACGGTGAAAGAAATCTTCGTTATCGATAAAATAAACCTGCATTCTTGCAGCCTGTATCGATGCAACTTTTATAATCAGGGGGTGATCGTTGTCGTCGATAATAAGGTTCATACCCGAAAGCCTGATAACCTCGTGAAGTTGGTTCCTTCTCTCGTTTATACAACCGAACTTGGGCATAAAGGTGCGGATTTCCTTCCCTTTGTCCTGTATGCCTTGGGGCAGGTTCCTGGCAATAACCGACATTTCAGTTTCGGGCAGATATGGGGTGATTTCCTGTGAAACGAATAAAATTCTTTTAGCCATTTTATTAGTGGGTTGTTCAGAAATATCGTGCAAAATTACTAAAAATAATTTTGCTTTAAAAATCTATATGGCTCATTGCCTTAACTATTGGATTTATTTAAGCAGGTGATGAAAATCATAAAACCCCTTGCCCTTAAAATGAGTATATTTGCAGGTCATTTACAGCTTATGCAATTAATAGAATCAATACACGGGCTAAAAGAAAAGCTTGCCTTTTACAAAAAAAATGGAAAAATTGGGTTTGTCCCAACAATGGGGGCATTGCACAAGGGCCACCTTTCATTGGTCAACCGTTGTGCAGAAGAAAACCAATGCTCCGTTGTAAGCATTTACGTAAACCCCACCCAGTTTAACGACAAAAACGATTTGAACCGCTATCCCCGAAACCTCGAACTCGATTTGGGCTTGCTTGCAAATTGCAATTGCGATTTCGTTTTTGCCCCCGGCGACGATGAAATGTACCCTGTGCCTGATATGCGCAAATTTAATTTTGGCCTGCTTGAAACTGTAATGGAAGGTAAATTCAGGCCCGGGCATTTTAACGGGGTAGCCCAAATTGTTTCAAAACTTTTCGATGCCGTACAACCCGACAGGGCCTATTTTGGCCTAAAAGATTTCCAGCAGCTCGCGGTTATAAAAAAAATGGCCATCGATTATAATTACCCTGTTGAAATTGTTCCATGCGATATAGTGCGCGAAGCCGACGGCCTTGCTATGAGCTCCAGGAACGCATTGCTTGAACCCGAAAAACGAAATGCCGCACCCTTTATTTATAACTCGTTGTTGTTTGCATCTGAACTTTCAAAAACTAAAAGCCCCGGTGAGATTAAACAGGAAATTAACATGCTTTACCAAAAAAATACCGAACTGGAGCTTGAATATTTCGAAATTGTTGACAACAACAGCCTGCTGCCGGTTGAACATTTCGGCAACAAAAACCTGTGTACAGCCTGCATTGCTGTATTTGCGGGTAAAATAAGGTTAATAGACAATATTCAATTTAATTCGTAAATTTGCCCCGTTATGTTAGTGCATGTAGTAAAATCAAAAATTCACCAGGTTAAGGTTACCGAGGCGAATTTGCATTACGTTGGGAGCATTACCATCGACGAAGATTTGATGGACGCCTCGAACATTATCGAAAATGAAAAAGTACAAATTGTTAACATCAACAATGGCGAGCGAATAGAAACCTATGTCATAAAAGGCGACAGGGGAAGTGGCGAAATTTGTTTAAACGGCCCTGCTGCGCGCAAAGTTGCTGTTGGCGATATCGTAATAATTATGGCTTATGCCATGATGGACATGGAGGAGGCCCGAAAATTCAAACCATCGATTATTTTTCCCAATCCCGAAACAAACCTTCTTCGTTAGCATATATCAATTTCTTTATAATTTGATATATTTCGGTAATTTTCGAATGTATATCGTAATGTACCATGGCCAAAACCAAAAGCTTGTTTGTTTGCCGGGAATGTGGCGCCGATTCGCCTAAATGGATAGGCAAATGCCCATCGTGCGGCAGCTGGAATACCTATGTTGAAGAACTGAAAATAACAAAACCAATAAATAGCCGCTATGATGGTTTGTCAAACAAAGAGGCAACAAAACCCCTGAGTTTTGACAAGATTCAATCGGAAAGCTTAACACGCATTGCAACAGGCATTTCGGAATTCGATCGCATACTTGGAGGGGGCATAGTTCCCGGCGGGTTTATTTTGTTAGGCGGCGAACCCGGAATTGGCAAATCAACACTGGCGCTCCAACTAGCCCTAAACAGCCGCAAAAAAGTTTTATACGTAAGCGGCGAAGAAAATGCCTCTCAGATTAAAATGAGGGCCGGGCGCATTGGCCCCCTTAACAACGAATGCCTGATTTATAACGAAACCCTTCTGGAAGACATTATTGCCCAGTTTAATAACGAAAAGCCATCGCTGCTAATTATAGATTCTATTCAGACCATATACACGGGCCTTGCTGAGCCGGCCCCCGGAAGTGTTACACAGGTACGCGAGTGTGCAGCCCAATTGCTCCGCATTGCAAAAGAATCGTCGGTACCGGTATTAATAATCGGGCATATTACAAAAGATGGGCTGCTGGCCGGGCCAAAAATTCTTGAACATATTGTCGATACTGTTGTTCAGTTCGAAGGCGATCAGCATTTGGATTTTCGCATTCTTCGTACCTTAAAGAACAGGTTTGGTGCAGTTCCGGAACTGGCCATATTTGAGATGGACCAGTCGGGGCTTCACCAGGTATTAAACCCTTCAGGGTATTTCCTGCACCAAAACGAAAATAACTTAAGCGGTGTTGCCGCAGCCTGCACACTCGATGGCATCAAGCCACTTCTTGTTGAAACCCAGGCATTGGTAAGCTCTTCGGCTTACGGCACGCCCCAACGCACTGCAACCGGTTTCGATTATAAAAGGTTGAACATGCTGCTGGCAGTGCTTGAAAAGAAAGCTGGCATGAATGTTTCGAACAAAGATGTTTTTCTGAACATTGCCGGGGGAATGAAAATTCAGGATACAGCTGCCGATCTGGCAATAATTGCAGCAATTGTATCGTCGCGTACCGACCAACCGGTAAACCAAACTATATGTTGCTGTGCCGAAATTAGCCTCACAGGCGAACTAAGGCCGGTAAACAAAATTGAACACCGCATAGAGGAAGCACAAAAGCTGGGGTTCACAAAATTTGTTGTTTCTGCCTACCATAAAAACATGCCATTGAATTACAAAGGTATAGAAATACAAAAGGCATCGTCGATAAACGATGCCTTAAAACTAATTTTCAGGGGAAACAGCTAATCGAACAAAAAATCTTCAGTTTCCATCAGGTCAAAGTCGCTGCCTGGTTTCAAATACTGTTCAATCATTGAATTTTGTCCGCCGCAGTTTAAATCAAGCGAAATGTTTAGCGGTTTTTCAAAAACATCCGATTGCAAGATACCCAGCGATGAGTCGGCATATACCCGCTGCATAAATTCGGCCCAAACAGGCAAAGCCATGCTGGTGCCCGAGCCCATGGCCAGGTTATTAAAATGCACGCTGCGGTCTTCGGCGCCAACCCATGCACCAGCAACCAATTTTGGGGCAATACCAATAAACCATCCATCGCTGTGGTTATTTGTTGTGCCGGTTTTTCCGGCAATGTCGGCAGTAAACTGGTATTTATAGCGCAAACGTGCCGCGGTCCCAAAATCTACAACACCCTGCATAAGGTTTAACATCAGATAGGCAGTTTCTTCGCTTATGCCCTCTTTCGATTCGGGCTGGAAGGTGGCAAGCACGTTTCCGAATTTATCTTCGATACGGGTAACAAAAACCGGGCTGGTATGTACCCCTTTATTTGCGAAGGTACTGTATGCCCCAACCATTTCCTTAACACTCATATCGGAAGTGCCATAAATCATTGAAGGAACCGGATCGATATAGCTTTCGATGCCCATTTTATAGGCAATATCGGCAATTGGCTGTGGTTTAAACAACGAAACCATAAAGGCAGAAATATAGTTTTCGGAACGCGCAAGGCCCCATTTCAGCGGCTTAAGCGTACCTAAATCTTCTTTGCTGCATGTCGAACGGGGCTCCCAAATGGTGTCGTTAACCTTAAACCTAACGGGAACAACAGGCACTTCATAGCAGGGAGAATACCCCTCCTGCATGGCAAGTATGTAAAGAAATGGCTTAAAAGTAGAACCAGCCTGTCTTTTGCCCTGGGTTACCATATCGTATTTAAAGTGCCTGAAATTTATTCCCCCAACATAGGCTTTAACAAAACCGGTATGCGGGTCCATGGCCATAAAACCTGTGCGCAAAAAATGTTTATAATAAAGAATAGAGTCCAGCGGGCTCATAACAGTATCAATATCGCCATCCCAAGAAAAAACTTTCATGGCAACAGGTTTTTTAAATTCCTTAAATATATCGCTCATCGGCATTCCCTGGTTGAACAACATTTTGCCCCTGTCGCTCCAACGTATGGCATGTCGCAAAATTTTATCGATTTCTTCATTGGTCAAATCGGCCGAAAACGGGGCCCTTTTCCGCCCTTTTTTCTCTTTAAAAAACTCATCCTGCAAATATCCGCCCAGGTGAACCTTAACTGCCTCTTCGGCATACAATTGCATTTTATAGTTTATGGTTGTGTAAATCCGAAGGCCATCGGTATAAATATCGTAATGGCTGCCATCGGGCTTCGATTGCTTGTTGCACCAACCAAAAAGCGGATCGTCGGCCCATTGGGCCGAATCGCCCTGGTATTGCGAATAATTATTATAGTTCTTACGACGTGGCTTTTTGTAGGTCATATATTGCTTAATATATTCCCGGAAATAGGTTGCCGGCCCAACATTATGGCTTGAAGGCTGAAAATCGAGCTTAACCGGTAATTTTTTGAGCGAATCAAATTCAGCCTGTGAAATATAACCGTATTTTTTCATTTGCCCGAAAACCCTGTTGCGCTTTTCCAAAGCAAGCGCAGGCCGCCTTACGGGGTTAAACAGCGATGGGTTTTGGGCCATACCTACTAATATTGCCGATTCTTCTATTTTTAGCGAATCGGGAATTTTATTGAAATATATTTGTGCAGCAGAATTTATGCCCACAGCATTGTATAAGAAATCGTACTGATTGAAATACAATGCAATAATTTCATTTTTGGTATATGATTTTTCGAGCTTAACGGCAATGATGTACTCTTTAAGTTTCTGCAATAACCTTTCAACAAAATTTTGGGCCGGGTTATGGAAAAGTTGTTTCGCCAATTGTTGTGTTATGGTGCTGCCCCCGCCCCTGGAACCTAACATTGCAACAGCCCTGAATGTACCTTTATAATCGATGCCCGAATGCCTGTAGAACCTAACATCTTCCGATGCTATAAGTGCATCGACCAGATTAGTTGGCAGCCTTTCAAAATCAACATAGGTGCGGTTTTGGTTTTTAGTGTATAAACTTCCTAAAATTTCGTTGTCTTCAGAAATAATAAGTGTTGCAAGGTTAATTTTTGGGTTCTGGAGATCATCGGTACGGGGCATATATCCTAACTTACCACTGGCAGCCAGCACAAAAAATAAAGTAATAACTGTGAGAGGAACAAAAACAATAGCCCAAAATACAAGGTTATACCTTCGAAAATTCTTAACATCCATTTCAGTTCTGATATTTATTTTTTATGTTTTCTAAAACTCCCAAAAAAATTTTATTCATATTTGCCGGTAAAAATTTGAGTACCGATTTTATAGTATAACTATATTTAGCATGTAAAAGTATTAATTATTTATTTTTACCTGTTTAATTCAATATTATTATATTTTCTGATATAAAACAATTTCGATGATAGAGAACCTGGTTATAGTTGAGTCTCCGGCAAAAGCAAAAACAATTGAGAAATTTTTAGGAAAAGATTTTCAGGTAACCTCGAGCATGGGGCATATTCGCGATTTGTCGAAGAAGGAGTATGGAATTGAAATAGCGAACAATTACGAACCCCAGTACATTGTTCCCGACGATAAAAAGAAAATTGTTGCTGAATTAAAAAAACTTGTAAAAGACGCCAAAATTGTTTGGCTGGCATCTGATGAGGACCGTGAAGGGGAAGCAATTGCATGGCATTTGTCGGAAGTGTTGGGACTAAAACCTGAAAAAACAAGGCGGATAGTATTTCACGAAATTACCGAAAAGGCCATTAAAGATTCGCTCAAAAATTTCCGGTCAATCGATCAAAACCTTGTAAATGCCCAACAAGCGCGCAGGGTACTCGACAGGCTCGTTGGCTTCGAACTTTCGCCCGTCCTCTGGAGAAAAGTAAAACCATCACTATCGGCCGGAAGGGTGCAAAGTGTTGCCGTACGGCTTATTGTTGAACGCGAGCGCGAAATAATTAATTTCAAGTCCAGCTCGGCATTCAGGGTAACGGGCAATTTTCTTACAGACGGTTCAAAAAATAAACTAACAGCCGAGCTAAACAAAAGGTTTGTCGGGGAAAGCGAAGCACACAGCTTTCTTGAAAAGTGCAAAGGGGCAAAATTTACTATAGGCGACGTAAATACCAAACCATCGAAAAAGTCACCGGCAGCCCCCTTTACAACATCAACATTACAACAAGAGGCCAGCAGAAAACTAAACTTCTCGGTTTCGCAAACAATGGCCATTGCCCAACGCTTATATGAATCGGGTCACATAACATACATGCGTACCGACTCAGTAACCCTTTCCGATTTGGCTATCAATTCAGCAAAATCAATTATTGAATCGGAATTCGGGAAAGAATTTTCAGAAATACGCAACTATAAAACAAAATCGAAAGGCGCCCAGGAAGCCCACGAAGCCATCAGGCCCACCTATTTCGATAAAAAAACCGTAGCTGGCAACAATAACGAAAAAAGATTGTATGAATTAATCTGGAAACGAGCCATAGCATCGCAAATGAGCGATGCCAGGCTGGAAAAAACAACTGCCGAAATTGAAGTATCGGGCACCCCCGAAAAATTTATTGCCAGTGGCGAAGTTTTAAAATTCGAAGGTTTTTTGAAAGTATATATCGAATCGACCGACGATGAAACCGACGATGAAGAAAAAAAAGGTTTGCTCCCCCCGGTAGCAAAAGGACAAGTTGTTGACCGTGAAATAATTTTGGCAACCCAACGATTTGCCAACCACCCTCCCCGATATACCGAAGCAAGCCTTGTACGCAAGCTCGAAGAACTAGGTATAGGAAGGCCCTCGACCTATGCACCTACAATTTCTACCATACTCAACAGGGGCTACGTTATTAAAGAAGACCGTGCAGGTAACGAAAGAAACTATACACAGCTCAGTTTAAAAGGAAATGCTGTTAGCAGCCAGGTAAAAACAGAAATTTCGGGCAGCGAAAAAGCCAAATTGTTCCCTGACAATATTGGTATGATTGTAAATGATTTTTTGGTTGAATATTTTAAAGATATACTCGATTTTAATTTTACTGCCTCTGTAGAAAAAGAATTCGACGATATTGCCTCGGGCAATATGGACTGGAAAAAAATGATAGGCTCCTTTTATGTGCCATTTCACAAAAATGTAGAAAATACCCTGGAAATTTCGGATTATACAAAAGGAGAACGTGTTATCGGCAATGACCCGGAATCGGGAAAACCAGTAATTGCCCGTATGGGCAGGTTCGGCCCTGTGGTCCAGATTGGTGCAAAAAACGAAAACACAAGTGAAAAACCGCGGTTTGCCAGTATGCGCAAAGGGCAACATATCGAAACCATTACCCTCGAAGAAGCCCTGGCTTTGTTTCAGTTGCCACGTAGCCTGGGGCTCTATGAGAACGAAGAAATGGTTGTGGGCATAGGCAAATTTGGACCTTATGTGCGGCACAACAAACAATTTTATTCCCTTAAAAAAAATATCGACGACCCATATACCATAACTGCCGAAAGGGCCATTGAACTAATTGGTGAGAAACGCGAAAAAGACAAAAATAAATTTATCAAAACTTTTGGCGACGAAAACGAACTGCAAGTCCTGAACGGCCGCTGGGGCCCATACATATCGTACCAGAAAAACAATTACAAGATACCTAAAGGTTATGAAGCCACAGAGCTAAAAAAAGACGATTGCATGAAAATTATTGAAGAAGCCGATAAGAAAAAATCGAAAAAATAATCAAACCACAATGGTACTTAACGATTACTTAAACCCGGTTGAATTAGATAAACCCGAGGAATATGTCCTTAATAGCAAAGAACTTTTCAACTTTACAATAACAGTAAATACCGCAAATGTTGACCTGGGAGATTTAAGCAACTACAATATGGCCATTGTTGGGGTACCTGAAGACCGCAACTCGCCCAATAAAGGTTCGGCCATGGCCCCCGAAAAAGTCCGCATAGAGCTGTATAAGCTTATTAGCCCCGTGTCGAAATTAAAAATTGTTGACCTGGGCAACATAAAACCCGGCAACACATATACCGACACCTATTTTGCCCTTAAAGAAGTAGTTTACCAGCTGTTGTGCGACAATTTAACCATTATTATAATAGGCGGTACCCAGGATTTAACAATACCAGCATTTAATGCCTGCGAAAACTATAAAAACTCGGTAAACCTAGCAGTAATCGACTCGCGGATAGACCTGAACAAAGATGCCCTAAAATTCGACTCTGCTTCGTACCTTATTGAATTGTTGCCAAAGAAAAACAAGTTGTTCAAATTTGTTAATGTCGGGCACCAGGCCTACCTTACAGAAAAAGCAAACCTCGAACTGGTAAGTAAACTTTTCCACGATGCAATCCGACTGGGCGAAGTAAGGGGCGACCTCAAAAAAATCGAACCCTTATTGCGCGATTCCGATATTGTAAGTTTCGACATTGGCTCTGTAAGGCAAGCCGACGCCCCCGGCCACTACAGGTCGAACCCCAACGGGTTTTATTCCGAAGAAGGCTGCCAGATAGCACGCTATGCAGGCTTAAGCGATATGGTAAGGGTACTGGGAATTTTTGAAACAAATGCCCGTCTCGACAATAATAACCAAACTGCTGCGTTAGCAGCACAAATGATTTGGCATTTTATCGATGGGCTTGAAAACCGTATAATCGAAACACCAGGCCCCGATAATAATAATTTTAAAACTTTTATTGTTGCACATACCGATCTGGATCATGATATGACCTTTTACAAAAGTATGAAAACCGACCGTTGGTGGCTCGAAGTGCCAAATATAACAAACAGTGCCTCTACTACTGTTTCTTGTTCAATAGACGATTACCATACAGCATGTAACCATGAAGTGCCCGATATATGGTGGAAAACTTTTCAGAAAATGGGATAAAAAAATGATTATACTTGAAAAAATATCCAAAAGCATGTTAATTACTATGCTTGTACGGATATAATATTTTTGTTTATTTTACTTTTTATAAAAAAATAGTTTACCAGGGACCCGGAAAAACCCAAATGAAAAAAATTATAATAGCCATAGTTGTTATCGTCTGCCCGGTTTTTGTTCTAGCCCAGCAATTACCCGAAGTAAGCTATTTTATGTACGACTATTCACGCACAAACCCCGGAAGCCTCGGCAGCGAAGATATGGTATGTGCCACCCTTATACATAAAAATAGCTGGTTAAAAATGCCAGGGCGCCCAACCGATACTTATGTCGATACCGAAGTTCCTTTTAACCTTTTTGGTGGCAAACACGGCGCAGGTTTTTCTTTTCTACAGGATAAATATGGCTTTTACAATAACTATCATTTGCGCATTGGCTATGCCTTTAGGTTTACTGTTGCAAACGGCACGCTGGGAATAGGCATAAACGGGGGGTTTAATCAGTACACCCTTAAAGCCAACTGGGACGGGGCCGGCGCATTTAACCCTACAACCGATCCCAACATTCCCCAATCCACAGGCGAAGGGGGAGCAAAAGGCTATGCCTTTAGTGCCGGTATTTTTTACCGTGCCGATGATATATATTTTGGTATATCGGTACTAAATGCCTATGCCTCAGAAATCGATTATGCCGGAGCAGCAGCATCGGCTACCTCTGTTGCATCAACAGCCAGTGAAAAACTCCGCCCCCATTATTATATTACTTCGGGCTATAAAGTGCAGCTTTCGAACCCTGCCTTTGAATTACAACCAGCAGTAAATTTATATTCCGATGGTTCTATTGTAACTTTTGATCTGAATACTACGTTAATGTACAATAAAAAAATATGGGGAGGCGTTTCATATAGGGCCGGATCATCTGCAATAGGAATGCTGGGGCTGATGATTCTTGACGGGCTTAAAGTAGGGTACGCATACGATTTTCAAACCTCGGCTTTAAGCAGGTATTCAACCGGTTCGCATGAAATATTGATGAACTACTGTTTTAAAATTGGAAAAGATAAGTCGCCACAGCGATATAAGAGTATTAGGTATTTGTAATTTTTTTATATATTTATATTAGAAAAGAAAAAATATTTTTCAGATAAATTCC